>WFTL01000132.1 GCA_015485495.1 Planctomycetaceae bacterium
CCTGGAGCGAACATCGAGAACCTGTACATCTTCCCGGGAGCTTCGACCGGTTCCTTTCTCGGCAATGGAGCTCCGCAGCCGTAACGTCCCGGATGCTCTGTGCCGGCCACCCGGGTTCAGGATCGTGTAACCGGGTGCCGGTTCACCCGGCCGATGCGGGGGACATCGGAAGCGGATCGCTGTTGCAGTTCCCGTGCGGGGCGCTACAATCCGGCCCGACATGACAGGCGCGAAGCCTCCGATGCCTGCGGCTCTCACGGAACTTGCTTCGCTGATTCGCCAGGCCGACGGGTTCGATGCCGTTGTGGAGGCTCTGCACGACGGGCAGAGTGCGGCGATCGACGGAGCATGGGGATCTTCGTGTGCGCTGGTGGCCGCAGCTCTGCGGCAGGCCTGTTCGGACCACACTCTGCTGGTCGTGGTGCCGGCTGTTCGCGAAGTCGATGACTTCGCGGAGGATCTTTCGGAATTCACGGGAACAGAAACGCTGTCGTTTCCGGCCTGGGAGACTCTGCCGGACGAACACACGATCAGCGATGCCGTGTTTTCGACCCGCCTGAGCGTGCTGCAGAGTCTGGAAGATCCCCTGACGCCTCCGACGGTTGTCACCAGTCTCCCGGCTCTCATGCAGCCGGTTCCGTCGGTGGAAGCGATTCGCGAAGCGACCCGGGAAATCCGAACGGGCGATGAACTGGATGTCGGGGCACTGACCGCATGGCTTGGTGAACGGGGCTTCGAACGGGTGACGGCTGTCGAGCTGCCGGGAGAATTCCGTCTGCACGGGGGCATTCTCGACATCTACCCGCCGACCGAATCGGATCCGGTACGCATCGAGCTGTTTGGCGACCAGGTGGAATCCATTCGGCGTTTCGATGTGGAAACTCAGCGCCGTCGGGACGATCTGGCCCGAACCCGCATCAGTGCACCTCAGCCGGTCACACCGGCGTCTGTCACGAACAGTGCGCCATCCGGTTCTCTGGCAGACGGGCTTCCCGGACGATCGATCGTCCTTTTTCAGGACCTGAACGCCGTCCGGTCAGAAGGCCGTCTGTATCTGCAGAGACTGGAGAATCCGGTCGGATTGTTTCGTCCGGAAGCAGTTCTGGCCCGGCTGACGGAATTTCCTTCCGTCACGATTGACACCCTGGCCGCTGACAGCTGCGAAACCACATGCCATCTGCCGATCGAACCGGCGGGACGATTCTCCCATGCCGGCCAGGATGCTCTCTGTGATCTGAGCGAATCGCTTGGTCCGTCGGAGCGGCTGATGCTGTGCTGCCACAATGAAGGCGAACAGCGGCGTCTGGAGGAACTGTTCGCAGAACGTGATGAACAGTTTCGCCTGCTGAGCAGAACGCGGCTGTGCATCGGACGGATCCGATCGGGCTTTCGGCTGCGCCAGCACGAACTGACGGTCGTCAGCGACAACGAACTGTTCGCGCGGTCCCGTTCACCGAAACGGATGCGCCGCCGTCCGGACGCGCGGGCCATCGACAGTTTCCTGGATCTGCGTGAAGGCGATCTGGTTGTGCATGTGGCACACGGCATCGCCCGCTACCGCGGCATGCGGCTCACGGAAAAGGACGGAGAACGGGAAGAGCATCTGCTGCTGGAATTCCGTGACGGAGTTCTCGTGTATGTTCCCGCGACGCTCATTCATCTGGTCCAGAAGTACATCGGGCCCGCAAAGAAAACACCTCAGCTTTCGAAATTCGGCGGCACCGCCTGGGGAAAGAAAAAGGCGCAGGTTCAGACGGCTGTCTCGGACATGGCGGCCGACATGCTGAAACTGCAGGCGGACCGCTGCGCCAGTCCGGGACTGCAGTGCGGGCCGGATTCGGTGATGCAGGAGGAATTCGAGCAGGCGTTTCCGTTTGCGGAAACGCCGGATCAGCTCAGTGCAATTGCCGACATCCGTTCGGACATGGAACAGCCCCGGCCCATGGATCGGCTGATCTGCGGGGATGTGGGCTTTGGCAAGACGGAAGTCGCCATGAGGGCGGCGTTCAAGTGCGTGGACAACGGCAGACAGGTGGCCGTTCTGGTGCCCACAACGGTTCTGGCAGAACAGCATTACCGGACCTTTTCCGAACGCATGGCCGAATTTCCCGTGCACGTGGAAATGCTGTCCCGGTTCCGTTCACCCGCTCGACAGAAACAGATTCTTCGGGAACTGCGCGACGGAAACATCGACATTCTCATCGGGACTCACCGTCTCGTGTCGCGCGATGTGCAGTTTCGTGATCTGGGGCTGCTGATCATTGACGAAGAACAGAAATTCGGAGTTCAGGTCAAAGAACGACTCAAACATCTGCGGCTGGAAGTCGACGTGCTGACACTGACCGCCACGCCCATTCCTCGCACGCTTCACATGTCGCTGCTGGGCATTCGGGATATCAGCAGCCTGACCACACCGCCCCGTGACCGGGTACCGATTGAAACGCGTGTCGGACGATTCGATGAATCGCTGATTCGCAGCGCTGTGATCCGCGAACTGAATCGCGGCGGACAGGTCTATTTCGTACACAATCGAGTGCACGATATCGATGAAGTGGCAGACCGGATTCGGAACATCGTCCCGGAAGCGACTCTGGCAGTTGCTCACGGCCAGATGCCTGAAGAGGAGCTGGAAACGGCCATGCTGAAGTTCGTCCGGGGAGAAGTCGACATCCTGCTGGCCACCACCATCATCGAAAGCGGCCTGGATATCCCCAATGCCAACACGATGATCATCCACCAGGCGGAAATCTTCGGTCTGGCCGACCTGCACCAGCTCCGCGGCCGCGTCGGCCGCGACCGGCATCGGGCATACTGTTACCTGATGCTGGACGAAGACCGCGTGGTGACCGATCAGGCGGCTCGGCGGCTGCGGGCGATCGAAGAATACAGCGAACTGGGATCCGGGTTTCGAATCGCCATGCGGGACCTGGAAATCCGGGGTGCCGGGAACATTCTCGGGACCGAGCAGAGCGGCAACATCGCGGCGGTCGGTTATGAGCTGTACTGCCAGCTTCTGGAAAACGCCGTTCGCAGCCTGCGCAATCAGCCACTCCGGCAGCCGATGCATGTGCGGACGGACCTGCCGGTGTCTTCCTTTCTTCCGGATCGTTACATCCCCGATCAGAAGCTGAAAATCGATATCTACCGGCGCCTGTCACAGACGAATTCTCTGGAGGCTCTGGCAGAACTGGAAGAAGAGCTGCGGGACCGCTTCGGTCCGATTCCGGCGGCCGCCGGGCGCATGCTGCAACTGCGGGAACTGAACCTGCGGGCTCTGAGCTGGCGGATCGAAGGCATTCATCTGGAAGACGATTACGCGGTTCTGCGCTACCGCGATGCCCGGATGATTCACATGCTGTCGCATCTGCATGACCGGCAGCTGCGCATCGTCGATCAGCATGACGCCTACTGGCCGCTGCAGAACGATGCCCAGGACGGTGCCTCCGTGCTCGAAGAACTGCTGAAGGTCCTGTCGGCCGCGGAACCGCCTCTGCCGGAAAACGAACCCAGTCCGGAGAATTCGGCTGTCTCCCTGTGACGGCCGGAAGCATACACGGCGAAACGGCAGAGCCGACCCAGTGTGTCCCCGGATCTTCTCCGGCTGAACCGGTTCTGGTGTGCCGTGCAGGGCCGGACGTCAGCCGGCGTTTCGCCGGGCTTCCATCTGGTTGAGGCGGTTGTACAGGGTCTTCAGGGCGATGCCGAGTTCGGCCGCTGTGGCGGGTTTGTCGCCCTGGTGTTTGTCCAGGACCCGCAGGATCATTTCGTCTTCCATTTCCCGCAGAGTCCGCGGGCGGTCCGTTTCCAGGGGGACGGTGACCGCCGCTGCCTGGTCTGCTTTCCGGGGTCGGTTTTTTCGGGTGAGACTCTGCGGCAGATCGTCCGGAGTGATCTGCCGGCCATCGGACAGTATCACGGCGTGTTCCAGAGCATTGGCCAGTTCCCGCACATTGCCGGACCAGTCGTGTGCCTGAAGAACTTCAATGGTTTCCGGAGTCAGAATGGAAGCGGGAACCTGACTGACGTCGCGTTTCAGATGTCTGGCGATCAGATGGCGGGCCAGTTCGGGAATGTCTTCCCGCCGTTCCCGCAGCGGCGGCAGGTGGATTTCGAACGTGTTGATGCGAAACATGAGGTCTTCGCGGAATGTGCCGTCGGCCACCATGTCCTGGAGATCTCGGTTCGTGGCGCAGACGATACGGACATCGACGGTGAATGATTCGTTTTCGCCGACGCGCCGGACTTCTCCGGATTCCAGAAAACGCAGCAGTTTGACCTGCATGCTTTTGTCGAGTTCACCGAGTTCGTCCAGAAACAGCGTGCCGCCGCTGGCCACTTCGAACAGTCCGGCCCGCGCCGTGTCAGCTCCGGTAAAGGCCCCCTTGCGGTGTCCGAAGAATTCGCTTTCGACCAGACTTTCCGGCAGAGCACCGCAGTTGACGGCCACAAACGGTTCACTCGCCCGTTCACTCTGTTCGTGAATGCGGCGGGCCACCATTTCCTTGCCCGTACCCGTTTCTCCCAGAATCAGGACGGAGGAATCCGTGGGAGCGATGCGGTCGATGAGTTTCCGAACGCGCTGCATGGGAGGGGAATCGCCGATCAGGTCTGAACGCCCTTCCACGCGCTGAAGCTGTTTGGTTAGAGCCAGATTGTGGTGTTCCAGGGATTTCTTTTCGGCAATGCGGTCCAGCACTGCTGAAATCTCGAACAGGGAGACCGGCTTGGGCAGAAAATCATACGCCCCGGTGCGGATCGCCTGAATGGCCGAATCCATGTCGCCGTGCCCGGTGCTGATGACGTACTGCGTTTCCGGACTGACCTGGCGGATATGGTCCACCACGTCCCAGCCGCTGCCACCGGGCATTTTCAGGTCGATGATTGCCGCATCGAATGTCTGTTCGTCCAGCTTGCGGATGGCTTCTCCCGGCGATCCGCAGACCGTTACTGTGTAGCCCATTCGGGGCAGTTCGATCTGCATGAGCTCCCGCAGACCGGCTTCATCATCGACGAACAGAACCCGCAGATCGTGTTTTTTCCTGTCAGACACTGCCGACTCCATGGCATTCGGTTCAGCCCGGCCATCCTGACCGGCCGCTGGAGACAGCCGAGGGGCGTTCGGCTGCCGAGATCAGAGACGTGAGAGGGACCGCAGACTAGCAGAACTCGTCGGCGCCAACAATGTCCGTTTGAACATGCAGAAAACGGAAAAACGGGCCTTCCGAATCCGGCCCCGCCGGCGGAGTCACTGGTCGTCGCCGGCAGACCGCCTCACGTGGAAGCCCCTTCATGGTGAGTCCTGCAGATTTCCGTACGCGCTTGCCACTCTTCCGGGGCGACCAGGGTGAATGTTGCTGAGAATTCGGGCCCATCGACTCGATGAGTGGATCCGGAACAGCAGTTCGTGTTCCATGGAAAATCGGGGATTCTGAAGCCGCTGTTCTGTGGTCAGAACGATCATCGCATCCGACGCATTCGGATCCCGAAAGTTGCCCTGCAGCTCACCGGAAACAGCCTCCATTTCGCACCCGCCTCCAGACCGCCGGTACTCGCCCAGGCATTTCCCCCAACAGGCCTGTGAAGATTCTAAAACCAGCCCCGCTTTCACCGAAACTCTGCAGCGTTCAGGGACACTGAACAGCAGACACGGATTGAAGCTGGCAGGAATTTTTTCTTTTCACGCCCGACGTGGATGGTCTTTCCAGACAGTAGTTTCGTGGAAGTGTCCGGGAGACCTGCATGTGGAGCACGTGAAAGTACCGGGGGCCTGCGGTACATTTCTTCAGGCGGCGGCTGCCCGGCCGCCCGGATGTCGATTCCTTCTGCGGCTCCACGATCGCAACATCATGCCAGACACGCATCAGATCGGCGGGATCACCCTGCACCTGTCGTCTGCCGACACGACGGCCGGTGAATGGATTGGCCAGACCGATGTGCTCCGGCAGCTTCTGGCCTGCTGGCTTGTTGTCGACGACCGCGATCTGCCGCTCACACCGCGAATCGTGGGAACTCCGGGAACCGGCAAGACGACGCTGGCCGTTTCCGGCGCCCGCTGCCGGGAACAGGATCTGTACATCTATCAGTGCACCGCCGACACCCGCCCGGAAGATCTGCTGATCACACCGGTTCTGGCTGAAAACGGCCGCATCGCCTACCACGCGTCGCCTCTGGTGACAGCCATGATCCGCGGCGGTGTCTGCGTTCTCGACGAAGGCAATCGGATGAGCGAGAAGTCGTGGGCCAGTCTGGCGCCGCTTCTGGATCACCGTCGCTACGTCGAATCCATCGTGGCCGGCATCACGATTCCGGCGCATCGGGATTTCCGCTGTGCCGTCACGATGAACGATGACGAATCGACCTTCGAGATTCCCGATTATATTCTCAGCCGCCTGCAACCCACGCTGACGCCCGGCCACCCGTCGCGGGACGACGAAATGGCCATTCTGCAGTATCACCTGCCTTTTGCAGACGAACAGATTCTGGAACTGACCGTCGATTTCCTGCAGCAGTCCCATTCGCTCAATCTGGACTTCTCGACCCGTGACGGCATCAACCTGCTTCGCTTCGCTCTGAAACGTCTGGCTCAGCAGTCTGACCATCCGGTGTCCCGCGACCGGGCATGGCGGGAAGCTCTGGAAAAATGCCTGGGAGAAGACGCGCTCGATCTGGAAAGTCTGGCCGAACGAAGACGCCGATCGCTGGGCGGCAGTGCCGTACCAATGGGACTGGGTGATTTCTTTTTTCGTCCCGACGATCCGCTCCACCCGGATCTGGACGATGGAGCCCGCGAAGACGAAGAAGACTTCTACGAGGAAGAAGAGGATGATTTCGATGAGGAGGATTCCTTCTGAAAGACAGGAGGCACACGCTGCCGTCGACCGACGTATGCTGCCATGATCGAGGATGTGATCTTTCACAGTGACTCGGAAGCGGAAACCGACCGGTTCGCCCGATGGTGCGCGGCAGGCGTCCCGGCAGGGCTCACGTTCGCTCTCACGGGAGACCTCGGATCCGGCAAGACGCATTTTGTTCGCGGTTTCTGTGCCGGACTGGGCGTTCGACCCGCCGACGTAACCAGTCCCACGTTCGTACTGATGCAGCTTTATCGGGGAACCATGTACACGGTGTGCCATTTCGATACGTATCGACTGGGTGACCCGGATGAGTTTCTCGCTCTGGGAGCCGAAGAGTACCTGGAAGATCCGAACTGCGTGTGCGTCATCGAATGGGCCGACCGGGTCGAGAGTCTGCTGCCGTCGGATCACGTCAGGCTGTCGATCCGCGCGACAGGCCCCACTCAGCGGCAGATCACGATGACACCAGGCGGCCCGCAGAGTCATCTTCTGGTCGAATCTGTCCGCAGGGCAGCGAACGGCTGATTTGCCCGCCTGCGGTCGGTCAGAGCGGCATGCAGAGCGAAACGTTTGCCAGATGGCCGCCTTCGCTGAAGAATACAGGCGACCGGAAATCGGGACGAACCGGACACGTGCCTGAACAGCGACTCGTTCCGAAACTCTGTTCCGAAATTCTGTCCGGCTGCGTGCAGGAACAGAGCTGCCGTGGTTCCGGTCAGCACGCGGCAGATACCTGAGACAGGAACGCATGCCGAAAAATGCGGCCGCCGGACTCGAAGGCACAACAGACCGGGTGTCCGGGTGACCGTGGAAAGACGCGACACGATGATCTGTTCACGACGATCGATGCTGGCAGGAACGACGGCCGTTCTGTCCGGTTCGTTTCTGCAGAATCCCCGGTCCCGGGGCGATCAGCCCCGGGGGAGTGCGGCTCGGAGGGTGCCGCTGCGGCTGGGGCTGGTGACATACAACTGGGGGAAGGACTGGACCCTGGCGGACATCATTCAGAACTGCGAGGCAGCCGGTTTTTCCGGTGTGGAACTGCGGAGCACGCATCGGCACGGTGTTGAAATCACACTCAGCCGATCACAGCGGGAAGAAGTCCGCAGCCGCTTTGCCGACAGTCCCGTGGAACTGGCGGGACTGGGAAGTGCGTGCGAATACCATTCCCCGGATCCGGCAGAACGACAGCGCCAGATCGACAGAACCCGTGCCTTTCTGCAGCTCAGCCACGACGTGGGCGGTTCCGGAGTGAAAGTGCGGCCCAATGCGATTCCCGATGGAGTGCCTCCGGAACGGACCATCGAACAGATCGGACGGGCTCTGAACACGGTCGGCCGGATGGCGGCTGATCTGAACCAGCAGATTCGCGTCGAGGTGCACGGGCGAAAAACGAGCGAGATTCCCGTGATGAAAGCCATCATGGACTTCGCCGATCATCCGTCCGTCGGCGTGTGCTGGAACTGCAATCCGGCTGATCTGCATGGGAAGGGCTTTCGCCACAATTTCGATCAGCTGAAAGATCGCCTGGCCACCGTTCACATTCATGATCTGCGTCAGAATCGGTATCCCTGGGCGGAACTGTTCCAGGCGCTTCAGACTGTGGAGACTCCATCGTTTACCGGATGGACACTGCTGGAAGACGGTCATGTTCCCCAGGACATTCTTTCCGCTATGAAACAGAACAGGGACCTGTGGAACACGCTGGCCGGTGCATCGTGACTTCTGTGCGTTTTCTGCTGCCTGCTGACTGGTGCCACAGAACCTGGCGCAGACGGCTGCTGCTGGTTCTGGCGGCTGCGGTTTCGGTGTCCGGGCCGGCCCCGGCCGCCGACCGCCGGCTGGAATTCCTGTCTGCTCTGACCGATCGCGGCTACTGCGACACGGCCCTGGATTACCTGGACCGTCTGGAAACCGATCCGTCTCTGCCGGACGAAGTGCGCACGGTGCTGCCGCTGGAAAAAGCGAATGTCCTGCTGAAGCTGGCGGAAACGATTCGGCAGCCGGAACAGCGTGCTTCGTATCGGACTCAGGCCGAACAGCAGCTCCGGCAGTTCCTGCAGACTCATCCGCAGGGTCATCAGGCAGCTCTGGCCCGCCTGCGGCTGGGGATGCTGCGTCTGCAGGCCGCTCGAGCGCGACTGTGGTCCGGCGAGGTCCCGGAGGCCGGGACGGATCGGGAAGCCGTTCTGGCCGAGATTCGCCGGATGCTGGCAGCCTGCCGCGCGTTGTTCCTTGACGCCCGGGACGGGTTTCAGGAGCACCTGGATACGGTGCCTTTCGTCACAGAAGATGAAGATCCGGTCGGCTGGGAACACCGCAGGCAGACCGAAGCACGGCTGCTGAGAGCCTGGCTGAGTGCAGGAGAATGCTTCTGGGAAGAAGCCCGGACGTGGGATCCGAATGCACCGCAGCACGATGCTCTGCTCAGCGATGCCGTGGCTTTGTTTGAAGAGGTGGAAACCTTCGGGCGGCCTGCGGCCGTGCTGCATGCCCGCTTCATGCTGGGGCGCTGCTGGCAGGAAGCGGGGGATTTCAGCCAGGCCCTGGGGTATTTCGATCAGGTGCGCACGCAGCCGCTGGACAGTGTGTCGGTTCACATGGCTGAATACTGCCGGCTGATGTGCTTCAATGATGAATCCCGCGCCGATTACGAACTGGTCGTCACCGAGGCCTCTCGGTGGCTCAGATCGCATCCGGCCCAGGAACAGACGGAGGCCGGGCTGGGAATTCGGTACGAAAAAGCGGTCGCTCTGGAAGCTCTGGCTCGCCGCCAGCCGGAAGGAGAAGAACGTGAACTGCGGCTGCGGCAGGCACTGGCTGATTTTGAAACCGTTGCCTCCGTGCTCAGTCCCGTGCAGCGGAGTGCGCGGGAAGCGGCCGAACGACTCCGATCTGAACTGGGAGAAACGCAGCCGGAACCACAGGATTTCGATACCGCATTCGAGCGGGCGCGGATCGTTGTGGGACGGATGCAGGACGTGCAGCAGGCTCTCGCATCTGCCGCTTCAGACGAGGAACGGCAACAACTGACAGAACGGCAGAAACTTCTGACCGACGAAGCCGGCCGTCTGTTTGAGCGGGCACTGATGCTGCGCACCCCTGATTCGGATGCCGCGGCTGTTGCTCAGGCGCGCTATCTGCTCAGCTATGTGTTCGTGCGTCAGCGCCGGCCGTATGAAGCGTTTGTTCTGGCCCGGTATGTGATGCGCCATCCGGCAGAGGACAGCACAGAAACTGCGGAACATGCGGCCGAAATGGCGATTGCCGCGGCCGTTCAGGCCTGGTCGCAGGCTGCGGAATCTGATCGGCAGTTCGAACTGAACCTGATCCGCGAAATCTGTGCGGAAGTGGTTGACCGGTTTCCCGGGACACCGCTGAGTGCCACTGCACGACTGCGTCTGGGACGGGTGTACCTGGACCTGGGGCAGCCCATTCAGGCTGCAGAAACTTTTCTGCAGGTGGCACCGGATGAAGAAGGGTATGCATCGGCCCGGCTGGAAGCCGGCCAGGCCTTCTGGAGGGCCTGGATTCGGACCCGGTCACAGGCGGACCTGGACACAACCGAGGGCGATTCGGTTCAATGGAAACGCCAGGCCCGTGCTCTTCTTGAAGAAGGGATCCGTCTGAAACGAGACACTTTGACGGACGAACGTCTTCCGGACGATGTGGTCCGCGCAGAAGTGTCTTTGTGCGGGCTGCTGAATCTGGAAGGAGAGTTTCAGGAAACCATCCGTCGGCTGACACAGATCTCGCCGACTGTCATGGATGCGGTTCAGGTCGATGGTGAACGCCCCGAACGCGGTGTGCGCAGCGCGACATTCGCCGGACTCTGCTGGCGAACGCTTCTGCGGGCCTGCATCGGTGCCCGGGATATCGAGGCGGCTCTGCAGGCCATGAAGCAGCTTGAAAAGCTGCACGCCGAAGACGTGGCCGTCGTGTACATGCAACTGGGACGGGAACTGCAGCGGGAACTGGAATCGCTGAAGAATTCCGGAGACGAGCCCCGGCTGCGGCAGGTGCAGTCATCATTTCGCAGTTTTCTCGATCAGGTCTATGAGTCTCGGGATCCGGACCGTCCCGGAGCGCTCCTGTGGATCGGGGAGACCTGTGCAGAACTGGCGGACCAGGAAGCCGACGCCGCGACGGCTGCCGAACTGCGGCACCGGGCGGCCACGGTTTTCGAAGAACTGCTGGGCAGCGATCCGGAACCGGCTTTGCGCGATGCTGTCCTTCTTCGACTGCTTCGCATGCGGCGGCAGCAGCAGCAGTTCCGCGCGGCTATCCGTCTGGCGGAGGATGCTCTGGCGAACAGTCCGCAGTCCTTGTCATTGCAGATGGAAGCCGCCCGCCTTCTGGCGGACTGGGGGGAACACGACGAACCGGAGTATCTGCTGGAATCCATCAGCGGCCGGCCGCCGGACAGCTCCGACAGGACGATCTGGGGCTGGGCTCTGCTGGCCCGTCGGGTGCAGGCCGGCATGCGGGACCGCAGCAAAGCGGAACGCCTCCTGCCGCTGTTTCTGGAAGCGCGCTACGAATTGTCGCGCTGTCGACTGCGTTATGCCCGCATCGTTCCGGAGACAGCAGACCGACAACTGGCCGCGGCCGCCCAGGAAATCATGTCTCTCACACAGCAGTTTCCCGATTTCGACCCCGAATGGCGGGATCGCTTCGAACAGCTTTATCAGGAGATTCAGACGCAGCGCGGGCAGACGTCGACTGCCCTGTTTGCACCCGCATCGGATACCGATCTGCAGAACGGCGATGAGTCGTCCTCATCCCGATCCGATGTCCCGGACGCAGCCGGATCGCGTCCGTCGGACCGCCGGACCGCTGACGACGCTCCGGCGGAAGACCGTGTCGTGTGGGTCCTGGGAGGACTGGCTGCAGGGGGGGCGATGTTCGTCATCGCGGCGCTGCTGCTTGTCGGCCGCAGAGGCCGCCGGCGGAGACCGGTCGGCTTCCGTCCTCCCGAAACGTTCCGACTTCCCTCACAGCCATCAGCAGGGTCGTCGAATCGGAGCTCAGCGGGCCGCCGCCCGCCGCGAGCGTCGTCTGCTGCCGTTCGTTCGACCGCTGACAAAAAACGTTCCACCCGCGCACCGGATACGAAATCTTCTGCAAAGAAAAAGCGTCGGCCGGAGGACGACACGTGATGTTTGGAAAGACTTTCATGACGTTACCGGTTTCCGGACGGCAGGTGGCCCTGACGGTGCTGCTGGTCTGCGCCGCTGCGGCGGGCGACATCCGGGCAGCCGACCAGGTGACCCGGATTCACGACGGAGTCACCCTGCGCGGTCGTCTGACCGTGCTGACCGCTTCGAAGATCGAACTGGAACGATCGAACGGGGAGAAAGAAACATTTCGTCCGGATGAAGTCCGTGACGTGCGTTTCGATCGTGAACCCTCCGTCCTGCAGCGCATCCGCTCGAACATTCGCACCGAGGCCTGGGAAACCGCTCAGGAATCGCTGAAAAAAGCGATGGCCGAATATTCCGGAGGAGATCGTCGGGTTGCGGCGGAAATGGATTATCTGAAAGCCCGGATTCTGGCCGGTCGAGCGGAACAGTCCCAGGAATCTGTTTCTGCCGCCGTTGAAGCACTCCAGCGTTTCCGCACCCTTCATCCGAATCATTATCGCTCGGATGAAGCGACCATTCTGCTGGCCGGTCTGCTGAAGGATTCCGATCCGGACCAGGCCGCGACGCTGCTGGAAACGGTCCGACAGTCGCCTTCTGTCCGCTTCGCTCTGCAGGCCGGCCTGCTTCTGGGACAGATCGATCTGGCACGCGAGAGATACGAACAGGCGGAAACCGCTTTCGGCGGCGTGATTCACGACATCGAAAACGGAGAAAGTGGCGAGAAGGATTCGAATGCGGCCCGGATTCTGTACACCGCGCGGATTGGTCAGGCAGCCTGTCTCCGGCATCAAAACCGCCCGGAAGATGCTTTGAAACAGCTTCAGCAGGTCGTCGCCGACGTCCCTGAAGAACTCGTGGATATCGCTGCCCGGGCGTGGCTGGACATCGGTGCGTGCCATCAGGATGCGGGCCGTGACAAGGATGCCCTGCTGGCTTTTCTGCACGTGGATCTGTTGTACGCATCCGCGAAGGCGGAACATGCAAAAGCCCTGAATCAGCTCATCGAACTCTGGGAAAAAACCGGACATCCCGATCGGGCCCGCGACGCCCGCACCCGGCTGGAACAACTGCATCCGGACAGTTTCCGGGCCCGCGACACGGCCCGCTGACCGCCTGGCCATTATTCTCTGTCCTGCCTGGACAGCCTGAGTTTACGGATGACGGGGCGGGAACAGTTCAGTAGAGTTTTGGGGACCCGGCGCGTGTTTCGGAATTTCGTTCCGGGCACGGAGCCGGGCAGATGCCTCGTCCCACCGGTCTGGTTCCGGGCCGGTGCACGGCGTTGCGGCACTGGCAGATGACAGAGGCTGTGGAGCGATAGAGACGATGATGAACCCTGCATCGAATGACGGAAGCCGTGAAAGGCTGCGTTTCGGCATGTTCGTTCTCATGGTGGCCGTGTGGCTGATCTGGCTGCCGTCTGTCAGCCGTTCCTCGCAGGTGACTGCTCAGGAAAACGCCGCGGAAACCACAGCGGAAGGCGAAACAGCCCCGGCGGCCGGTTCGGAAGACCTGCCCCGTCAGAAGAATTTTCTGACGTGGATGGTTCAGGCGCTCGGCCTGTTCTGGATGTTTGTTTTTTCCGGCCTGTCATTCGTCATGGTGGCTTTGATCATGATGAATCTGATGCAGGTGCGGCGCGATGTCCTGCTGCCGAACGATTTCGTGGAAGAGTTCGAGGGGAAACTGAACAGCAAGGATTTTCAGGGAGCGTACGATCTGGCCCGCAACGACGATTCCTTCGTCGCGCGTGTTCTGGCTGCCGGCATGGGGCGGCTCAGCCGCGGCTACGCCGAAGCCATGGAAGGCATGCAGGAAGCCGGAGAAGACGAGAACATGGCGCTCGAACATCGGCTCAGCTATCTGGCTTTGATCGGCACCGTCGCGCCCATGCTGGGACTGATGGGAACCGTGCAGGGGATGATCGCCAGCTTCGACAGGATCGCCACGAGTCCGTCGACGCCCAAGCCCAGCCAGCTTGCCGAAGGAATTTCCACCGCGCTGTTCACCACGCTCATCGGGCTGGGCATCGCGGTTCCGGCCATGATTTTCTACAGCATCCTTCGCAACCGGATTCAGCGTCTCGTGCTGGAAATCGGCATGGTCAGTGAGGGGCTGATGAGTCGGTTTTCTCTGGTGGGAAAACAGAAAGGTGCGTCCGCAGCAGCGACCGGCGGCAGCAGCAGCGGTTCCTGAACAGCCAGGCTCAGGCAGCCTGTTTCGCGGATCGATCCGGATTCCACGGAAAAACGGCGGTGACGGCATGAAGTTTCATTCGCACGGATCGAACGTTCCGGAAGTGAACATGACGCCGATGATCGACATCGTGTTCCAGCTCATCGCGTTTTTCATGGTGATCACGAATTTCGAGCAGAACAAAGCGGACGAACGGGTGCGTCTGCCGAAAGATCAGCTCGCCATCCCGGCGGTCGTACGACCGAAGCACCAGGTCACGCTGAACATCGGTTTCGAACGCGATCCGGATACAGATGAAATCATCAGCCCCACTCCTCTGATGTTTTACGCGGGGCAGAAGCTGCCGCCTCGGGACTGGGCGGTTCCTTTGGCTCAGGAAGCCCGCTTCTTCGAAGCACTGGACGTTGATCTGGCAGAAGTGGCCGTGGAAATTCGCTGCGATGGCGACGTCCCCACCGGGCTGGTGCAGGAACTCATCCAGAAATGTCAGAACACGCGCGCCGACCGCCAGAGCAGTCAGGGGTTTCAGCGGTTTTCCCTGAAGGCCACTCAAAAAACAGAATGAGGCGTGGTTCTGAACGCCTTCGACGGTCCACGGTGACATGAAGTTTCGCAATCGACATCCCGGCGGTGACACGATCGAATCGCAGATGACGCCGATGATCGACGTCGTGTTTCAGCTTCTGATTTTCTTTCTGTTCACGCTGAAGATCGTGGAACCGGAAGGCAATTTCGACATCAATATGCCTCTGGGGCGTCCTGCGGAATCTGCGGCCGTCGATGCCGAACTTCAGCCGCTGAAGGTTCGTCTGGAAGCCGATCAGGCGGGCAACCTGAAACGTCTTCTGCTGAACGATCGCGACCTGGGCACCGGCGAAGAAGCTTTTCTTCGGCTCAGCGAGGAAGTGACCCGGGTGGTCGAAGCGCTGCGGCGCGTGGGGCCGGCGGACGGCACCGACGGTGCGGACGCTCAGGAAGTGGAGCTGGATCCCGATTTTCGCCTCGATTATCGGTACGTGATCCGGGCGATCAGCGCCTGTTCGGGCCGCGTTACCGAAGACGGCACGATCGTCCGGCTGCTGAATCGCATTCGGTTCGCATCGATTCGCAGTGAGGAGTGATCCGGGGTGGCTGCCGCGCCGCTGCCGATTCTGTATGAAGACGATCACTTCGTGGCGGTCGCCAAACCGCCGGGAATGTTCGTCCATCGCACGGAACTGAACCGCCGCGAACGAACGGTGGTTCTGCAGACGGTGCGCGACCAGCTTCAGCGGCACGTGTTTCCCGTCCATCGGATCGACCGGCCGGCTTCCGGAATCGTGCTGCTGGGACTCACGGCAGACGCCGCGTCTGCGGCGGCCCGTCTGTTTCGCGACCACCGCGTGGTGAAAACGTACCGCATTCTGGTGCGGGGATTTACGCCGCCCGAAGGATGCATCGACCGGCCGCTCACCTCACCGGCAGTCGTGCGCCAGGAACCTCTTCCGGCTCTGACACGCTATCGTACCGAACAGCGTTTCGACGTGCCGATTCCGTCCGGAACATTTCCCACGACCCGCTGCAGTCTGCTGACAGCCGAACCGGCCACCGGCCGATTCCATCAGATCCGCCGGCATTTCAATGGAATCGGCCATCCCGTGATCGGCGATTCGGCTCATGGAGACAGCCGCTGCAACCGCTGGTTTCGGACTCACTGTGCCGCACGGCGTCTGATGCTGCATGCATCCGCCATGGCCTTCGATCATCCCGTGACCGGCCGGACAGTTCGCATTCGCTGTCCGCTTCCCGGGGACATGACCGAAAGTCTGGAACGGCTGAAGGAACTGACGGAAGTGTCAGACGGATGCATCCGGAAAACGGAATGATTTCCGTCCGTGACCCCGGCCGCATTCACGGGTCGCGGAATTCGGGAGCCTGAGGATCGCCGCCGGAACGGATGAAGGCCAGCAGGTCGAGGATTTCATCGAGCGTCAGATGGTCCAGCAGCCCCTGCGGCATGAGCGACACATCGGAATGGAACATTTCTTCCACTTCATTGCGGTACACGGTGGTCAGCCGGCCGGGTGTCAGCAGATTTTCGGCCACCATCATCCGGTCGCCGGCCAGGTTGACCACGCGCCCGGTCACCTGTTTTCCCGAATCGAGAATGAAGACGGTCGCCACATACTGGTCACTGATGACTTTACTCGGTTCCACAATCGATTCCAGCAGTTCGACCGTGCTGAATCGCCGTCCCGCGGCGCTCAGGTCCGGCCCCACGATCCCGCCGCGACCGGCGAATCGATGGCAGCGGTAACAGCCGGCGGCCTGAAACATGCGGCGGCCGTTTTCGAAACTGCGCCCGTGCAGTTTCGTGGCCGCCGCGGCCGCCAGTTCGTCCACAGTCCATCGTTTCACGAGCGGTCGGCTGATCGATTCAATGACCGGTTCGGCGGGTTTCGGCTGCTGCGCCAGAACGTCTTTGAGCTGTTCGGCTTCTTCCGGAGACAGCCGGTCGATCGCTTCCTGGCGGATGTTGTTCAGGAACCCGGAAAAGGAATGACCGCCCGCCATTTCCGTCGATGTGATGAACCAGCGGAAATAGGCTTTCCGCTGTGGAATCGTCCAGTGATCCTTCATGACGCGCAGGCAGAGCGCATAGTGAATCTGTTCTTCCTGCGTATCGGCTTCCTGCATGAGTTTCAGGGTCTTTTCGATAACGGTTTCGTCGTTCAGGTACACCAGCAGAGCGCACAGTTCGCGGTTCAGCCGAACGCTGTCGGACGGATAATAGGTGTTCAGCGTGGCGGCGATCTGTGCGGCCGTGTTGTCATCCGGAGCCCCCATGCGGATGAAACACAGACCCAGAACGCGCAGAGCCGCAAGACTTTGTTCTTCCGTGATGGTGCGACTGCCCAGCCGTTCCAGGGAATTCAGCACCTGAGGCTGCCAGTCGGCGGGCCCCTGTCGGACCAGAGCCAGCAGGGCCGTCAGGGCGGCATCCACGCTGCTGTCTTCGGCCGCTGCGCGGGCCGCCCAGGATTCCACCGGCTGATGTTCCACAGCGATCCGTGCCGCATAACGAATGAATCGATCCGGATGCCCCAGAAACGGCCAGGCCGTCTCCACGGCATCAGCGGCTCCCGGATGATGCAGGGCTTCCAGCCGCCTCCGCAGTTTTCTCAGCGAACTCCCCGCATCCGGTGCCGCGACAGCCGGTTCCGTGCTTTCCGATCCTGTGTATGTGACGCGATACAGGCCCGACTGAGTGCGGCGGCCGCCGATCGTGAAATACAGGGCGCCGTCGGACGGACTGATGACAAGATCCGTGACCGGCAGCGGAGCGGCCGAAAGAAACCGTTCCCGCGTGGCCTTCCACGTGGCTCCGTCCGGCTGCAGATGCACGGCGTAGACGATGCCGTAGCTCCAGTCGGAAATGAACAATGCCTTCTGATACTTTTCCGGAAAACGAGCGCCCGTTCCGAACACGATGCCGGTGGGGGATCCGGGGCCGATGTTCAGGGTCGGAGGCAGACTGTCGGGATACCACACGGGCCATTTTCCCGTCCCGCTGCGCCAGCCGAATTCCGCGCCGCTGGTCGCATGGCAGACCCGCGTGGGCCGGTACCACGGCGTGCCGACATCCCATTCCATATCGGCATCGTATGTGAACAGTTCGCCTTCCGGACTGAAGGCGATGTCGTATTCGTTGCGGAATCCGGCGGCGATGAGCTGCCAGTCGGAACCATCGGGACTGACCTGAGCGATCCAGCCGGCCGGTGCGAGCCGGCCCACCGCATGTCCGCCGGCATCCCACATGCGGGGCAGAAGCTGATCTTCTCCCCAGTTGCGGGGCAGACGTGAAGCCGAAAAGTCCGTGGGATCGGTATGGTTCCCGGCACAGACATGCAGAGACTGCCCGTCCGGAGACAGCACGACCGCATGCGGTCCGTGCTCACCGCCTCCATAAAGCCGCCGCAGAAACTCGACGTGGTCGTACCGGTCATCGCCGTCCGTGTCGGTCACGCGATACAGCCCGCGTTCTTCTTCTTCTGTCCCGTTGACATTCACGTACAGACTGTCGAAGGCGTACAGCAGTCCCTGAGCCATTCCGATTTCGACATCGATCGGTTCGATGACGACTTCGTCTTCGGATCCGATCGGCGGCGGCGTGATGCGGTACAGTCCGCCATACTGATCGGACACGATCAGACGCCCTTTCGAATCGGGCGTCATGCACACCCACGACCCGTGTTCTTCCGCCCGGACGGAATGAAGACGTTCCACCCGAAAACCGTCCACAACAGCAATCCGGTCCGCCGGCGTGGCTTCCGCTTCCCGGGGCTCATCGTCCGTCAGCAGGATCCAGTCGACCGTGACGGACGTCCCTGGCGGATCGATGCGAATGGATGTCACGGGGCTGTCGGTGTGAAACCAGAGCTGGCACGATCGAAACTGCCCATTGCTGGAAAACGATCCGTCGACCGACCGGTCTTCCGAAGGAGAAGGAAAATTCTCTGTCGTCCAGAAGACCTGAAAACGGGCCGATTTTTCAAAGCGGGCGCGGATCGTGATGCGGTGCCATCCGGCCGGAGCATCGATCGGGGCGGCAAAATGCGGATCCGGGCCGGTGGGCTTCAGATGCAGAAAACCGTCGGCCACGTTCAGTTCGACATCCGAGACCGCCTGCCAGACGGCATCCGGTCCATCGAAGTTCCAGCGGGCGATTTCCTCGCCGACAGCCGCACGGCTGCCGACGATCGCGAAAACACAGGAAACCACCTGCACCATTCTGCTGTTCATCAGTTCTCCATCCCCCTGTCAGACCGCCTGCAGGAACTGTCAGACCGCCTGGACGAGCGGTTTTTCAGTCAGGCTGTATTTTCAGACAGGATGCAGTCTGATGAACGCGGGGAACAGCCGCAAGGGAGCTGTCAGGAGCCGGGCAGGCGGAGTACGGGAGCGGCCGGCATGTCGATCGTGTTCTGATCAGGACGGCCCGATGCGGCCGATTCCGGCGGCACGGCCGCACGCACCGGATATCGAAGAGTCTGCCAGGCGGCTGAATGAGGGGCCGGTGTCGTGCCGGTATGGGTCGGCCGCAGCTTTCGAACAGATGGCGCGGTGAGCGGAACCAGGGAATGGCCTGCCGGACGGTTCCATGCGGCGGCGCCGTAGCGGCCGCCGGCGCCGAAACGTGCCGGGCTCCAGGATGCGGTGTTCGTTCGATGACCATCGGGCATCAGGATTTCCGTCTCCGGCCCTTTCGTCTGTGGCCAGGCGGTCGATCCGGCCGGTCCCGAACCGTAACGATTGCCGGAGCGGCTGATATCGGCAGGCTGCAGCGGTGCAGGAAAAGGCACTGCAGCGCCGCCATCGAAACGATGTCCGTATCGGGCTCCCGCCGACATGTCGGGAGACGGGAGAACGTTCGAAGTCGGAACCGGCTGTGGCTGTGGTTCGGGTTGTGGTTCTTCGAAATGCGGAGTTCCGAGAACCAGCGGCTGCGGGGCGGTCTGAAGGTCCCTGGCGGAATCCTCCCGCCGGGGCTCCGGCAGTTCCAGCTCGATTCCTTCAGCGGGAATTTCCGGCAGACCGGCGTCGACGGATCCGGTCCGGCACGAATCGCAGCGATCGCACGCAGGATGATCACACGGCGGAAGAGCGGGGAAGCGTCGCCAGCATGTCTGGTGATACCCGAACGTCGGATGACAGGCCGGCGAGATCTGTACCCGTTCCGGCTGTGATTTTCTAAACATGCCGGCCGCAGCACCGGCGGCAGAAACCGTGAAGACCAGAAGCAGCGCTCCGGTGATGAAAGGATGCCAGATCGGTTTGCTCATGGATCGTATTCCTGCTGGAGAGACCGTGTGGTCCGCACTCAGTATCCGTTTCCCTGCCCGATGGTTCCGGGACCGGTACTGAAGACGGCCGGATGTCCGGTGACGGTTCCTGTTCCGTATCCGAATCCGCCGCCGGCTGAAAACCCGCCGGCCCCGGTCCCGAACCCCGCAGCGAAGGCTCCGCTGTTGAATCCGCCGCCGCCAAAACCGCCTGCCAGACCTCCTCCAAAGCCGCCGCCTCCCAGACCGCCGGTCAGTCCGGACGATCCGGTTCCCAGTCCGGCTGTTCCGAAGCTGCCGACACCGAAGCTGCCGGCACCAACAGGGCTGGCGAATCCGCTCCCCAGGCCACCACCGAAAGTCGCCCCGCCGGTTCGCCCGGCTCCAACGGTCATGAAGGCCACCGGATGACCGGTGGCTCCCAGTTGAGAATACTGCAGCGGCGACCGGCGAACCGCCTGTCCGGCCGGATTCTGCATCCGTACCTGAAGTCCGGACAACTGCTGACTGAACTGCTGAGCCTGCTGCAGGGCCTGATTCTGCGGCAGCACCAGGCCGTAATAATTCAGCAGCGTGTTCGCTCCGCCTGTGCGTCCCTGATTTCGGAACAGATTGAGATACGGACTGAACGCCGGACGGTCAGCGGGCTGCCCAAAGCCGAACTGAGCGTTCGCAGAAGGACACAGCCAGACGCTGCAGACACCTGCGGCCAGAAGAATCAGGAAGGAACGGGGCAGTCTGGTCATCCCACGGTCTTTCGTTCAGGTTGGTTCGGAGCCGGCTGTTTCCTGTTTCAGACAAAACAGTGTGATTCCGGGGTCACGATCACTGCTGCACGAATGCGGCCCGTCCGATACGCAGTGTCTGATAGGTTCCGTTTCCAAGCAGAGTGAATCCCAGTACACGTTCCAGGGGCGCCGTGAATTTCGCGACGGCGGTGTTCAGAGCGATCATCCTGTCGGCCTTGACGTAAATGCGATCGCCGGGAAGAACCTGGTAGTTGGTTTCCGTCTGAGCGCCCTGAACGATCGCATTCCAGCTCACCGGCAGAATCTGATCTGTACAGCATCCGGGCGCCGGACGAGCCACCCAGATGTCCGCTTTGGACGCCACGCTGGGCAGCCCCTGAATGCCGGCGATGGCATCGAGAACCGTTTCGTTGCCCGTGCAGGGCAGAGGAACCACCTGCTCGCCGGCTCCGCCCCCATCGATGACCACGTAATACTTCTTGCTGTTGTAGGCCAGAACATCCAGAGAGACGCGCGGATTGTGAATGTACTGAGCCAGATGCTGTTCCACGGCCCGGCGCGCCTGTTCACACGTCATTCCGTTCACGTAAACGCTGCCGTAGATCCCCAGACTGACCGTTCCGTCCATCCGGACCAGATGCTGGCCGGCTACGATCTGTTCGGTCTGCCGATCGGGCAGCGTCACAAGCACCTGTGGATTCGTGAGAATCTGCTTCAGATGCGTCTCCACCCGGCGCTGGATTTCTTCCAGAGGCTGTTCGGCCACAAGGACCTTGCCGTATTCCGGTCCCAGGTTCACATACCCGTCCGTGCCAATGACATAAATTCCGTTGATCTGTTTGAACTGCCGCGACACGGGGTTCTCTTCACGGCTGACCGGAATCGTGCGATTGACCTGAATCAGCAGGGATTCCCCGGCACGCACCGGTGCATCGGCCGGTCGGAGATTGTGGACGGCCTGAATGAGCAGGATGTCGGGGATTTCGATCCGATATTCCGGCAGGGAAGCTTTTCTCAGTTCCCGGGGAACATCGCAGGCGGCCGCGATCTGGCAGGCCGTCGGTTCCGGACATTCCCTGCCGTGTCGACAAAAACCATGCCGCTCAGCGGCCTGACACCCGCCATCCGGACAGCCCGCTGAAGCGCCGGGCCGGGAAGAACACGAATCCGGCACACAGGGCGGTTCCGGAACCTGGATTCCTGTCACAGCACAGCCACTCAGCACCAGCGCCAGCAGACCGGACAGCATGAATCCCGTATTCCGTCGGTACCACCCGGACCGTCCGGTGTTTATTCTGAAGCTGCGAATCGAACTGTCCGTCATGCCGGATGCATTGGCATGCCGAACGGTTCGTGCCGATTCCGCTGTCTGCATCTTCCCCCTCCATGGGACACGGTGCGGCGAACACGCCTGCCGACCAGAACCATCGGAACTGCATGGAGAACTGCTGAAAGCATGACAGTCCGTCCACACCGTTCCATTGTCACCATCGGACAGTCCCGACGAAGCCGGAGCCTGTTCTCACCGAGATCCGGGCTTCCCGTTCAGATCCGGTCCGGTTGTGTCGGATATGCTGCTTTTCGGTATTTCCGCGATTTTTCGAAGGCAGAATGCTGATGCGTTTCCTGGATATACCGGTCCTGCGGTCCGCCTGGTTTTCCGCCGGATGCCCCGCCGTGTTCTGCCTGTTTCCGGCAGTCATCTGGACTGTGGCTGCGACAATGGCCGGCCGGGCTGATGAGGTTCGGGCTGCTTCTGCCGATTTTCATCCGGGCGTCCTGAAGCCGTTCAATGCGATCATCGGGCACTGGCGCGGCGTGGGACAGCCACGCAGAGGATCGCGGCGAGGGGCCTGGCAGGAAGAAATGACGTGTCGGTGGGATTTTTCTGCCGACCGACCGGCGGTTCGCTTCGATCGCACGTCCGGTGCCGCCGGACAGTTTCGCCGTCTGACCCTGCAGGCGAATGCCGCCGGCGAGACACTGCAGATCCGGCAGCATCTCGACGATGGTCAGGAACGGGTGTACCGCGGTGCGATTCCGCAGCAGTGGCCGTCGAAGCTGGTACTGCGGACCGATCCGGATCAGGACGGCACCGTGTACCGGTGTACGATCGAACAGCTCAGCAGGATTCGGCTGGTGATGCTGTTCGAACACCGAACCACTGCATCCGGAACGTTTCGCCGTACAGCCGGCATCGGATACACCCGATCCGGGTTTCATCTGGCCGACAGCCGGCGTCTGCATCGGGAATGCGTGGTGACCGGAGGCGAAGGCACCATTGCGGTTCAACATGCCGGCCGGACATGGTATGTGTGCTGTGAAGGCTGCCGGCAGGCATTCGAAGAGTCGCCGGACAGCATTCTTGCCGAATATGAACAGCGACAGCGACAGGCCGATTCGGCTCCGTGAATCGCGTGGTCCTTCAGTCCTCGAAAGGCCACTCCGTTTCGGGCACACTGCCTGCCGAACCAGTCGCGGTCGCAACAGCAGAAAGGAATTCAGACAGCCATGAACCGAACGGCCGGAACCGTGACGTACGACAATCAGGGACGCGTCGTGCTTGTCAGTGGAGGTGTTTCCGGAATCGGCAGAGCGATCTGCGAAGAGTTCGCCCGGTCGGGCGCCGATGTCGTCTGCCTGGACATTGCCGACGTGCCCGACCAGGCCCCCCTGCCGGACGGCGTCGAATACGTTCAGGGAGACGTCCGGTCGCCCGACGACTGTGAACGGGCCGTCCGCCGCGCGGTCGATATTGGCGGCGGTCTGGATGTGCTGGTCAACAATGCGGTGATCCAGCCGGTGGCATCCTACGTGCCGGTCGACGAAATGCCGACCGAACTGTGGCAGCGGATGCTGGATGTCAATCTGAGCGGCTACACGTATCTGGCCCGTCCGGCCCTGAAAGTGATGAAGCAGCAGGGTTCGGGGGTCATTGTCAACATGGCCAGCGCTCAGGCTCACCGCACGGCCCGTGGTGTGGCTGCCTACGGCCCCTGCAAGGCCGCCAATCTTCTGCAGGCCCGGCAGTGGGCGGTGGAATACGCCCGCGACGGCATCCGGGTCGTGTCGGTCTCACCGGGCACCATCGACACGCCGCTGGTTCGAGCCAGTCTGGAAGCCCAGGGTGGCGCCCGGCAACTGGCCAATCGACATCCACTGGGACGTTTCGGCCGGCCCCAGGAAGTGGCCCGCGCTGTGGTCTGGCTGAGCAGTTCTCATGCGGCCTTCGTCACGGGGACCGATCTGGAAGTGGACGGCGGCCTGGGAGCCTTTGCTGCCTTTGCCGACCCGTATCCTCTGACACCGGACGAATCATGAATCATCCGCCGGACGACCTGAACGGTCGGATGTTCGATGTCGCGATCATTGGCGGCGGCATTCTGGGTGCGGGCATTGCCCGGGATGCCGCCCTGCGCGGTCTGTCCGTAGCCCTCGTGGAACAGAACGATTTCGCTTCCGGCACGTCGAGCGCTTCGACCAAACTGATTCACGGCGGTCTGAGATATCTGGAACAGTTCGCGTTTCTGCTGGTCGCCGAATCCTGCCGCGAACGACGCATCCTTCTGGATATGGCGCCTCATCTGGTCCGTCCCCTGCCGCTCATCATGCCGGCCTACCGGGGAGATCCCCATTCCCTGTTTCAACTCCGCCTGGGCACCACCATCTACGACTGGATGACGCTTTCCCGGCATCCCCGGATGCCGCGTCACACGACATTGACAGCCGCCCAGGCCGTGGAACGGGAACCGGCTCTGCCGCTGCACAACGAACACGGCGACCCTCTGCAGGGCGCTGTGCTCGTGTACGACTGTCAGATGGACGATGCCCGGCTCTGTCTGGAAACCATTCTCGATGCGGCCCGTCACGGCGCAGTGTGCCGCAATTACTGCCGTGCTGAAGCGTTTCAGTTTCAGGAGGACCGCCTTGCCGGAGTGACCGTTCGGGACCGGTTTACCGGAGACGAATCCGAACTGCGAGCCCGTGTGTTCATCAACGCAACCGGCCCCTGGGCGGAATCGGTGTCTGCGATGAACGGCCGTTCCCCCGGAATCCGTCTCAGCCCCACCAAAGGCGTTCACCTGGTGCTCCCGCAGATCGTGCAGCAGCATGGAATTTATTTTCAGTCGCGCGGCGATGGACGGATGATCTTTCTGCTCCCCTGGGATGATGCGTCTTTGCTGGGAACCACCGATACGGATTTCCGGAAGGATCCGTCGCTTGCGCGGGCCGAACCGGAGGACGTGGCGTATCTCATTGAACAGCTCAATGCCATCATGCCGGAAGTGTCCGTTGAGCAGCGTGATATCATCACCGCGTTCGCCGGCGTTCGCGCTCTGGTCCGTTCGGACAGCCGTCGTCCGTCCAGCCGGTCGCGGGAAGAAAAGATCATTCCTCAGGGAACCAGTCTGCTGCACGTGGCCGGAGGAAAATACACGACATTTCGCGCCGTCGCAGAGAAGGTTCTGAAGCAGGTCGGCCGCATGCTGCAGCGGCGTCTGCCACCGTGCCGCACCGACCGCACACCGCTTCCCGACAGCCGACCGACTGCATCGGGACGCCGCCTGTCTTCCGCTCCGCCCGTCTTCGAAAGCGACATCCGTTTCGCCTGTCGGCAGGAACAGGCCCGCACTCTGACCGATGTCATGCGACGCCGCACGCGGCTGGCTCTGAGTGCGGCGGGGGGAGCGGACACGGCCGGGCACGTGGCTGATATCATGGCCGAAGAACTTCACTGGACAGATGACCAGCGGCAGAAACAGATGGACGATTACCTTCGGCAGCGCAGCGGCTGATCATCACCGGTGCTTTGCCCGCTGATCCGGTGTCACGCGGCCCGGAGCGGCCGGCCGTTTTGGGATTCCACCCAGCCGCGGACGGCCTCCCGCGTGGGCAGACGGCTGCCGCGAAGAATGCGTTTTCCCCGCGATGTGCGGGCACAGGCGACAATCTGCCGGTACAGTGCGTCGGCATTGGCAGATCGGAGTTCCTGTTCGGATCGGATGCCCACACTGGTGAGCAGCCGGGCATCGGTTGCGCGGAGTCCCGGCACACGGCACATCAGTTCTGCCTGCTGCTGCCAGGAAGCGATCCGTCGTTTCGTGATCCAGCGTTTTTTCAGCAGCCTGTGCAGCTCTGCAGGAGACGCCGCCAGCAGGTCGGCCACCGTGTGCACACCGACCGCTTTCAGCCGAGACGCTGTTTTCGGTCCGATGGAAGGAGCGTCCACCACATCGTCATCCGGCTGCAGGCGGCCGGAATTCTGCACCGCTCCGGCCGTTCGTGCTGTCCGCCGATGTCGGAATCGGCGGGCCCGGATTTCTTCGGGAGTCAGCAGACGGAATCGGGTTCCCGGCTGCCGTACGGGAATGCGGGCCAGAGCATCCTCGGACATGCCCAGCACTTCTTTCGCATGAGCCTGCCGAACGATTCGGTCGTCTTCCGGCAGTGCCCGAATGACTCGCCCGGTCTGTTCGAATTCCCGCAGGACGGCGCGGATGACGGCCCGATCCGCCCGATTGTTCAGATGCCGGGTCAGAGTGAACAGAGGAATCGACAGGGCCGAAAGCACAGTGGGGATCGCCAGGGAACGGCGGGGAGGCACGGCAGCGGATTCCACAATGGCCCGATCCAGAACCCACGCCAGACCGCGGATGCAGCGCCCCAGCAGACCGGCCACGGTTTCCCGACATCGGGTGTCCATTCCGTCTGCGGCCCGTTTTCGGCCTCGCTGCGGATCGTAGTGGTCGATGAGCAGATCATAGGACTCATTCGCATAATGGGCCCCGTCGATGATCAGAACGGCCAGCCAGTCTTCCGGCCGGTCGGCTGCCGGCACTTTCCAGTTGTGGATGCCGCGGGCTGCCGGCAGGGTCGCCACCAGATCCCGGTACGTACAGGCCGTTGCCCATTCCAGCAGGCGGTGGACGGCTGCTTCATCTTCTGTCTGTCCGGTGTGCAGCGGCATGAACGGATCGGACACATAATGAGTCAGCACACCCGCGCAGTATACGGCGCGGCGCCACTGGCCATCTTTCAGGCAGTTCACCAGACGTCCGTACCACAGCTCGGCGGCCGGCACGGCACCGCCCCAGTAACCGTCCTGAACGTGCAGGACATGATTCCGAAAATCCCGAAACCGCCGATCCGGCACTTTGGCACCGTCCAGATACTGTTCGATTTCAGAAAGAAACAGCCGGCACCAGTCATCGGATCGGGGTGCCCGGAGATATCTCAGGGCATCCATCGCCAGCCGATGATGGGTGCTCGTGCATTTCTGAGCATACAGGATTCGAAACAGCAGATTCACGGCATCCGGCGGCCCGATGATGACACGAAGACAGCCCGATCACTGTCGAGGACGGGTTCCGATACGGCAAGAGAAATCCTGTCCTGTGGCAGCCGGTCTTCACGGCATGTGCCTGCGGTCCGGCAGATTCTGCTGAACGCAGCCGACCGAACCGGACAGCAGGCAGGCTCTGCAGAAACATGCCGGCAGATTCCGGTCTGTGGACGGATGTCCCGTCGAGTGACTGGCAGACCGGTGCCGGTCTGAATGACAGACCCGTTCCCTTCGATTACTCTGGATGCGTTCGGCGGTCGAAACACCTGTCGACCGGCTTCACCGGAACCCCGCACAGAATCGCGCACCGTGTTCGACCTGAAAACCGCTGCTGCTGATGAGGCAGACGTCCGCTTTCTTCCGGTGGCTTTCGAAGGAACGGTCAGCTACGGGCGGGGAACGGCGCAGGGGCCGGCGGCGATCCTGCAGGCATCGTGCCAGGTGGAACTGTGGGATGATGAAACCGGAGTCGATCTGGAACAGGTCCGCTGCCATACGGCACCGACTTTGTGTCCCGAACCGGAGGAGTCCGTGGAGCAGTTTTTGCTGCGGGTGGAAAACCGGGCGGCTGCGCTGCGATTTCCGCATGGCCTGACCGCCGGTATCGGAGGAGAACACAGTATCACTCCGCATCTGATCCGGGCGGCTTTCGGTCAGGACGACCTTTCCGGCCTGACGGTTGTGCAGTTCGATGCCCACGCTGATCTGCGCGATGAATACGAAGGAACACCGTTTTCGCACGCCTGCGCCATGAAGCGGGTTGTGGATTCCGGAGCCCGGCTGATTGGTGTGGGAATCCGATCCTGCAGTGCACAGGAAGCCCGGCTGATCGACCGGCACGACAGAATCCGGTGTTTCCGTGCGCAGGATCTGGCAGCCTGTCCGGATATCGAATCCCGGCTGCATGCGACACTGCGGAATCTCACCGGACCGGTGTACGTCACGGTCGATGTCGATGGTCTGGAATGTCAGCTCAGTCCGGCAACCGGAACTCCGGAACCGGGTGGTCTGAGCTGGTGGGTGTTTCTGCGTTTTCTGCGGGCCATCATCGCCCCGGCGCCGGACCGCACGCTCATTGGCGCCGACGTGGTGGAAACGGTCCCCATGCCCGGCAGCCAGGTCAATGAATTCACGGCGGCCAGGATTCTTGCAAAGATCATGGCCTATTCACTTACCGGCGAGAATTCGCGAAAAAAAAACTAGTCCTCGTCTTCCGCCGCAGGCCGTTCTGCCGGTCGGAAGGTGCTTCCTGCATCGTGTCAGGCTGTATGGAGTTCTTCTGAACGGATCGATCCGTGGTGCAGGGCGGATGCGACCAGAACACCGTCGACCGTTTTGCCAAAGGCCTGCACATCACTCAGCGAACGCACACCGCCGCCGCTGAACAGTTCATCATCCGGACGCAGCCGCCGTATCTCACGGCACAGATCCGGCGTCACGGGACCGCTGTTCGTTCCCACAGCCGCCAGATCGAGAACGATCCATCGATCAAACCCGATGTCGGCCAGTTCCTGAACAACCGACAGAGGATGCGCGCGTGCCCAGGGAGGCCATGGAGACTGCGGATGTCCGTGTTTCAGATCGATGCTCAGGATGAGGTCGATGCCATCGGCATTCTGTATCAGATCGGCTGCCGTCGTCGGATCCGGCAGCGTTTCCAGACCAGCGATCAGATGCCGCAGTCCCAGGTCCCCGAGCCGGCGGACGTCATCGATACAGCGAATGCCGGCATCCACCAGGAGACGGACGCCGTGTTCCATCAGACGTGCCAGCACCTCGCAATTCGGTCGGGCCCGCACGATTCCGTCCAGGTCGGCCACGTAGGCCGTTCCCGACCGACACACCGATTCCAGACGGCCAAGGACAACAGACGGATCGGTGCTGTTCGTCAGACGGCTGCGCAGAGGGCGATAAGAATCGCGCTGTCCGGCAACGGCCTGCACCGTGATTCCGCTGAGAACGTCGAGGACGGGAATGAGCGGGACGCCGGTAACCGGATCAGTCATGGCGGCGATCCCGTCCGACTGGTGACCGAGGCAGACGATCGCAGGGGGCCCTGTGCGTTCATTCGGCCGCTTCACGCGGTGAGGCGGCTTCGGAATCGTCCTGATCGGGCATGCCGTTCTGCGGCGGCGGCACGGCCGCGGTTCCCGGTGCGATGTGCGGACCGTCCCGATGCTGCCGAATGATTTCCTGCATCTCTTCCGACGTGATGGTTTCTTTTTCGAACAGTTCACGGCTGAGATGATCCAGGATTTCCCGCTGCGATTTCAGAATGTCGCAGGCCCGGCTGTAGCATTCGTCAACGATGCGTTTGACTTCCAGATCGATCTCCCGCAGCGTTTCTTCGCTGTGAACGCTTTCCTGGACGATTCCGGGCCCCGCAGCTCCCAGAAAGGG
Organism: Planctomycetaceae bacterium; assembly: GCA_015485495.1. Classification (GTDB taxonomy): domain Bacteria; phylum Planctomycetota; class Planctomycetia; order Planctomycetales; family Planctomycetaceae; genus S139-18. Next base: position 29,509 of record WFTL01000132.1, read on the forward strand.
GGAACGCTGAGATTCGCTGTAGAACATTCGGCCCAGCCGCGGACTCATTCCGAACTCCGTCACCATGCGGCGGGCCATTTCGGTGGCCCGCTGCAGATCGTTCTGCGCCCCGGTCGATGTTTCCTGGAAGACGATCTGTTCAGCAGCGATACCGCCCAGCAGCACGGCGATGCGGCTGTCCAGTTCCGACTGGGTCAGAAGTTCCCGTTCGTCTTCCGGAACCTGCAGCATGTAACCCAGGGCTCCCAGGCCGCGGGGAATGATGGAAATCTTGTGCACCGGATCCGTGTTGGGAAGACTGGCTGCCACCAGAGCATGTCCGGATTCATGGCAGGCCACCCTCCGTTTGACTTCTTCCAGAATGATGCGGGATGTCTTTTCCAGTCCGGCCATGACACGTTCGATGCCTTCTTCGAAGGACTGCATCGTCACCGAACGGTCTCCGCGGCGGGCAGACAGCAGAGCGGCTTCGTTGACCAGATTGGCCAGGTCGGCTCCCACGAATCCCGGAGTGAGTTTCGCGATCTTCTTCAGATCGACGTCATCGGCCAGTTTCACGCGTTTGCTGTGGACGTTGAGAATGGCTTCGCGCCCCCGCAGGTCCGGGCGGTCGACGACCACGTGCCGGTCGAAGCGTCCGGGACGTCGCAGAGCCGGATCCAGGGTTTCCGGCCGGTTCGTGGCTCCCATGACGATGACACTGTGATCGGTTCCGAATCCGTCCATTTCGACCAGCAGGGCATTGAGTGTCTGTTCCCGCTCGTCATGACCTCCGGGGGCTCCGCTGCCGCGGACCTTGCCCAGAGCGTCCAGTTCATCAATGAAAATGATGGATGGTGATCGCTGCAGGGCCTGCTGAAACATATCGCGGACCCGTGCGGCTCCCACGCCCACGTACATTTCCACGAAATCCGAACCGGACAGGCCGAAAAACGGCACACCCGCTTCGCCGGCAACCGCCTTGGCCAGCAGCGTTTTTCCCGTTCCCGGAGGTCCCACGAGCAGAACGCCGCGGGGAATCCGTCCTCCCAGAGACTGATACTTCTGGGGCGTTCTGAGGAACTCCACGATTTCCTTCAGTTCCTCCAGCGGTTCATCGATTCCCGCCACATCGCTGAACGTCACACTGACGTCTTCCTGAGCGTACAGTTTTCCGCGGCTGCGCCCAAAAGACATGGCCGAACCGGGGCCTGTGATCCGACGGGCGACGATGACCAGAAGAAGCAGGCCCAGTCCCGCGAAGATCAGCATGGGCAGCACTTCCAGCCAGGGCGAAGGAGCCGTCATGTAGGCCGGAACAATGCCGTGTTCCCGCAGCAGATCTTCGAGTTTCGACCGGCTTTCGTCGCCCTGTCCCGTGAGCCCCGTGCGGTAGCGGACGACCCCTGCGGCCCCGTGTTTGCGGACGTACTCCGCCGAACGCGACTGCCACGTCATTTCACGCAGACCGATCGTCAGTTCATGAACATTATCCGGCGTCAGCTCTCCGCTTTCGACCTTTCGGACGAAGTCGCCGAACTTCATGACCTGCTCTGAGCGGCTGGTCATCGTGGAAAACACGATCGTGCCGATGATCATCATCAGCAGCAGATACCAGATCATGCTCGTCTGGGGACTGCGGTCGCGCTGACCGCCCCGGTTCGTGGACCGGTCGGACGGATCTTTGGAAGAATCTGACATGACATCAGCCTGAAAACCAGCGGCCGCAGAACGGTCGACCTGGCAGCCGGAAAATGAAATCCGCGCACCGGGCCACTGTAGGCCCCTTCCTGTGCAGGGTCAACTTGCGTTTTATACGGTCTTCCGATCCGACGGCGCCACCCCACGGTCGCAGCCCCTTCGGCCTGCTGCAGAACATTCTCCCGGAACAATCAGCGGCCTGCTCCTGGTACCGAACGGCTCCGAAACCTGACAACGGACGGGCGCGGTGCGGTTCCGGCAGCGTGACGGAGAAAACCGGAGTGTCCGGAGAATTCCGGCCGTCGCCGTCGATCCCCCCGGGCCGGCGGCGGTAGACTGTCAGACAGAGTTCCGCCGCGAAGCGTTCAGCAGATCGGTCCGGTTTTCCGTATGCCGACATTCGAAAACGGCACAACATGGCGGTCGGTCGTGAACACCTTACTGGTCTCACATCCTGCCCGGCTTCGGGCTTTGACTGAAGAAACACCCTGCCACAGTGAATTCTCCAATCCGGCAAAAGATCACAGTTCCCCGCTTCATCCAGGCGGCTCAGTCAGAACGCCGGCTGGCCATGGTGACCGCCTACGACTGTCTGTGGGCACAGATCATGGATGAAGCCGGAGTCGACGCCATTCTTGTCGGCGACACACTGGGCATGGTGGTTCAGGGACATGCCACAACGCTGCCGGTCACTGTGGATGACATGGTGTATCACGGATCGATGGTCGTGCGGGCCGTCGAGCGGGCTCTGGTGATCGTCGACATGCCGTTCATGTCTTATCACGAATCGGTCGAACAGGCCGTCCGCAATGCCGGACGGCTGATTAAGGAAACCGGAGCCGACGCAGTGAAACTCGAAGGCGGCCGCATTCAGAGCGAAACGATCCGGGCCATCAGCCGGGCCGACATTCCCGTCATGGCGCACGTCGGCATGCGTCCTCAGGCCGTCCGCCAGCTGGGAGGCATGGGAAAGATTCAGCGCGATGAAGAACTGCTGCTGGCCGATGCCCAGGCTGCTCAGGATGCCGGAGCCTTCGCGATCGTCCTGGAACTGATTACCAGGGACATTGCGGAACGCATCACCGACACACTGGCGATTCCCACGATCGGCATCGGGTCCGGTGGCGGCTGTTCCGGCCAGGTGCTGGTCGGCCCGGACATGCTGGGACTGACACCGGGATTCAGCCCGAAGTTTCTGAAGAAGTTTGCCGATCTGCGGAGCGAAGCGATTTCTGCAGTGCAGGCTTACGTCCGCGAAGTCCAGGACGGTACTTTTCCCGGTGAGAAACATTCTCACGCATAACGGAAGCCGACTGTCTGCTGCGGCACCCTTTCTCCAACCGAATGGCATCCGGCTGTCGAAGTGCTCGGAAACCGGCTGTGATGCGGCAGGTATGGTTGTTCTGGAATTTGTGGCCTCATCCAGTACGCAGCGCGGCGAGGGGGGCACTGATGATCGGCCCTGGGGAGCGACGGACGTCCCGGGTCGGAGGTTCAGCGGCGTCGCACAGTATCGAAGCACAGTGACAGACAGGTGGCCGAATGCCGCGGCGCGAGGAACTGCGAATCAGAAGGGAGGAACCCGCAGTGATCCACTCCATGTTCAGGTGATACGGAAAACGCCTTGAAACAGACATCTGGCGTGAGTACAGTGCGTCGCGTGTGGAACGTGTGTTGTCGTTCGCATCTGCCTCGTTCCAGATGTCCGTGCGAATTCGATGCGGGCAGGGCGGTCTGCACCGTCTTCTGTTTCCGGGATTGGTTCGGTTATGAATTCCCTTCTGTCTGCCAGCCTGAGTCTGCTTCTGGCTGCCACATAAGTGCGCCTCAGGTCTGTCGCCGGACAGACACCGACAATTTCAGTGAAAATCGGACCTGAGGCTTTGTGGTCTCAGGTTTTTTCGTATCCCGGCCGTCAGCTCTGCCTGTCCGCGTCTGCCGTCGGCCGGCCTGTTCTGTAAGGAATCATCCATGTCGGGCGATCAGATCATCATTTTCGACACAACGCTGCGGGACGGCGAACAGTCGCCCGGCTGCAGTATGAACACGCGCGAAAAGCTGGAAGTGGCCCGGGCCCTGGTGGACCTGGGTGTTGATGTGATCGAAGCCGGGTTTCCCATCGCCTCCCCGGGTGATTTCGAAGCCGTTTCCGAAATCGCCCGCACATTCGGAGACCGAACCACGATCTGCGCACTGGCCCGCAGTCTGGATGAAGACGTGCAGCGGGCGAAGGAATCCCTGGCAGACGCTCAGAAGCGGCGCATTCACGTCTTCCTGGCAACCAGCGCCATCCATCGGGAATTCAAACTCCGCATGGACAAGAAAGAGATCGTCGAACGGGCGGTCCGGTCGGTGCAGCAGGCCCGGGAATTCTGCGACGACATCGAATTCTCGCCCGAAGACGCGGCCCGCACGGAACTCGATTTTCTCTGCGAGGTTGTGGAACGCACGATCGAAGCGGGGGCCACCACGGTGAACATTCCCGACACCGTCGGCTACGCGACACCCAGTCAGTACTATCGCGTGATTTCCTGTCTGAAAGAGCGCGTGTCCAACATCGATCGGGCCGTGATCAGCACGCATTGCCACAATGATCTGGGTCTGGCGGTGGCCAACAGCCTGGCGGCCGTGGAAGCCGGTGCGCGGCAGATCGAATGCACGATCAACGGTCTGGGAGAGCGTGCCGGCAATGCGGCGCTGGAAGAAGTCGTCATGGCGCTGCGGACACGGGCGGACTACTACGGCTGCTTCACAAACATCCACACCGAACGGCTCTATCCGACCAGCCACCTGGTCTCATCGATTACCGGAATGAAGGTGCAGCGGAACAAGGCCATTGTCGGCCAGAACGCGTTCGCTCACGAAGCCGGCATCCACCAGCACGGGGTGCTTCAGGAACGCACAACGTATGAAATCATGAAACCCGAAGACGTCGGTTTCGTGGGAGAAAATCTCGTCCTGGGAAAACACAGCGGACGGCATGCCTTTCGCGACCGCGTGCGGCAACTGGGATTCGACCTGTCCGAAGACGCCCTGCAGCAGGCCTTCGACGATTTCATCGCTCTGGCCGACAAGAAAAAGGAAGTCTACGACGCGGATATCGTGGCTCTGATTGAACATCGGATCGGCGATGTTCCGGAACGCTGGAAACTGATCAGCTTTCACACATCCGCCGGATCGTCCTCCGTACCCACCGCGACGCTCGAACTGCAGTGCGAAGATCAGCCGGTCATCTGCGATGCGGCCACCGGAGACGGCCCCATCGATGCCGTGTTTCGCGCCATGGAGCGGATCATGGAGCTGACGGCCCGGCTGGAAGACTTCAGCGTCCGCAGCGTCTCCCGCGGCAAGGACGCTCAGGGAGAAGTCCGTGTGATCATCAATGTGAACGGACGGCAGTACCAGGGCAAAGGTGTCAGCACGGACATCATCGAAGCGGCGGCCCAGGCTTATCTGCAGGCGCTGAACAAGGCAGACAATGACCGCCGCAGCCAGCTTCCTCAGACATCGACAGAATCGCTGCCGGCCAGCCCCTGACAGGCCGGTCCGCCGGTCGAAGACCGACCGGCGGACCATCCATCCTTCGGACCTGTCAGTCGGCGGTGCAGAAATCCAGGTACACGATGCGGCCCGGGATGAGCCGAACGAATTTCACCTGGTACGGTTCCACATCGTTCGGTTCCCGGCGGGCTTCGACGCGAACGATCTGCTCCTGTCCGGGAAACAGAGGACGTTCGCTTTCGAACAGCCAGATGCCGTTTTCCATACGGAATCCCCCCATGCGCTGAACACGCAGATACTTCACGGCCCGATGATCGCGTACCGCCAGCATGGCTGTGCGGGGATGCTCGTCTTCAGGAACAGGATGAGACGGCCGTGTGTAGGTTTCTCCAATCGTTCCCGGAGGCGGAGCGATCGGGGGCAGGACCGGCCGCGACACGCGCACAGCCGGAGCAGCGGTTCCGACGGCCAATGGAGCCGCATGCACAGCCGCTGATCCTGAAGACGCACACCGGGGACAGGCCAGAACGGAAGGAGACCAGAAGACCAGGCCGCAGACGGCCAGCAGGACGGGCTTCATGGGAACAGTCCGGTACGAAAGACAAAAGGTGCAGGTCAGATCCACGCAGACAGCAGACACCCAGCCGGTCTGCCGCAGTGCAGCCTATCACCTGTTTCCGTGACCGGTCGGCGTTCTTCCGCCGACAGCCGTCTTTCGCTGCGAATCCGGGACAGAGCACGGCAGTCAGAGAATCCCGGCAAACTGTGCGGGCGGCCTTCGGTCGGCCGACCGGTCAGAATCCGGTCCATCTGTTTTCCGCCGTTCGCGCGGCCATGCCAGGAAACGGGCGCCAGGGGTGTTTTTCTCCGAAGGAACGGCAGACGTCCCGGCGTTTTCAGGAAACGGCGGCCTTCAGCCTGTCGGCCTGATCGGTGGCTTCCCATGTGAAACCCGGTTCACTGCGACCAAAGTGGCCTCCGTGTGCCGTCTGTCGGAAGATCGGCCGGCGCAGCTGCAGATGGTCGATGATGCCTTTCGGGCTGAGCGGGAAGATGTCCTGCACGGCCTCCTGAATCCGTTCTTCGGGCACGGTAGCCGTGCCGGATGTATCCACACGGACACTCACCGGGTCGGCCACACCGATGGCATAGGCCAGCTGCACCTCGCATTCGTCAGCCAGTCCGGCGGCCACGATGTTCTTGGCCACATAGCGGGCCATGTAGGCCGCCGACCGGTCGACCTTGGTCGCATCCTTCCCGGAAAACGCCCCGCCTCCGTGCCGTCCCCATCCGCCGTACGTATCGACGATGATTTTCCGTCCGGTCAGCCCGGTGTCGCCGTGCGGACCACCGATCACGAACAGCCCGGTGGGATTGACGTGATAGGTCGTTCGCTCGTCAAGCAGATCCTCCGGGACCGACTCCGGAACGACTTCCTCCACGATGAAACGACGAATTTCCTCCTGAGACACATCCGGAGCATGCTGGGTGGACACCACGATCGCATCGATGCGGACCGGGGTGCCACCGTCGTATTCCACGGTCACCTGACTTTTGCTGTCCGGACGCAGCCAGTCCACGGCTCCGTCCTGCCGTTTCTGAGCCAGAAGATTGATGATGCGGTGAGACAGAGCGATGGGCAGCGGCATGAGTTCTTCGGTCTGCCGGCAGGCGTATCCAAACATCAGCCCCTGGTCTCCGGCTCCGTCCCGATCGACCCCCTGGGCGATATCCGGACTCTGACTGTGCAGCGCACAGAACACACGGCACGAATCGGCATCGAAACCGATGTCATCACTCGTGTATCCGATCTCCCGGACGATTCTCCGGGTGACATCCACATAATCGATATCCGCCTGAGTCGTGATTTCGCCGGACAGCACGACCAGGTCTGTCGTGCACAGGGTTTCACAGGCCACGCGCGACAGCGGATCCTGTTCCAGCAGAGCATCCAGAATTCCGTCGGAGATCTGATCCGAAACCTTGTCGGGGTGTCCCATGCTGACCGATTCGCTGGTGAAGAAATAACGGGCCATCGGAAAAATGCTCTTTCGTTCGTATCGAACAGACGGACAGTTGAAATCGGATGGAATGGGGACACCGTGTGGCGGTCGCCGTGCGGTCACCGCCGTCTGGGCCGGAAGGCCGATCGAAGGCCGGCCGGACCGGGAAGTGCATGCATCCGGGCGATGAGTCTAGAGTCGCTCCGAAGCCGGCTCAACGCCCCCTCCCGAGTTCCCTCGTCAGATTCCGTCAACTGGGCCGGCGGTGTCTCGTGCGGCGGGAAAACCGAACGGAGATTCCCGCGTCCAGGAGTCAGTCCGGCCCGGCAGCTTCTTCAGAGGAGCCGTTCTGTTCCCGTTCCGAAACGGCTTCAATCAGTTCCGCCACCGTCCGTTCCAGCAGATCGTCTCCTCCGAACGTCATTCCCAGGGCACGCACTTTTTCGGTGACGATTTCATGCTGCGGGCGGGTCGGTTTCCCCTGGATCGTCGCCGTGCTGCCGCAGATTTCCCGGGCCAGGTGAGCGACGTCGTATTCGGACACATAACGATCGTAACAGTTGTAGACTTCGCCGCTGACCCCGTCCGCGTGCAGCAGCAGTTCCGCACATCGGGCCACGTCGGCCGCATGGACTTCCTTGCCGCCTTTCCGGCAGTCCACCGTGTCCGAACGGACCACGCGGCCGACCAGATCGTACCATTTGCTTTGTTCCGGCGCATGATGCCGGCCGTACACTCCGGTCGGTCGGAGTGCACAGACCGGAAACCCCATGCCGAATCCGTAGCTGTGAACGAACTGTTCGATGGCCGCCTTGTGAGCGCCGTAGTGAGTCGTCATCCAGAGCGGATGGGCTTCATCCAGCGGGCGATCGTCCAGAATGCGTTCATGAACCGCACACGTGGAGATGAAGACGAAACGCCGGACCCCCGCCAGACGCGCGGCTTCCATGAGCTGTATGGTTCCCAGAACATTGGTCTGGACGAACGGTTCGATGCTGCCTTCGCCTCCTCGAAACGTCTTTCCCGGCCGAAACAGCGCAGCGTGGATCACGGCCTGGCAGCCGTCCACCAGATCGCGGCAGGAATCCCGGTCTCCCAGCTCTCCCGGGATCCACTCCACGGACGGATCAATCGACGGCGGAGAACCAACTGCCTGGGACCGGTACCAGCATCGGCACGCATGGCCGGTGTCCAGCAGATGACGGACGATGTATCGACCAATGAACCCCGTCGCTCCGGTGACCGCCACTTTCATGGATTGCGGGACTCCGATTCGGCCTCGTGGTTCAGGGATGGTCCGGGCCGGGAAACACGTGTCCGGTCGTGCGCACCGGGGCGGTGTACACCGAAGTGCGCGCGGTAACGAACAGGGTCCGACGATCGGGGCCGCCGAAAGTCACATTGGCCGGCTGTTCCGGAAAGGCGATGGTGCCCAGATGCTGTCCGCCGGCATCGAACACCTGCACCCCCGATGCCGACGTGATGTACAGGTTTCCGGCTGTGTCGATCGTCAGACCATCTCCGCCGCTGTTTCCTCCGGGTGTCTTCTGGACAAGTTCACAGAAGACGCGGCCGTCACCGAGCTGTCCCGGCGCTGTGACGGGAAAGGCCCACACACGACGCTCGAACGTGGGAACGACATACAGGGTCTTTTCGTCGGGCGACAGGATGACTCCATTGGGCGCAAAGTCGTTTTCCACCACCCGCGTGACGGTTCCGTCGGCCGCCCGATAATAAACCGCCTCTTTGCCCTGCGGGTACGGCCTGGGAGAACGGAATCGGGGATCTGTGAAATAGATGCCGCCCTGACGGTCGATCACCAGGTCGTTCGGAGCATTGAACCGGGTCCCCTGGTAACTTTCCGCCAGGATGGTCCGGGTTCCGGTTTTCAGGTGGAAGCTGACCAGACGACCTTCCATGGAACAGGCCAGCAGTCGGTCTCCATGCACCATGAGACCGTTGCAGAAGCCGGCCGATTCGACAAAGACCGTCAGCTTTCCGGAGGGGGTGATGTGGTGAATCCGGCTGGCAGGGATATCGGTGAAATACACATTGCCGGCCGCATCGGCCGCCGGACCTTCCGTGAACTGAAATCCCGTGCTCAGCCGGCGGATGGGACCGGTCGGCCCCACTCCGGGAATGTCATCGGCCCGCACAGACCGTGCCACAAACGGAAGACTGCCCATCACCGCAAGAAGGACGACGGCATGCCATACGGATCGTAACATGGGCCATTCCCCGTTTCAGGACTTCGAAGTGACCAGACAGCGCCGCCCCGGAATCGGCGGCCGCCGCAGGATTCACTGCTGCAGGCAGAAGCAGCCGGACCGGAATCCCATTCTGCCACCGTACCGGAGAAATCTGCCGGAAGAAAGCCTTCTGCCTTCCGTCCGCAAAATCGGAAAATTCGCCGTAATCGTTCAAGTCGACCTGGATTCCCGGCCGATCAGATCAGCGGACTGCTGTGAAAAGAGTCTGCGCTTCTGAACAGAATGACCAACAGATGGTGCTGCCATGATTCAGCGATTCCGCATTCCCGGCCTGATCGCCGTCTGCCTGATGACGACCGGCTGCTACTGCGTACCGGGGCCCGTGTACGGTCCGGTCTGCGGTCCGCCGCCTCCGCCGATTCCCTGCCCGTTGCCTCTGCCGCTGACGCTGCTGGCACCTGCCGGGGCTCACCTGGCAGCGCTGCTGAACACGCCGCTGTGCAGCGGCGCGGTCTGCGGCGCTCCCTGCTGCGACGGTGCGGCCGCTTCTGCCTGGAGCTATCCGGAGGCCTGTGGAGCCCCTGGCTGCTGCGACGGATTCGCTCCGCCTGCTGATACCATGTCGCCTGCCCCTGTCCCCGAACCTGTTCCGGCAGAATCCGCGCCACCGGGTGCGGTTCAGGATGCCAGCACGTACGGTGTCAACGGGATTCAGCGAACGGGATGGCAGCAGACGCTCCCGGCACCGCATCTCCCGACACCAGGGCCAGGACCAGGGCCAGTCCAGGGATTGACACCAGCAACGACGCCACAGTCGGCCGGTCAGCATCCGGGGACGGGCGGAGCCGGTGCCCCCCTGCGAATTCCGGCGTTCTGAACAGAGCCGGTCCGGCAGGTGGCCATGGAATCAGCCGGGTCACGGAATCAGGAAGAACAGGCCGGTGACCGCACCGGCTTCGTGAATGGCCGCTTCGGTGTTCCACGCGGGGCGGTACAGAAGATACGGGGCCCGTTCGCCCGGGCGATACCAGCCAAGCGGATACTCCCGGGAATGCACCGGCCGCAGTGACATGTGGTAAGGCAGCAGAGCCGTCTGACCGATGAACCGGGCGGGGGAAAGCAGGTACTGGATGTGACGGTCGTAGGTATGGCCGTACCGTTCCATCGGGGCATCTTCGAAATACAGCGGGTGGTACCACAGGTTGGATGCCCGCCACTGCAGAAGCAGAGGCGTTCCGATGACCCGTTCCATGGGCTGATTATCCGTGTATTCGGCAAAATTTTCCGGAAGGGACGAGGGATCGACATTTCCCCAGGCATAGTCCAGCGACGGGTGAATGTCGTGAATGGTGCGGGAATCGGAACTCTCATCGTCCACCTGTTCCGCAGCCGCTTCAGAGACATCCTGAGGAACGGATTCCGCACCCGTATCGGCTGCCGCAGGGGCCGTGCCGACCAGAACCAGAAGTCCCGGCAGAAGCCCGATGACCACCGGATTACAGCAGATCCGCCTGATGGTGTTCCGCAGAGTAATTGGGAGCTTCCTGAGTGATGGCAATGTCATGAGGGTGATTCTCCCGAATGGACGCTGCAGAAACACGGATGAATCGGGCTTTGGCTCGCAGTTCGTCAATGGTCGCGGCTCCGACATAGCCCATTCCGGACCGCAGGCCGCCGGTGAGCTGATACAGCAGGGGCTGGAGTGCTCCCTTGTAGGGCACACGCCCTTCTACTCCTTCCGGAACCAGTTTGGATTCATCATCAGCAGATCGCCCTCCCTGTCGGTACCGCTCACTGCTGCCTTTCACCATGGCTCCCAGTGACCCCATTCCGCGGTACCGTTTGAAGCTGCGGCCCTGGAACAGAATCATTTCTCCGGGACTTTCATCCACGCCGGCCAGCAGGCTGCCGATCATCACGGTCCAGGCACCGGCGGCGAGGGCTTTTGTGATATCACCGCTGAACCGGATTCCTCCGTCAGCAATGATGGGAATGTTGTCTCCTTCGATCGCCTGGGCCACGTGGGCGATGGCGGACAGTTGTGGAACTCCGATACCGGAAATAATGCGGGTCGTGCAGATGGATCCCGGACCGATGCCCACTTTGATGCCGTCGGCTCCCGCGTCGACCAGAGCCCGGGCCCCTGCCGCCGTGGCCACGTTGCCGGCAATGATGTCGATGTCGAACTGTTTTTTGAGCTGAGTGACCGTTTCAATGACATTTTTCGAATGGCCGTGAGCGCTGTCGACGGTGAGCACATCCACGCCCATTTCGATCAGCAGCGCGGCCCGTTCGAAATCGTGAACACCAACGGCTGCGCCCACGCGAAGCCGTCCCCGGGAATCCTTGGACGCCTGCGGAAATTCATGCGTCTTGTCGATATCCCGGATAGTGATCAGGCCCTTCAACTGATATTCATCGTCAACCAGCAGAAGTTTCTCGACCCTGTTTTTCAGCAGGATCTCTTCGGCCTCAGCCAGACTCGTGGTGGCCGGGGCTGTCACGAGATTTTCGCGCGTCATAACTTCCGCAACCGGCCCATCCTTCGATTCCAGAAATTTCAGATCCCGGCGGGTGAGAATTCCGACCAGGCGGCCGTCGGTGGTGATGGGGACACCGCCGATGTTGCGTTCGTCCATGATCCGGCTGGCTTCCGCCACGCTGGTTTCCGGCGGCAGCGTCACCGGATCCACGATGATGCCGTGTTCACTGCGTTTGACGCGGTAGACTTCCTGGGCCTGTTCTTCCGGCGACATGTTTTTGTGGATGATGCCGATGCCGCCGAGCTGGGCCATGGCGATGGCCATATCAGCGGTCGTCACGGTGTCCATGGGGCTGCTGACGACGGGGATGTTCAGCGAAATTCCACGGGTCAGCGAAGAACTCAGATCACAGGCCGACGGCATGATGTCGCTGTAACCGGGCTCCAGCAGAACATCGTCGAACGTGAGGCCTTCGTAGGCGATGCGGTCATCCATCGTTGGTCTGTTCCTCTCGGGAGGGGGACGGCTGTGATGCCGGCTGCTTCTGCACGGCATGTGCGAAATCATTACCCAGGCGGACCAGAGTCGGAACGTCGAGCTGTTCGGCCCGCACATTTTCGGGCAGTTCTCTGCGGGCGAGCAGGGAATCGATGTCGGCTTTGGAAAGCTGCCGGCGGTACATTCCACACAGAACGCTGCGCAGAAGTTTTCGACGCTGATGAAACAGCCGGCGGACGAAATCGAGAAAGAAGGCGCGGTCGTCGATCGGACCGCAGCGGCCGTCGTGCCGCCACAGACTCACAATGGCCGAATGCACCTTCGGCCGCGGCCAGAACACCTGGGGGCCCAGCCGCCGCAGAATGCGGACGCTGCACTGCGACTGCAGCCAGACCGACAGGGCTCCGTACGCGGGGGTGCCTGGTTCCGCCGTCATCTTCTCGCCCAGTTCCAGCTGGATGGTCGTCACCATCCGCTGCCAGGGCAGATCGGACGCGACCACATTGGAAATCACGGGAGTGGCCACGTTATACGGCAGATTGGCGACCAGTTTCAGTCGGCTGCCGGGGCGCTGCTGCAGTTCTTCATGCAGCAGCGACACAATGTTCGGTGCAATCGTGTTCTTGTTCTTCAGAATGTCCTGATGCAGCAGAGTCACGTTGTCGCAGTGGGCCGTGGCCGCCGTGGCCAGAGCATGCATCCGGGGATCGATTTCCACACTGATCACGTGTCCGGCCTGAGCCGCCAGGAACGTGGTCATGCCGCCGGTTCCGGTTCCGACTTCGAGAACCACATCGTTCTTCGACAGATCGGCCGCCCGAACGGCGAATTCCACCAGATTGATGTCGATGAGAAAGTTCTGGCCGAGATCGCTGCGCGGATGGAACCCCTGACTGCGAAACAGCGCCATCAGAACTGACCGCGTCTGCCGCACTTCGTCTTTCATTCGCAGACCTCACCGCAGCAGCGCAGAAAACGGGATCTCACGGCGCCTGCGTCCTCTCCATAAAAGCAGCCACATACTTGCCCAGAATGTCCGGTTCGATGTTCACCACGTCTCCCGGATGGCGCTGTCCCAGCGTGGTGACCTGCAGCGTGTGCGGAATCAGAGCGACAGAAAACCGGTCGTCGTCGACGTCCACAACCGTCAGGCTGACTCCATCCACCGCTACCGAACCTTTGGGAACCATCAGAGCCGTCAGGGAGGCATCCGTCCGGAACCAGATATCGACCCACTCGTCACTGGGAAGAATCCGGTCCACCGTCCCGATCCCGTCCACGTGCCCCTGAACGAAATGGCCGCCCAGCCGATCGCCGGCCGCCAGAGCCCGTTCCAGATTCACCCGCGTCCCGGACCGAAACCCGCTCAGACTGGTCTTCGACAGGGTTTCTTCGCCGGCCTGGAATTCCATCGCCTGATCCGGCAGGGCGATGACCGTCAGGCAGCAGCCGGAGACGCTCACGCTGTCGCCCACAGACACGTCCCGGACAGGAAAACAGTTCTCGTCAGGAACGATCGTCAGGCGCACCCCCGCCGGCTCATTCCTGAGATCTGTGACGGTTCCCTGTCCTTCGACAAGACCGGTAAACATAACAGCAGCCGTCTGCGGCAACGGGGGATCAGTCTTCCGAACTGTGCAGGCGGAAAACAGCCGCCACGCGTTGCGGCGGAATTCTACAGAAACCGATTCCGATTGCCAGCAGGCTGCGGATTTCTCTGTCTGCTGCGGCCGTCGTGAATGACCTGCAGCGGGCAACCGCCGGCATCGACGCCAGGCCCCCGCCGCACCTGTTGTTCCGGGTGCAGCGATGGCATCCTGGAGGCATGGGTGGAGGACCGGGGACGCTGGCGGGCCGATGGGGCGGCGGAACAGTCCGGTCGACCGGTTTCAGCCGACAGCCACCGCTGTCCCGGCAGCTCCGGCCGCTGCTGCCGTCTGGTCCGATTCTTCCGCATCGTCGTCGTCGCCGACCAGGTCGATGAATCCCTTCAGGTGAACGGCCCGTGTATGGTGTTTCAGTTTGGTCAGCGCCTTGCTTTCGATCTGGCGAATACGCTCCCGCGTGACTTTGAAGATCCGACCGGTTTCTTCCAGCGTGTAACTGTAGCCGTCACCCAGACCGTAACGCAGTTTGATGATTTCCCGCTCACGGTACGTCAGACTCTTGAGGACGTGATCGATTTTGTCCCGCAGCATCTGACGCGCTGCCGATTCCGCGGGGCTCTGCTCATGAGAGTCCTCCAGAAACTCACCGAAACTGCTGTCTTCGCTTTCTCCGACCGGGGTATCGAGGCTGATCGGATGCTTCCATGTCTTCATGATGCGTTCGGTTTCTTCGATACTCATTCCGACCGCTTCCGCCAGCTCTTCATTGCTCGGTTCCCGTCCGGTGGCCTGGCGGATTTCTTCGGCCCGGGACTTCAGCATGGAAATGTTCTGGAACATGTGAACGGGAATGCGAATCGTGCGGGCATGGTCGGCCACGGCACGGGTGATCGCCTGACGGATCCACCAGGTGGCATACGTGGAAAACTTGTAACCGCGACGATATTCGTATTTTTCCACGCCCCGCATGAGTCCGGCGTTGCCTTCCTGAATGAGGTCCAGAAAGCTGAGTCCGCGGTTGCGGTACTTCTTGGCAATGGACACCACCAGCCGCAGGTTGCCTCCGGACAGCTTCTGTTTGGCATCGGTCCAGGCGTCCATCCGACGACGGATTTCCCGGCAGCGGGCCAGGAACTGTTCGGGGGTTTCCAGAACCATCTGCACGTATTCTTCCAGCTCCCGTTCCAGAGACCGGCGTTCCGATTCGGCCGTCCGCAGGCCGCTCAGACAGGCGATTTCATCCTGAAGCTGTTCAATCCGCTCGCCAATCTGCAGCATCCGTTTCATGACCGGCTGCATGCGGTGCGTGCGCACGCTGAGTTCTTCGCACAGCGTGCACATCTTGACGCGGCGGGTGCGGATCCGTTCATGCAGGCGGCTGCGTTCCGGACTGTCTTCCGGCATCTGTCTCCAGGCATTGAAGTCGGCTTCGTTTTCCGCCATCAGGTGCCGCAGTGTGCGCAGGTTGTGTTCCATGCGACCTTCGACCTGTTCCTTGCGCACATCTTCGGTTTCCGATGTCCGCAGAGTCCGCTCAAAGGGCAGTTCACCACGCTGCACCTTTTCGATGGTCTCCACGGCGATGCGCAGAGCGAAGTCCGATTCGATCACATGCCGCCGCATCCGCTTGCGGGTGATTTCGATCTGCTTGGCCAGAAAGATCTCCCGGTCGCGGCTGAGCAGCGGGATGTTCCCCATCTGACTCAGATACATGCGGATCGGATCGCGTGAAGACAGAGCCGTCGTTTCGGCTCCCAGCAGAGCGCGGGCCGCTTTTTCGGCCTGCTCCTCCTTGACCTCTTCCTCGACCGGTTCCGGTTCAAGAGGAATATCGGGGTCTTCGATGAAATCCAGATTCTCGGCATCCAGAGCCTTGATCAGTTCGTCGACCATGGCGGGATCTCCGCCTTCGTCCGGCAGCCAGGCATGAACCTGCTGAATCGTGACAAAGCCTCGCTTCCTGCCAGCTTCAATGATCGCCTTCAGTCCACTATCCAGACGATGCACGCCAGTCCCCTTCTTTCAAAAAATACGTATCCGGCCGATCACGACAGACACATGCACCGACAGCCCGGTCCAGGACCACGGTCTGTATCGTTCGCTGCATGCCTTTCAGCCGGCCGTATCGGGTGCCTGTTCCCGAAAAAAAAACGAGTGTCCGTGCCTCCCTGTGAGACACACGTCTCCGTGACTGCGTTGTGGCAGGTGTTCGTTGCGGCAGGTTTCGCTGCGGTGGGCATCGTGTTGAAACCGCCCGCCCCGGTATCGTTCTTCCAACGCAGGAAAATCTCAGCATACCGGGCTTCCGGAAAAATCAATCAACTGCATCGTGAATTTGCAGGGATCGGCAGCGAGTCGCTGAACTGAGATTCTTCCGCCCGCATTCCGACGATCGGCAGAATCGACCACCCCGCATTCGTCGCCCCCGAAGCAGGTCCGGCACGGCACGGGGCCGATTCGTATCCGGCCCACGGCAGCCCGGTCATCCGGCCGGATGGTGTGCGCACCGTGCCGTTCGGATGGACGGAAAACAACGGCGACCGGACAAGCCGCTGTCCCCTCAGGAACCGACCCGCTGGTCGGTCCGGTGCATGAACGTACCGCATTTCGCTGGTTCCCCGACTCCTTCGGATTCCACCTGGCACGTTATTTCCATTCGGCTGGTCCGCTGAGCGGAGCCGATCTGTCTGACATCGTCGTCTCGCCGACGCCGTGTTCACCCACCGACTGTCACCGGCCGCCGATCCTTCATGCGGTCCCGCCGTCTGTCGCCGGATGTCCGTCTGAACTCTGTTGTCGTCTGAACTTCGTCATCACAGACTACGCCGCACAGCGTCCGACTGCCTGCAACGGCTGGCTTCGATTATTCGCCGTGCCGGTCGCGGTCGTCAACCGGACAGTGTGCAGGAAATGGACAAATTTCCGATCACGGCCGGCCGGGACGTGCCAGGACGGCACGTCGGCGAGACGACCGAAACCGAACGCCGAATTCTGCATTCCTCACCGCAGTTCCGGTTCCCGATTCGTTTCTGCAGATTCCATGCCGTGAGAGAAAAGTCCTGCGATCCGCCCTTGCGTCACTGTCCGGATGGCCGAGAATCCCGGTCGCTTTCCGTTTCCGCAGGACTGTGCACCGATGTCTGCCAAAAAACCATCATCCCGGGAAGAGTCCGAGACCCGGATCGTCTGCCGGAATCGCCGGGCCCGGCACGACTACGACATTCTGGATCGGATCGACTGCGGAATTCAGCTTTTTGGAAGCGAGGTGAAAAGCATCCGCAACAGTCAGGTGTCCATTGAGGATTCGTATGCGCGGGTCGAAAACGGTGAGGTCTGGCTGATCAACTGCGATATCGCGGAATACCCGCAGGCGACCATCGTCAACCACGACCGCCGCCGCAAACGGAAACTGCTGCTGCATCGCCGGGAAATCCGAAAATTCGCCGAAGCCGGGCAGCAACAGGGCCTGACCCTGATTCCTCTGGCCATCCTGTTCCGTCGAGGCCTGGTCAAGGTGCGTCTGGGCCTCTGCCGGGGCCGACGAAAACATGACAAAAGAGAACAACTGAAACAGCAGGCCCACCGCCGCGAAATGGAAGCGGCTTTGCGGCGAAAACGATGACAGCCGAACAGCCGTGCGGATCCGGAAACGGTACCGATTCCGAAAAACGGCACTCCAGTTGCTCATGAAAAGCCTCATCAGCAGCCGGCGGTCTGTGTCGGCTGCTTCAGCAGCCTTTCCCCGCTGCCGGTCGGCAGTGTTTTTCCTGTCCCCTGATTTCTGCATCTTTTCGGTCGGCTGTTCGGCTCTGAGCAGACCGACTCCCCTGTCTCTGCAGAATTTACAATTCCTTTTCGGCAGAACTTACAAATCGTCCAGGACTGAACCGGCCGCCCCGGATCTTTCAGCCGGCCACAGGAAGTGGTCCACAGAATCCGCAGCCGCCCGGTCCAGACAGCCCGTTCCATCAGATTCCTCTGGCAAGGACGCCACGATGACCCTGATCGCCCTGATGATGCTGGCCGCCGATCCGTCCGGTGACCAGGTCCCCGAAATTCTGCTGCTGGATTTCACAGCCAGCTACTGTCAGCCGTGCCAGCAGATGGTGCCCGTCATTCAGCGAATGGAAAAGTCCGGGTTTCCGATCCGCAGGATCGACACCACCGAACACCCGGACATCATGCTGCGCTACAACGTGGACCGCATTCCCACCTTCATTCTGCTGGTCAACGGAAAAGAAACGCAGCGGCTGACCGGCATCCAGTCGGAACGGGAGCTGCGTCGCATCATGACGGATGCCTGGGACCGGCTGCATCCGCGTGACACTTCTGCGGACCCGCCTGTTCCGGCGACAGCGGAACACTCCAGGGAAGAACGATCGGGCGGGGGGCTGCGGGGCATTCTGGCCCGGCTGCGATCCGGTCTGAGCGGCCGGAAAAACGGCTCCGGGTTTCGCCATCCCACCTTTCGGGCTCAGAATCCCGATCCGGCTCCGGCTGTTCACGAGAAAGCCACGGAAAAAGCTCTGGCCGCGACGGTCCGCGTGCGGGTGAAAAGCCGCGACGGTTCGAAGGAAGACGTGGGAACCGGCTCCATTCTCCACAGCACGACCGGTGAATCCATCATTCTCACGTGTGCCCACCTGTTCCGGGAAACCGGCCGGAACCCGAAGACAGAAGTGGACGTATTCCGAAACGGCCGGGTGCTCAGTTATCCGGCCCGCATCGTGCGCGGGGATCATTATTCGGACCTGGCGATCCTGCAGATCCAGAACCGAAACGCGCTGCCGACCGTGAGCCTTGCTTCTCTGGACCAGAAGACTCCCCCGAATACTCCCGCATTCAGCATGGGGTGCGATCACGGAGAGGAGCCTTCTTCGCTGTCTGTGAAAATCGTGGATCTGAACCGCTACGACACCAATGTGCCTCCACACCTGGTCTGTTCGACGGCGCCTCGCCAGGGACGCTCAGGAGGCGGTCTGTTCAATGCGGCCGGCCAGCTCATCGGCGTGTGCAGCTGCGCGGACTACGAACAGAAAGAAGGGCTGTACATGGCCCGGCAGCCGATTCTGGATCTGTTCCGAAAAGCGAAACTGACCCATGTTCTGACACAGAGTGATGAACAGAGCCCCGCGGCGATCCCCTCAGAAACACCCCGACCCGATTCCGAGTCCTCCGATGACGATCTCATCGCTTCCATCTTCGGAAGCGAGGAAACAGATTCCGATCCGGCGGTCACTGAAACGGTGGAGACTGAGGCTGCGGCACGCGACACGCCGTCCCCGAACACCGCTCCGGACCATGTCGATGATTTTCATGAGCTCACGGCGATTTCCGAACAGGCCGTCCGCGACGCGGCCACCGACACCGATGTCGAAGTGACCGTCATTGTGGAATCGCGCAGCGGATCCTTCGAAAAGGAAATGATCGTTATCCGCCGCCCGACTCCCTGGCTGCTGGAGCTGCTGACCGGCCGTGCCGGCGCGTCGGGACAGGTGGCATCTGTCCGGAAGCCGGCACCGCCAGGGGGCGCCGGATGGATCCACCCGTAAACGACATTCGGTTTTCCTGGTGAATCTCCTGGTGAGAAAGGCCGTCGGCACCACCGTTTGCCTGCCCCTGTCGGAGTGAAAAGGCCACCAGGTGTCCAGAACTCTGCTGAAACCTGTCCCGAAACCGGACGCGGCGGAATCCTCCGTCACGCCGCCGTCCCTGGATTCCGGCCGGCCGCAGGATCGGTACGGACCGGACACCGCTTCCCGCAGCACACACGTTTCCGTTGTCGGAGTTCTGCTGGCAGTCACTCCGTTTCTGATGATTCCTCTGGCCCATCTGGCCTCGAATCCCGAAACGGCGACCGGGATGTTTCACTACGAACTTCCCTACTACGTCGCCAACGGACGAGCGGTCCTGGAACGCGGCCACGGACTCCTGTACCCCAACCCGTACGATCCGTCCGAAGAAGCGCCCGCGATCTACTTTCACTGGCTGCCGGAACTGCTGGGAGCGGCTGTCGTCCAGGGACACATCGATCCTGGGATGCTGATGGTCGGCCTGACGATCGTCGCCGCGATTCTTCTGGCCGTGGTCACAGACCGTCTGATTCGGGTCTGTCTTCCAGGAAGAGCCGGATCGGACCCTCTGCCACTGCTGGCAGCCATGTGGGGCGGCGGAGGCCTCGTCCTGGCCGGCGTTGTCCTGCAGACGCTCACCGGACCTTCGGATCGAGGACTGCTCAGTCTGGATCCCGGAAACGGGATGTGGTTTCTGAACTGGGGCCGCAATGCGCTGTTTCCCACCGAAGCTGTTTATCACGCCCTGGTCGCTCTGTGCTGGATGGCCGAAATCCGCGGTCGGCCGTTTCCGGCCACGGGCTGGCTGCTGCTGCTGGCCACCACCCATCCCTGGTCGGGTCTGGAGCTGCTGCTGACAATCTGTACCTGGCGGGGCCTGGTGCTGTGGCTGCATCGCCGGCGATCGGACTGGCTGCATCTGCTCACCGCGGCGGGACTGCTGATCGTCTTTCTGGCGTACTACCGGTGGTGGCTGCCATCGTTCCCGTCTCATGCAGCACTGCAGCGGGTGTGGGAACTGGACTGGAGTCTGCCGGGGCTTTCGGCGGCCGCAGCCTGGGGACCGGTGGCCTGTCTGGCCGGCATTCGGCTGGCCACCGAGCGTGGGGTGCTGCATCGGCGGTCGGTCCGATTTCTTCTGTGCGCTCTGACCATCGCCCTGCTGCTGTCGCTGCACGATCGATTCATGCGGCCGGTTCAGCCGCTGCATTTCACGCGCGGATACGTGTGGATGCCTCTGTTTCTGCTGGGAGCGCCCGTCCTGCTGAAAGGAATCCGGACACTGTGGGGACGTGGCGGAATCCGCAGAACGGCTGCCGTGCTGCTGTGCCTCCTTTTCACGACCGACAACGTCGTGTTTTCACTGGTTCACAGTCAGCGTCAGTTGCACCGGCTGGACGGGTTTCACCTGGACCTGCATGAACGCGCTCTTCTGGCACAGCTGCACGGCCGATATGCCGATCGAATCGTTCTGACCGATTCCCTGAAGCTCAACTATCTGCTGCCGGCCTGGACAGACCTGCGGCCGTGGCTGGGACATCAGTTCAACACGCCCGATTTCCCGAGGCGACGGCGCATCATGGATCAGTGTTTTCCCGACGGAACGATCGTCGTGGACCGCATCCCCGACGAAGTCACGCTGCTTGTCCTGAACCGGCGTCGGAACGCGTCGCCTCTGGCAGCCAGCGGACGATGGATCGACGGCAGTCCGGCGAATGCCGAGTGGGTCGTCTGGATCCGGACGGCTCCATGATGTCGGTTCACGTTGCGGGAACGCGTGCCAGGGCAACGGAATTGCTGTCGCCTGCCGTCCCGTCCGCAGGTTCTGCTTCCGGTTCTTCATCGGGATGGACGGCCGCGATGAGCTGAAAATCCCGGCGCAGAGACAGGGCCAAGTCGACCAGTCGGGGGTCGAAATGCGTGCCGCGGCTCTCTTTGAGAATCTTCACGACGCGTTCTTCCGACATGGCCTTTCGGTACACGCGGTTCTGTGTCAGAGCATCATACACGTCGGCCACGGCCACGATGCGCGCCGAAAGAGGAATGTCTTCCCCCTTCAGTCCCTGCGGATATCCCTGACCATCCCAGCGTTCATGATGGCTCAAAGCGATCTCCCGCGCTTTGCGCAGCACAGGAGATTCACTGCCGGCCAGCATGTCGGCTCCGATCGTGGTATGCGTTTCCATGACCTGCCGTTCTTCCGGCGTCAGAGGTCCCGGCTTGCGCAGAACGGAATCGGGGATGCCGATTTTCCCGACGTCGTGCATGGGAGCGGCCAGACGAATCAGGTCAACTTCCTCCTGATCCAGCCCGACGGCCATGGCCAGACGGGCACTGTACAGCCCCACCCGCTTGATGTGATTGCCGGTTTCCGTATCCCGATGCACGGAAGCCCGCACCAGCAGATGAATGGTTTCTTCGTACGCCCGCATCAGCGCGGCCGTGCGGGTGCGCACCTGGTTTTCCAGATCGCGGGTGTGTTCGTCCTGCAGCCGTTTCAGATGCCGTTTTTCGCTCAGAGTCGATGCCATCTGAGCCACTTCAGCCGCGTCGAACGGTTTTTTCAGAATGAGCACCTGATGAGGGCGTCCCAGATGGGCATCGATTTCCTGCCAGGTGAATTCCGAAGAAGCCGTGCAGATCACGATTTCCAGATCCGGATCGATGTGCCAGAGCTGTTCAATGACCTCCAGCCCCCGATCTTCTGAAGGAAGCCGAATATCCACGAAGGCCAGATCGAACCAGGCGCCCTGAATCATCGTCAACTGGGCCTTTTCGACCGCTTCGGTCCCCTGGTACGCATGTTCCAGGTGCCAGTCAGTTCCTGGACCGGCGTAGCTGCCGAAACTTCCGGTGGGTGCATCCACCGCGGAAGAAGGTTCTCCGTACGGCGCCTCGGTGAAAATCCGTGTGAACTCTTCATGGATCACCGGATTTCTGTCCACAATCAGAACGCGGCGGGAGGGATGAGCTTCAGCAATCATCGGCGCACCTCCTGCACAGCCACGGAAGGGAATCCCGTGGCGGGACACACACCAGAATGCCGAAATCGCCGGTTCATACAGTTCGGTTCGCAATGCGGATACGGAAAAGATGTGGAACGCTCCGCAGGGAACGGACACCCGTCCGCATCGGTTATCGGGGCTCCGGCAGGACGATTGACGGGATTCTCCGCCGGGCAGGAAGGGTCCCCAGGGGGAGAATACGGAAAACGGGCAGGTGTACCGATTGTGAGGAATCTGCGCGGGGCTGCCGGCCGCCAGGAACCTTATCCACTGGAACCACGCCCGATCAACGGCACCGCGGGAATCGCTGTCACCGGCGCAATCGGTGAAATCGGTCGTGACTTGAAATCGCCCGCTGGTCTACACTGAGACAACTTTCTGCCGTGCGGTCATACGCGCTGGGTGGAAATCTGTCACCATCGACCCGTCGCCTGGAGTTGCAGGGATGCTGCTGTTGCGTCAGATCGTCCGCTGTTCACTGATTGCCGCTGTCTGTCTGGCCGGTTCGCCGGGTTCGGCACAGACACCCGGCCCCGAACAGGTTCTGCGGGCCTATCGGCCGCGGCAGCCGAACGTCGAGTATGACATTCCGAAGCCCGAGGAAATCGCTGACTGCCGGGTGGAAATCGAGCGGAAGGACGGGCATGCCGGGTTTGTCGTTTACGGACCGGCCGGACAGGTGCTGCGGCGATTCGTGGACACGAACGGCGATCAGAATGCCGATCGGTTTCACTATTATCGGTACGGCCTGGAGGTGTACCGGGACATCGACAGCAACTTCAACAGGAAGCCCGACCAGTATCGCTGGATGAACTGGGGCGGAACCCGCTGGGGAATCGATCACAACGAAGACGGCCGCATCGATGAATGGAAACGCCTGTCGGCACCCGAAGCCGCTCAGGTCGCCGTCCAGGCGCTGATCGCCCAGGACGCGCAACTGCTCAGCACCGTGCTGATCAGCCGCGCTGATGTTCAGGCTCTGCGGGTGAACCGAACGGTGGCCGAACAACTGCTGAAATCCGTGCGGGATCCGGCCGGTCAGCTTCGGCGGCTGCTGGCGGATTCCCGTGTCATCACCCGCCGCACGAAATGGGCGCGCTTCGATCCGCCGATTCCGGGACTCATCCCGGCCGACGGGAACCGGTATCGGGCCGATCTGATGGTCTATGAAAACGCCATGGCCATCGTTCAGAACGGAGAACGCCACGACCTGGTATCCATCGGAGAAATGGTTCGGGTCGGTGATGTCTGGAAACTCACGCAGCTCCCGCGCCCTCTGGATGATCAGAATGCCCAGATTCAGCTCGGCGGCGTGCTGATGCAGCCGTCCACGGCCGATTCCCTGGTGGCAGAAGCCGCTTCCGTTTCGGAAGAACTGCAGCAGCTCTTCGAGAAACTCGAAGCCGTGGACAACAGCATGCCGGGAGAAAATGCGACTCCGGCAGAACTGGTCAGCTACAACCGAAAACGAGCCGACCTGATCGAACGCATCATTCCGCTGGTCGATGCGAAGCAGCGGGAGGAATGGGTGCGTCAGTACGCAGACGGCCTGGCAGCCGCCGTTCAGACCGGCCAGTACGTCGAAGGCCTCAAGCGGCTGACACGGCTTCAGGAACAGATGAGAAATGACGAAAAACTTCTGGGGCACATCTGGTACCGGCGGCTTCTGGCCGAGTACGCGGTGCGGCTGCAAAGCAGTACCGAAGAGCAGCAGCGGTCCGCCGTGCAGGAATGGTGGCTGGAACAGCTCGAACAGTTCGCCCGCCGCTGGCCGAAATCCGATGACGCCGCCGATGCCATCATCCAGCTTGCAATCAGCCTGGAAATCATGGGACGCATCGACGATGCGCGCGCCTGGTACACCAGGCTGGCCACCGATCATCCGCGGACAAACGGCGGGCTCCGGGCCCGCGGTGCCCTGCGGCGCCTGGACCTGACCGGCCGGAAACTGCAGCTGGCCGGCAGGTCACTCAACGGAAAAACAATCGATGCCTCCCAGTACCAGGGAAAAGTGCTGCTGGTGGTTTTCTGGGCCAGCTGGGCGACCCCCTATGCGCAGGATCTGCCGGCCATCGAAGAAGTCTACGCGCGTTACCGGAAGGCGGGATTCGAAGTGCTGGGCGTGAACCTGGATGCGAACGCATCGTCCGTGGCACCGTTCATCGAAAAATATGGAGGCCGGTGGCAGCACATTCGTGATGCCGGCGGAACGGACGGCAAACTGGCCCGGGAATTCGGAATCGTCTCCGTTCCCACCATGTTCCTTGTGGATCGCCGAGGAATCGTGGCCGGCGGAATCACGACCGAAAACCTGGCCCAGGCAGTGGAAACTCTTCTGCAGAACAAACCGCTGGGAGGTTCGGCAGGGACGCAGGGATCTGCATCGACCGAGCAGCCGCGCCGCTGACCGCAGTCCTTCTCGCACACCTTAGAGACCACCGTGTCGTGCTGTTTGCGGCCCCGCGCCCTGCTCCCTCTGCCCGCACCGGTCCTTCCTGTCGGAACCGGCCTGCCGCCGTCTGCTGCCGGCCGTGTTTCGGCACGTTCTGCCGTTCTGCCGGCGCATGTTGCCGGAACCGCGGCCGCACTTCTGGTCACGGTGTCCTGCCACGCTCTGAAAAACGCCGTTTCTGCCGATGCCCGACGTTTCATCGGCAGTTTCCTGCAGTGAACAGTGCCCGGAGACGCGATTCCGGGTTGAGTCAGGTGGTTCGGCTGCATACATTTCGCGGGCCGGGGCAGCCGGTTTCGACTGCGGCAGAGCCAGGAAGGCTCTGCTCCCCGAAAACTGTTCTCTGCGTGAGTCATGGAGGAATCACGATGAATCGCATCCACCTGCGCCTGTTCGCTCCGCAGGATGACCCGGCCCCTTCAGAACCGGGCGGCGAAGAATCTGATCGGCCTCACATTCTGCCTTTTCACCGCTACAGCCGGGCGACGGTGATCAGCGGCCGATACACCCCGGTCGTCCGACGTGCAAAAATTCTGCACGATAATTCGGTCTGTCCGGAATGCGGATCCGCCGGCGTGGAACCGCTGGAACTGGACGACGCCCTGATCAGCCACCGGAATCACCAACCGGTCCCGGGAACCGCCACGCTTGTCGGGTTTCACTGCCATCAGTGCGGCGCCGAATGGCCGGTGTATGAACTGACGGCCAGTCGCAATTCGGCCGCCACAGAATGAACCGAGGCCCGGCCGTTGTGCTGAAGGGGCCGGGAGCCCGCTGAGAAAGCCGCCTGTCCTATCCGTTGGCGGGCTGATTGTCGACTCCTGTTTCTGAAACGAAACGGCGATTCGCGACAGAAACTGTGGAATCCGGCAGACGGGGGCCTGAGAATCCCGGGGACTGCGTCGTTCCCGAATCTCCATCCTCTCAGGCACACCATGAATTCTCGCAGGAATTCCTGCCGGACGCGGCTGTCCGTCGCCGGCATCGTGATCCTGATGACCAGTCTGGCGGGAACCGTGTGGGCGGATGGTCCGGATACTCCCGTCTTTTCCGAACAGGCCCGGGTGTCTGTGCGGCTGCGATTTCTGCAGCGCACCTGGCACCGCCATGTTGTGGAACGGGATCCCGTCCACACTCAGGTGGACGATGCCCAGGTGTCGGGCCATCAGACGACATCCGTGAACGTCACCCTTTCCTCCGTCACCTGTCCCGGTGTGGCCCGCCTTCTGCTGCACGGAACCGGGTGTGTGCAGAGCACCACGGTGGGCATCACCCCCCAGGCACAGGTTCACAGTCTGGGCAGTCACACGTTCGAACTGACCAAACCGCTTGTGTTCGACGGTTCCCGGTTTCTCACGCAGCGTTCTTACGGCCGGATCACGGCCCGCACACAGCCGATCGCCGTTCAGACGGCTCTGTCCGGACTTCCTCTTCTGGGTCCGCTCGGAGAACAGATCGCCTGGTCCGAAACCCTGCGTCGGCAGCCGCGGACGAACTCCATCGTCGTTCGGCAGGTCGCCGATGACGTTCTGCCGGAATTCGATGAAGCGGTCGAGCGGCAGCTTGCGTCCGCCAATGCCACCATAGCTGCCATGCATCGTCGCGTGGCCGGTCTGTTTTCAGGGCGCACCACGATCTGGCGTGCCGAATCCACTTCCTGCGGCGTGACGGTGAAATTCGGCTTTCAGGAAGACCCCGGAACGGTCCTGACAGCCCGGCCGATTCTGACAACGGCAATGAAACCGGAACCTCAGGATCAGGAAGACCTGGTCCTGAGTGTGTCGGATCGTCTGCTGAACGATCTGGTCGAGCGGCTGCCCCTGAAACATCTCAGCATCTCCGATTCCGCTCTGCAGACCCTGGCGTCTCTGCCGGCAGAAGAAACCGGCCTGCGCGATCTGCGTGACGCCCTGGCCCGTCCGGCCCGTCTGTTTTCTTTGCGCCTGGCGGAACAGATTCCTGTGAAAATCGCATTCGAATCCGGACACATCGTTCTGGCAGTCCGATTTCGTGTGGTTCCCGTTTCCGGGCCCGTCGGAAGTCTGCAGCGGATGACCGTGCGTTTAGCGGGCGCCGATGGCGGCCCGGGCCACTGGGCTCTGCGAGTCCGGTCCGTCGACGTGGCGTCGGAAGAATCCGGGGCCGGCGACGGAAGTCTGACGGAGCTTCTGCAGACGCAAAGCCGAAAGATGCTGCTGAATCAGCCACCCCTCAAACTGCCGCGCCGTCTGCCTCTGCAGGCTTCCACGGGGCTGGCCGATCTGCAGCTCTGGCAGATTCGCATTCGCGACGGCGTTCTGCGGGCAGCCTGTCGGCTGGCCGACTGACCGAATGTCATGCCTCAGGCATCCGCTTCCGCCGAAGCCTCGGCCGGTGTTTCTTCTGCCACCGTTCGGCGGGCAGCTTCTTCCTGAGCTTTGAGTTCTCGCCGAAGAATCTTGCCGACGGGAGTCATGGGAAGTTCTTCGCGGAATTCGATCTGCCGCGGAACTTTGTAGGCCACCAGATGTTCCCGGCACCACGATTCGACGTCTTCTTCGGTCAGGGATTCCCCTTCCCGAAGCACGATGAACAGCTTGACGGCTTCTCCGGTGCGGTCGTCCGGAATTCCGATGACGGCACAGTGTTCCACCGCCGGATGCGACGCCACGACATCTTCGATTTCGTTGGGATACACATTGAATCCCGACACGAGAATCATGTCCTTGATGCGGTCCACAATGCGGACGAAACCGTCCTCGTCGATCGTGGCCACGTCGCCGGTTCGCAGCCACTTTCCGTCTTCGGTGAACACGGCCCGCGTTTCTTCCGGACGTTTCCAGTAGCCCTTCATCACCTGAGGCCCCTGAACACACAGTTCACCGCGTTCTCCCAAAGGAACCTCCTGCCCCTGTTCGTCGATGCATTTCAGAGCCGTCATGGGGACGGCCTGACCGGCCGTCCCCATCCGTTCCAGCCCCCCTCCGGGATTCATGCACACGGCCGGCGAACATTCCGTCAGGCCGTAGGCCTCCGATATCCCCACTCCCGTCAGTTCCTTCCAGCGGATGGCCGTGTCTTCAGGAAGAGCCGTGCCGCCGGACGTGGTGATTTTCAGTTCACTGAAATCCATGGCCCGGAAGCGTTCGTTTTCCAGCAGAGACACGAACAGGGTATTCAGGCCCACGAAGGCATTCAGTTTCCACGGTTCCAGAAGCCGCACGAACATATTCGTATCGCGGGGATTGGCAATCAGGATGCTGTGATCGCCGCGATAGAAAAACGCCATCAGATGAACGGTGAAGGAGTAGATGTGGTACAGTGGCAGCGGAGCGGCCACGATGGCCTGTCCTTCGCCCATCACCGGCGTGCCGTCGTCATGCACCTGCGACAGCTGAGCGCCGGCCTGCAGCATGTTGGCGACGAGATTGCGGTTCGTCAGTTCCGCCCCCTTGGCGACTCCGGTCGTTCCGCCGGTGTACTGAAGAATCACGGTGTCGTGCGGATCGGACAGATGGGTCCGTTCGAACTCTTTTCCCATGCCGGTGCGCAGGGCGGTCCGAAAGGCGACGGCATCCGGCAGGCTGTAGGACGGTACGATCTTGCGGATGTATTTCGCAGCTCCATTGATCACCGTGCGCCGCACACCTGGCAGCATGTCGCCCAGCCCCGTGATCACCACGTGCCGGATATCCGTTTCGTCCAGAATGTTCTGCAGGGAATGCGCGAAGGCGTTCATGCAGACCACGGCCCTGACTTCGGCATCACGGAACTGATGACGCATTTCGCGTTCCGTATACAGCGGATTCGTGTTGACCACCCGCAGCCCGGCCCGCAGCGCTCCGTACAGGGCAATGGGATACTGCAGCAGATTGGGCATCTGGATCGCAATGGCGTCGCCGCGTTCCAGATCGGTTTCGTTCTGCAGGTAATGAGCGAACGCGGCGCTGTACTGATCGATTTCTTCGAAGGTGACCGTATGCCCGATGCTGGTGAACGCAGGCCGTCTGGCAAACCGTACAAAGGCATCTTCGATGACATCGACGACGGAATCGTAGCGATCCAGGTCGATGGTGTCCGACACACCGGGACCGCGTTTGCCGTCCCAGAACGATGCATCCATGTTGATCCCCCGCCAGATACCGCAGCTTCTGTTTCGAATAACGAACCGTCAGTGTGCCTGCAGCCAGTTTTCCCCCAAACCGATTTCTACCGCAAGCGGCACGGACATGGGCAGTGCTTCCATCATGCACTGCCGAATGACGGGAACGACGGACTCCTGTTCATCACGATACATGTCGAACACGAGTTCATCGTGAACCGTCAGCAGCATCTTCGTCTGAAACCCACCCTCCTGCAAAGCTTCGTGCACCCGAATCATGGCCAGTTTCAGCAGATCGGCGGCCGTCCCCTGAACAGGGCTGTTCATGGCCAGTCGTTCCGCTGCGTTTCTCAGGGAGCGGTTTCGGGAAGTGATGTTGCGAATCGTTCGTCGGCGGCCGGTCTGAGTGGTCACATAGCCGTGTTCACGGGCGAAAGCGATGGTGCGGTCGATCCACTTCCGCACTCCGGGATATTTTTCGAAATAGCTGCTGATCAGACCGGCCGCTTCCTTCCGGGGAATGTTCAGCCGCTGCTGCAGCCCGAAGGGACTGATGCCGTACAGGATGCCGAAATTGACGGTCTTGGCGGCGTCCCTCATTTCCCGCGTGACGTCCTGGGGATCCACCTGAAAAACCCGGGATGCTGTCACCAGGTGAATGTCCTCATCGTTCACAAACGCCTGCTTCATGGCCTGGTCACCGCTGAGTTCCGCCATGATCCGCAGTTCGATCTGCGAATAGTCGGCCGAAAGAATCAGGTAATCCGGACCTCGGGGAACAAAGGCCGCCCGGATTTCGCGGCCCCGCTGTCGCCGAATCGGAATCGCCTGCAGATTGGGGCCGGACGACTGAATCCGGCCCGTGGCCGCCCAGGCCTGCGAATAATGCGTGTGAATCCGCCCCGTGTCGGGCCGAATGAATTCCGGAAGCTGATCGACATAAGCCGACTTCAGACGCACGGCACTGCGATAGTCCAGCACGCTGCGAACGATTTCATGCTTTGCGGCCAGACGTTCCAGATCGGATTCCCGTGTGGAATACTGCCCGGTCGCCGTTTTTCCAGGGTTGTCGGAAAGCTGCAGTTCGTCGAACAGAACGACGCCCAGTTGTCTGGGTGAATCGATGTTGAATTCATGTCCGGCGGCCTGATGGATCTGATGCTGCAGCACGTCGATGTCCGCCTGCAGACGGGCAGAACAGTCCCGCAGTGCATTCGTGTCGATGCGAATGCCTTCGCGTTCCATGTCCACCAGAACCGGAAGCAGGCGGCATTCGATGTCGCACACACGTTCCAGGCCGCTCCGTTCGATCTCCCCGTGCAGACGATCGGCGACCTGCAGCGTGATGTCCGCATCTTCGCAGGCATATTCCGCCAGCTTCTCCGGCGGTACCTCCCGCATCTCCTTCTGATTCGTGCCTTCTTCCCCGATCAGGTCCCGCAGCGGAATCGGACGGTAACCAAGGTACAGTTCCGCCAGCTCATCCAGACCGTGCGACAGGTCCGGTTCTTTCAGGGCATGAGCCAGCATCGTGTCGAAAAATGTGCCGCGCACCTCGATTCCATGCCACTTCAGAACGGTCAGGTCGTATTTCAGGTTGTGTCCGGTCCACCGGCAGTCCGGGTTTTCGAACAGCGGACGAAACTCCTGAAGCACCCCGTCCGGATCCTCTTCCGGAAACACGACATACCAGGCTTCGCCCGGCTGCAGGCAGAAGGCCAGGCCCAGGATCCGGGCATCCCGCGGATCCCGACTGGTCGTTTCCGTATCGAAACACACCGTCGATTCCTTGCGAAGACGGTCGATCAGATCTTTCCGCTGCTTCCGCGTTCGGATCGTGTGATACTGATGCGGAACATCGCGGATGGTACGGACCGCCGCGTCCGGTTCTTCGAAAAGCCGATTCTGAATCACCCGCTTTCGTTTTTCACGCAGCACGGAACGGCGGGAGCGGGACGATGAAAACGATGGTCCCAGAATACGGCGGCCAAGCGTGTCGAATTCCAGTTCTTCGAACAATGCCCGCAGCGAAGGTTCTTCATACGGACGCACCTGCAGATCCTCAATCACCACCTGGTGGGGTACGTCGCAGTCGATGGTGACCAGACGCCGAGACAGCCGAGCCATCTCGGCATGCTCTTCAATCCGCTGCTTCTGCTTTCCCTTCAGCTCCTGCGTATGTTCCAGGAGATTCTCCACGCTGCCGTAGCGGGCAATGAGTTTCTGCGCGGTCTTCGGACCCACTCCCGGAATTCCAGGGATGTTGTCGCTGGCGTCCCCCATGAGGGCCAGAATGTCGATCACCTGTTCGACTCGTTCGATCTGCCACTGCTCCAGAACGTCCCGCACACCGATTTCTTCATGGGTGCTTCCCTGGCGGCCGGGGCGCAGAATGCGGATGCGGTCCGTGACGAGCTGCTGAAAGTCCTTGTCGGGAGTCACCATCCAGACGTCGAAGTCGGCCTCTTCGGCCTGGCGGGCCAGCGTGCCGATGATGTCGTCGGCTTCGTAGCCCGGCACACGAATCGTGCGGATGTTCATCGCATCGAAGAAACGGTCGACCAGAGGAATCTGCTGCGCGATGTCTTCCGGCATGGCCTCCCGCTGCGCCTTGTACTCCGGAAATTCCCGATGACGGCGCGTCGGTTCCGACGTGTCGAAGGCCACGGCGATGTGCGTCGGATCACGCGTCCGGAGAATATCGAACACCATGCCG
Source organism: Planctomycetaceae bacterium (assembly GCA_015485495.1). Taxonomy (GTDB): domain Bacteria; phylum Planctomycetota; class Planctomycetia; order Planctomycetales; family Planctomycetaceae; genus S139-18. The sequence continues at coordinate 61,318 of WFTL01000132.1, forward strand.
ACCACGCCGAACACCGCCGACGTGCACTGTCCCCCGGATGTGTATCGAGGGGAACGAATCAGGGCGAAGTGAGCCCGGTAGATGAGCGCCATGCCGTCCAGAAGATAGAGCCGTTTGGATGAGGGGGCGTCCGACATGGCCGTTCTTTTCTCCAGGGAATGCAGTATGGCTCCCGCGACAGCAGAACCATCCGACCGGATTGTGACGAGTAATTCTCTGAGGGGAACCGCATCGCGCGGAGGAAACCCTCCGCTGCCGGGACCGAAAATTGGACCTGGACGGATCGACGATCTATATTGGCAGGGAACATGCGGCCGCCGGCAGCGCCGGATGCCCGCACTCCCGCCCGCTGCTGCGCCGGGCCCGGCATCCTCTGCCTCCAGGTCTCCCCGAACGGTTTCCCTTCTGTCGGTATTCCCTCATGGCCATTCCCGTCACCTGTCCCTGCGGAAGAAAACTGCGTGTTCCCGATGCACGAGCCGGAAAAAAGGTGAAATGCCCGCAGTGCAGCGGCATCCTGACGGTTCCCGCATCCAGTGACGGGATGGATCTGCTGTCAGCGGAACCGGCAGCGGATCGCTGTCCCCGATGCGGCACGCCGATGCCGCCCGGCACCGTGGACTGCGCCGTCTGCTGGGCTCAGGGAACCGTTCCCAATGCCCCGGTGGCCAGACGTCGGACGAATCGCCCGCAGGGAATTCCCCGGGCCTTCATCATTTTCGTGTCCGTCGTGGTCTGCCTGATTCTCGGCAGTGCCGGAGTGGTCGCCTGGGTGTTTCTGAGAGGTGATGAGCCGCCCGTCGCCGAAGCGGCATCTTCGGAACCGGAAACGCAGGCATCGCAGCCGGAACCGCCGAAGCCGTCACCGGTGGCGGGCATCTGGCATGGTCAGCAGGACTTCGGCCTGGGCGAGACCGAAGGGTGGCTCACTCTGACACAAACCGACGAAGGCTTCACCGGCAGTTTTCGCCTTCGGGATACCCCCGAAATTCCTCTGCAGGATCTCACGATCGACGGCAGCAAAGTCACCTTCCGCCTGGTGGTTCCACTGAGAAATCGAACGGTGAGTTCCCTGACGGAATGCGAAATCGAAGGCGACCGACTGACCGGGACAACAACGGTCGAAATCGACGGTCAGACGCAGACGATCGATGTGTCCGCCACCCGGGTCGATCCGTCCGATGTTCCCGACGACCACCCGGCGGGCGCAGACGGCCAGAACGGGGCGTAGATTTCGTCAGCGACCTGCCGACGGATTCATGTCGCGTCCGCCAGGTATCGGTCGAACCAGTCGGCGAACCGGAACAGTTCCAGAAACATCGTGGGCCATCCGTGCTCACCGCCTTCATGAATGACCAGTTCGACCTGCGCACCGCATGCACGAGCCCGATCACAGAACCGCTCTGACTGGTCCGGAGGCGTCAGTGTATCGGCACTGCCATGGCAGATCAGAACCGGAGGCAGCCGGTCGGTGACGAAATAGATGGGGGAACACCGACGACCGATGTCCGGCCATTTCTCCAGGTCCGTCCCGTCCGGCCCGAATGCCTCCGTGAAACTTCTGGGCGGACCTCCGTCTCCCGGATTCTCCGTCGATGACCCCATGTTCAGCAGATCGGTCACCGGATAGAAAATGGCCACCGCCTGCACGGCACTGCTCTCCCGGTCGACCGGGTCGGCTGCGTCCGCCGGCCCCGGGCCGCCGCATGTGGCCAGCATCAGACTCAGGTGCCCGCCGGCACTGCCGCCGGTCACCCCGATGTGATCCGGATCGATGCCGTATTCTTCCGCATGGTGCCGGATGAAACGAACGCCCCGATGCACATCCTCGATGATTTCCATGACGGTCGCTTCCGGCTGCGAAATGTGGCAGACAGCGAAAACCGTGTAGCCTCGTCGCAGCAGCGGAGCCATCAGTTCCTGCGGCGTTTCACCGGGACCGGCCGATCGCCATCCGCCGCTGACCATGAAGGCGATCCCGATTCCGCGGGCATTGTGCGGCCGAATGATGTCCATCGTCAGAGGCTTCCCGTGCCGTTCCCCGTACACCACTCCGTCGATGCGTTCCACGGACGGATGCAGGTACCACCACGCCGCACCGGCCAGCAGCAGAACCAGGACCACCGTGCCGGCCGTTCCCGCCAGAACGTACCGCAGCCATTTCGGACATCGCTGCCACAACCGCTTCATACTGCCGTTTCCTCAAAAGTCAGCCGCATGCCCGCCGTCCGGCACGATGCCGACGGCACCGCCGTGCCCGTTTCAGCGGGCTGCCCGAGAAGCGGTCGCCGGCGGGAATGTGATGTCGCGTCCCGATTCCAGCTGCCAGGCGAAGTCCGTGCATCCTTTCCCGGTCAGAAATTCGGCCAGCACACGGGCACCAATCCGAAAGTCTCCCCGAGGCACCCAGTTGACGTAACAGCGACGGCCGACTGTTCTGGTGAGGATCGTTCCGTCCGCCAGCTTCTGAGCATCGATGAGGGCACGGACGGAATCCGTGATGTCTGTCGCTGCTGCCTGTTCCGGAAGAGTGCACACGAGTGTGACGGAGGTGGGAAGCTGAGGATCCTTGTCGGCAAACGGCAGAATGTCGGGAGCCACACTGACCTGAGTGGTGAGTTTCAGCGGAGTCGGAGCGCCCACATCGAAGGTCAGCTCAACAAACCAGGCCGTCCACCCCTGTTTCGGTTCTTCGACGCGGCCGACATACAACCCGTCGTCATCGGGCTGCAGAATGGTGCTCGTGTATCGGCGGCCCACTGTTTCCACCCGAAAGTCTCGAGCTTCCGGATTGTGTGCCTGCCACAGGCGCACCTCCTGCGGTTCCGTCCGGCTCATCACGCGCAGGGTGCCGTCGTCATCCTGCGTCCACAGGATTTCCGGCGGCTTCCGTCCGGACAGAATCAAAGAATAAAAGGCGATGATGGTTTCAGCGGCGTCCGTGCCATCCAGACCGTGGTCTCCGTTGGCCACATAACGCAGGTACTTTTCGCCTCGAAGTTCATCCCAGTAGAACCGGGAGGAATCCGGCAGAAAGAACTGATCTCCGGCGGCATTGAGAATCATCTTGGGGATGTGCAGGCGGTGGCGGTAATAAATCGGATCGACCAGGCGGTACAGCTCCTTCAGCCGGGGATGATCCAGTCGCTGCATGATGCGGTGATCGACGTAGTTGCCCACATTCGGTGCCCAGAACCCATAGGCCGCGAAGTGATGCCGCATGGACGGATCGGCGTTCAGTACGTCGATGACAATGGGAATGATGGCCACCACCCGTTCATCGACCGCGCCGGTCAGCCAGGTCGTCCAGCCGCGTTTCGATCCGCCGGCCACGACAAAACGATCCACGACGCGGTACCCGCCGGTTTCGGATGCCATCAGAGCGGTCACCGTGTCCATGGCACGAACTGCACTTTTGACCATCGGATTGCGGGCCGGCCAGACCGGATTGCCGGTCTTCAGGTACTGGTCCCAGGTGTAGCCGATCAGATCATCCTCGACACGCTGCTTCCCGTCCTGATGAAACTCCAGCGGCTGATTGGGCACCATTCCCAGCTGAGCCACCACCGTGCCGGTGGCCCGGGCAATCTGTTCAGTCCGTTCGTTGGATCGCGGCCCCTTTCCGTTGCTGCCGCCCGAAATGAACAGCATGCCGATGTCGGATGACACCTGATCGGGAATCGATACGGTCAGCCAGTGCCGCCAGACCGGGCGGCTGACTTCTTTTTCCGTCAGCCAGGTCTGCGACACCATGTCGACGACAACAGTCGTCATCCCGTCTGCAGACCGGACCGAATGAACCGTCCAGGACCAGCTTGTGTCGCCGTTATGAATGTAGTCATCCAGAGCGGTTCGGCGAGGCAGCTGTTCGGCACAGGAAAACCCGGCCGTGACCAGGACAGCGGCAGCCAGGACAACACTTTTCCGGATCAGCGGCGGGAACATGACGAATCTTTCAGGATGCAGGCCCGGCAGGAAACAACGGCGAACGAGCAGATACTGTACTGCCGCACCGGGCGCGGTCAACAGGCCGGCTGCGGAACGGATCCTCCGGAAAGCATTTCCCGATGAACCGGCACTTCCACAGACCGTGCCGATCCGTTCACATGCTGTCCCGCACTGCCCGGCGGAAGACATCGGCGTCTTCGGCCGTGTTGTACAGGTGCGGGCTGATGCGAATCCGGTCTCGTTTCAGGTTGACCGTGATGCCGCGCCGGAACAGTGTCCGCACCAGTTCAGAAGCCGGGATCGATTCATGTCGGGCCAGAATGAGTCCGGACTGAGCTTGCGGAGAAACATCCGGCGCCTGCAGCCCGGCTGAACGGGCCGCTTCCAGAAACAGGCCGCGGATTTCCAGCAGCCGCTCCGCACGCACTTCCGGAGAAATCCGGTTCAGCAGGGTCAGAGCTGCGTGAAGCCCGGTGAGACCCAGAATGTTCCGCATGCCGGATTCGAAACGCGTGGCGGTGTCACTGAACTGCAGGTTGTCTGATTCGAAGGCCAGAGGATGTTTCGTGGCCGCCCAGCCGGTGCACACCGCATCGAATCGGCCCTGCTGATCACGTCGCACGGCCAGAAATCCGGCTGCTTCCGGAGCCAGCAGCCATTTTCGGCTGCCGGTCACGACCGCATCGATGTTCTGAGCATGCAGGTGCAGCGGCAGCACGCCGCAGCCCTGGATGATGTCCAGGACCAGCAGGCCGCCGCGCCGATGGATGATTTCCGCCAGCCGTTCCGGATCCCGGCGAATGCCGGTCGCATAATCCACCCAGCTGCAGGCCAGAATGCGCGTCCGCTCATCGCAGGCCGTTTCTAAGGCCTCGTACAGGCACTCCGGATCGTCCGCCGGCGGATCCACCAGCCGCACCTGGACTCCCCGACGCCCCAGATTCATCCAGGGAAAACGATTGCTGGGAAATTCATGGCGGCTGAGCACCACGTTGTCTCCGCTGCGCCAGCGGAACCCCTCCGCCAGAAGGGCGATCCCGGCGGACGTATTGGGGACGAACGCGATTTCTTCTGCGTCGGCTCCGATCAGATCCGCCGCCAGCTGCCGCGTCCTCCGGACGTGCCGCTCCCAGAGATTCCAGTGTCGCACCCCCGACTCGGCCGCACTGCGAATTCGCCGAAGCAGCGCATCAACGACCGGCTGCGGCAGCACACCCGCGGCCGCGTGATCCAGATACACCCCGGGCTGCCGCACGACAGGCATCAGACCACGCAGATCTGCCAGATCGTCGATCGGCTGTACGGGAAACGGCTGGAAGCCGGAATCCGTCACTGAAATCCTTTCTGGTTTCCCTGAATCTCGACAGGACACCACCTGCCGATTCCGAACGTGCTGCAGATTCGGGCCGCCTGCCGGTACTCGGCCGGCACCGATCAACGACCGGCGACAGATGCGGTGGTTTGAAGTCGGCTGCCGGACAGCCTACCGTGCCCCAGGAGCCGGAAACAGTTCAGACGGCGGCGGAGAGACGGAAACGGGCCGTTCCGGCGGCGTGTCATCATGGCAGACGAAATTCCTTCTGCAGAAGAGATCGCTTTCAGTTATCTCGACCAGCTCCCCTGGCCGCCGTATCCGTTCCAGGAACAGGCCATCCTGTCCTGGTTCGAAGAAGGGGACGGACTTCTGGTCTGCGCTCCGACCGGAACCGGGAAAACCGTCATCGCCGAAACGGCCCTGTATGAAGCTCTGCGGACCGGACGACGCTGCTACTACACAACGCCTTTGATCGCCCTGACGGAACAGAAGTTTCGCGAGCTGCAGGATGCCGCGGAACGCTGGGGGTATTCCCGGGAAGACGTGGGACTGGTAACCGGACATCGCCGGGTGAATCCCGATGCCCCGATTCTGGTCGTGGTGGCGGAAATTCTGCTGAACCGTCTTCTGACGCCCGAGGAATTTTCCTTCGACGATGTGTCCGCTGTGGTCATGGACGAATTCCACAGCTTCAACGATCCGGAACGCGGCATCGTGTGGGAACTGACGCTCAGCATGCTGCCCAGGTCCGTGCGGGTCCTGCTGATCAGCGCCACGGTGGGCAATGCGCCCGAGTTCGTGGGATGGCTCAGCCGCCACCACGGGCGGCGGCTGAGGCTGCTGCAGAGCGACGAGCGCCGCGTTCCGCTCGAATTCCGCTGGATCCCCGATCAGTTTCTGGCAGAACAGCTGGAAATCATGGCCGACGGAGACGAATCCGCCCGCTACACGCCGGCTCTGGTCTTCTGCTTCAACCGCTCGGAATGCTGGAACGTGGCGCAGCAGATCAAGGGTCGGCGGCTGCTGGCTGATGGACAGCAGAAACGGCTGGCGGAGGAACTGGACCGGTACGACTGGTCTGTCGGAGCCGGGGGACGCCTGCGGCAGATTCTTCTTCGCGGTGTGGGCGTCCATCACGCCGGCGTCCTGCCGAAGTACCGTCGTGTGGTGGAATCGCTGTTCCAGAAAAAACTGCTGTCCATCTGCGTCTGTACCGAAACGCTGGCAGCCGGCATCAACCTGCCGGCCCGGTCGGTCGTCATGGTCAGTCTGCTTCGCGGGCCGCGAGGAAAACAGAAACTCATCGATCCCAGTTCGGCTCATCAGATGTTCGGCCGGGCCGGACGACCGCAGTTCGACAGTCGGGGATATGTGTTCGCAGTCGCTCACGAAGACGATGTTCGGATTCATCGCTGGAAAGAGAAATACGACGCCCTGCCGGAAGATTCGAAGGATCCGCAGATCATCCGGGCCCGAAAAAACCTGCGCAGAAAGATGCCGAAGCGCCGGGACGGCCAGCAGTACTGGTCGGAAAAACAGTTCGAAATGCTGCGGCAGGCCGCCCCGGCCCGCCTGGCCAGCAAAGGGCAGTTCCCGTGGCGGCTGCTGGCCTTTCTGATTCGGCAGTCGGGAAACGTCCGGGACCTGATGCACGTTGTCCGCCGCCGACTTCTGGATCCGGCTGAACAGGAATCGGCCGAACGACAGCTCAAACAGATGCTGCTGACACTGGAAGCCGGCCGATTCATCACGCTCAGCCCGCCGCCTCCCCGCCGGACTCGGCTGTCGAACGAACAGGCATCGACAGATTCCGAATGCCCTCCGTTCACATCCGTGGCCGCCCGCAGCGTGCCGGCATTCACAGAACGCCGGGAGAACGGAACGGAATCGATCTGGCTGTCTCGGAACAGGTCCGGAATGCAGATGCCGGATGCCGATCCGGATGATTCCGATTTCGGATCCGGTGTGTTCGAGGACAACGAGGTGTCTGCGGATGATTCTTCGGTCGCCACCGATCACTCGCCAGCCGATCCAGACGACGCGCCGCCCGATCCGGGATCTGCGTCAGCAGACCGTCCCGGCCTTCTGGGACAGCTTCTGAACGAAGCGCTGCAGACCGGCGGCGTGGCCCGCAGCCGGGATCGGCCGCGGGCCGCCGGGACGGACGGATCCGCGGACGCGCCCCCCCGGACGACCGATCCGCTTCGCTCCTACGAACCGGAGTACGCCCTGCCGACCGCTTCGCTGGATCTGCTGTTCCATTTCCGCAGCATGAATTCTCTGTTCGCACTGTTTCTGGCAGAACATTTTCACCGGGCCAGTCATGAAGAACGACTCCTGCTGCTGGAAGCCGCCCTGGACATGCCCCGGTCGGTGGCTTCTTCAGTGCGGGTGCCGTTTCCGGAACAGATGCCTCCTGGACCGCTGGCCACCGGCTGGCTCACACCGCAGCTTCTGGCTCGTGGACTGGCCACGCAGGAAGACATCACCGGAGGCCGTGATGAAGACACCGGCCGACGGATTCCTCCGCTGGACCTGGCCGTGCAGATGCTGATGCTGTTTCGCAGCGAATACCCGGGCGTTCATGATGTCCGCTGTTCGGCCGTGTGGTGCGTGGGCGATCTGCTGACGTTTGGAGGCGACTTCGATCGGTATGTGCGCGCCCGGGATCTGACCCGTCAGGAAGGCATCCTGTTCCGCCACTGTCTGCGGATGATTCTGCTGTGCGGAGAATTCGCTTCCATCCAGCCTCCAGGAATCGACCCCCGGGAATGGCAGGACGATCTGGCAGAACTGGCCGGCCGACTCACCGCAACCTGCCGCGCTGTTGATCCGGCCAGCACCGACGAAACACTGACCGCCATGGAACAGCGGCGGCAGGAATCGGAAGTCGTTCCCCTGTAAACCGTTCTCCGGTGAATCGGCTTCGGAGACATCATTCCTCTGTCATCAGCCGGGCCGGGCGAATCATTCCAGGGGAGGCGGTTTGCTGACCGCCTTTTCCACTTCGGTCAGCAGTTGTTCGGGACGAAACGGTTTGTACAGAACCGACCGCAGACCGCGCTGGCGGGCCCGGACGATCGAATGAGACGCATCGTAACCGAAGCCTGTCATGAAAATGATGGGCGTGTGCGCATCGATTTCCCGCATGCGGCAGAAGCATTCGTAACCGGTCATATCGGGCAGTCGAATATCGGCCAGCACGACGTCGTACGTCTGAGAGCGCATCATGCGGCAGGCGGCTTCGCCGGAGGGAACCGCTTCCACATGCACGCCGTGCGGGTCAAGAAGTTTGTGAGCTTCGGCCCGGACAGAGCGGTCCGCATCGACGACCAGCGCCCGTTTGCCGGCCAGGGCGGGGCGATGCGTCCGTTCGATGCCGCGGCGCGGCACCGTGGAAGCGGACGGCAGATCATCAGACACCTGACCGATGCAGCTGCGAATCTGGCGGACGTTGGTGAGGATTCTCTGGAGGGTTTCCGATACATCGGGATCGTGACCGATGTATTTTTCAAGAATGGCGGTGGCATCCGCGAGGATTTCGTCTGTGGGACCGGCCACTTCCTGCTGCACGCGTTCGGCATGCTGTTCCACCGTGGTCGCCTTTTCAGCCATCAGCAGCTGAAGCTGATTGAGGGCCATGGCGACGACTTCCCCGAACCGCTCCAGAAATTCCAGGTCTTCATCGTCGAATGAATCCGCTCCGGGACCTTCCACATTGAAGGTGCCCAGAATGACGTCATCGAGTTTCAGGGGGACGGTCAGAGAACTGCGGGCTCCGCTGGCCCCCCGCAGATAACGCGGATCCGACTGCGTATCGCGGCACAGATAACTGCGGCCGGTCGCCGCCACGAAACCGGTCAGGCCGTTGTCGTCTTCCCGCGCATACAGCAGGCGGCAGGCCGCTTCTTCCTGCATGCCTTCCTGCAGCAGCGGGATGAGCTGCTGGGTGCGAGGATCCAGAACACGGATCTCGATCGTGTCGAATCCCAGAATCTGCTGAGTGAACATCAGGATATTTTCCTTGAGAATCTCGATCCGATCCTCAATCGACATCATGGCCACTTCGTCCGGCCGCAGGTCACTCAGCCGCATGCCGGCTTCATGGATGGCTTCCATTTTGCGCCGACTGCGTTCCTGACGCGTGATGTCCCTCAGACAGACCGAAACACACGTCGGATCGGAACCATCTTCGCTGAACAGGCAGGACCGCGAAGCCAGGATTTCCACGAACCGCTGATCACTCAGCGGAACCGTGACGCAGCAGGTCGTCTCGTCATCGGGCCAGTGACTCTGAAGCAGACGCCGGCTGTCTTCGTCCGCCGGCAGAACGGACAGGAAATCCGATCCGACGGCCGATTCCGACAGACCGACGATGCCGGCGAAGGCCGCGTTGTGCCAGATGATGCGCCCGTCTTCGCTGATCAGAGCCAGACCGTCGGACAGACTGTCCAGAAAGCCCCGGGCACACACCTGCAGGTCCGTGGAACGGTCCAGCAGCGGACCGGCGAACAGAAGGGCATCGACAGCAGGCGGACTGGACAGCGGAGTGTCGGTCCGCACGAGTTCCGCGGACCGGCTCAGGTTGCGACACAGCTCAGAATCGTCTGCCTCACCGGATACCAGCAGCCGCGGTCGGAAGATGGACACACCGGAATTCCTGGAACTCTGTTACTGCCATGATTGTTCAGTCTGTCAGTCTGTACGCCGGCGATTACAACTCAACCCCCTGGCGGCGAAAACCCCAACAGACGCGGTTTTCCGCACTTCCCGACAAACGAAGACCGTCTCCGAAAGCATGCATCCGGGGCCCCGATCCTCAGACGGATACCACGCGATCCGGGCGGCGCGCCAGTCCGCAGGCCTGCCGGGCCCGTTCCACAACCTCCGCGGCCTTCTCCCTGGCCCTGGCCGCTCCGGCCTGCAGCACATCCTCCACATCATCCGGACGGCGTTCCAGTTCGGCACGCCGTTCGAATGCTTCGCCGAAGTAGTTCATCGCGGCATCGTACAGCATCCCCTTGGCTTCGCCGTAGCCCATGCCGCCGGCCCGGTAACGAGCCGCCAGGGCATCCTGCTGTTCCGGGTCGGCAAACAGGCGAAACAGATCGAACACCGCACACTGATCCGGATCTTTCGGGGCTTCGACCGGTGTGGAGTCCGTGCGGATCCGGTTGATCAGTTTCTTCAGACGGCGGGGGGAATCGAAAATCGGAATCGTGTTGTTGTAACTCTTGGACATCTTCTCGCCGTCCGTTCCCGGAACGCGCGCCGACGTGTCCAGAACGTGCGGCTGCGGGAGGACGAACGTGTCACCGTAAATGGAATTGAAGCGCTGCGCGATGTCACGGGTAACTTCCAGGTGCTGGATCTGATCGGCTCCCACCGGCACCACATCGCTGTCGTAAATGAGAATGTCGGCGGCCATGAGAACCGGATACGTGAACAGCCCGGCATCCGCGGCGATTCCGCGTTCCTTCTTGTCCTTGTACGACACGCATTTTTCCAGCAGGTGCATCTGAGTGATCGTCAGAAGAATCCAGGTGAGTTCCGTCACCTGCGGGACATCCGACTGTCGAAACAAAGTCGCCCGATCCGGGTCCAGTCCCAGTGCCAGCAGGTCCAGAGCCGCATCCGCCGAATTGCGAGCCAGCAGGTCCGGATCGCGAATGGTCGTCAGAGCATGCAGGTCGGCGATGAAATAGAACGACTGTTCATGCCCCTGCAGTTCGATGTACTGGCGAATCGCGCCGAAATAGTTTCCCCAGTGAAATCGCCCGGTGGGCTGAATTCCGGAAAGAACGTTCATGGCCGGTCGGGGCACCCCGTCTGCAGATCCTGTCGAAACCACAGGGACGCCGACACGCGCCCCCGCACCCAGCGGACCATAGCAGGCCCGTCCGGTTCTGTCAGACGAGATTCCCGGACCCGACAGAAAACCGCGAGCAGTCCGTCAGGACCGCCCGTGACAATCTGACCTAGTGATGCCCGTACGAATTCCAGTGGCCGGTGCGGTGCAGATCGTAGTATCCAGGGGTGTACTGGCCGTGATGCCCATTGATCGTGATTCGGGCAGGGTGGTAATTGACGTGAGGCGTACCGTGTATCGTGCGATGCACGATCGACCGGTGGACGTAATGCCCCTGTGCACCCAAGTAGCTGCCGTGACCACCATCGTGACCACGATATCCGCGGTACCAGCCGGCCTGAGTCGTCACACTGAAGCAGGTCATGGCCGCCAGAACCAGACCGATCGTCATGAAGCGTTTCATCTGAGTGTCCTCCGTCGTGGAAAAGTTCAAAGTGGGTCAGAAACGCTTTCCGGAGAATGCAGCCGCTGTACCGGTTTCTGACGAGTTTTCTCAGAATTGCACTAAGCATTTATATTCCCATAACTTACGGCAACAGCCTGTCTCAGGATGTTTTCTTCGCACCAGCGGTTTTGTCATCGTGTTGATTCGTGTGGTGTCATGGTGATGGCGCCCGTTGGCCGTCGCGTCCCTGTGGGCACGACCTTTGCAGAAACTCCATCAGCCGGGAGGCGGCAGCCAGAATAATCGACGGCCGAATCGCTCTCCGTCCTCCGACACGACATTCCCGGACCAATTCGGATGGGAATTCCTCGATCGGTCGACTCCACGGCTGGAAAGTCGCGGCACGGCCCGTCACAGTGCCCGTCCCGTGTCACCGTGGCCGACGGGTTCCTTCCTGGCCGACACCGTGTCCATTCCTTCTTCGGTCTCTGGTTTTCTGAAGACCGTCCGCCGTCCGGCCTTTTTCTTCCGGCATCGCAGACATGGCGAAGGATTTTCTGAAAGACGCCCGCGACGAGTACGATGTCATCGTCATCGGCAGCGGACTGGCCGGACTGACGGCCGCCAATCTTCTGGCGCGTCAGGGCTATTCCGTTCTTCTGCTGGAACATCACTACCAGCTTGGGGGCATGGCCACCTGGTTCCGGCGACGCGGCGGGCACATCTTCGACATTTCGCTGCACGGGTTCCCGCACGGGATGATCAAGAGCTGCCGCCGGTACTGGTCCCGGGAAATTGCGGATTCCATCGTGCCGCTCAAAGGGATCCGCTTCGAAAACCCGCAGTTCTCCGTCCGCACCACATTCGACCGGAAGGATTTCACCCGCATTCTGACGGAACAGTTCGGAATCGCCCCGGCGACCGTGGAAGAATTCTTCGACACAGCACGGGGAATGAACTTCTACGACGATCAGACCACGACGACACGGCAGCTTTTCGATCGGTTTTTCCCCGGCCGCGACGACGTCGTCCGGCTGCTCATGGAACCGATCACCTACGCCAATGGATCGACGCTGGACGATCCGGCCATCACCTACGGCATCGTGTTCAGCAATTTCATGAGCAAAGGGGTCTACACGTTCGAAGGCGGCACGGACGCTCTGGTCGGAAAAATGAAGAAGGAGCTGCTGGCCAGTGGAGTCGACCTGCGGATCCGCACTCTGGTGGAACGGATTGAAGTGGATTCCGACCGACAGGTGCGCGGTGTTGTGGTCAACGGCCGCCGCATCGGCTGCCGGGCCGTGGTCAGCAATGCCAATCTGAAATCCACGATCCTCAGCCTGGTCGGCCCGGAACATTTCGATCGGGATTTCGTGGAAGACACCCGCGCTGTCCGTCTCAACAGCAGCAGCTGCCAGGTGTACATCGCTCTGAAACCCGGTCTGGGATTTTCAGAAGATGTCGGGGACCTGCTGTTTCACTCAGAACATTCCGGTTTCGATATCGATGCCATGCTGAGCATGGATGTGAGCAGTCGGACGTTCAGCTTTTACTACCCCCGCACGCGGCCGGGCAGCGACCGCTGGCTCATCGTCTCTTCCACCAATGCCCGCTACCGCGACTGGGCCGATCTGCCGGAATCCGAATACCGCCAGGCCAAGCATCATCTCGAACAGACGACTCTGGACTGCCTGGAACAGTACGTTCCCGATATTCGAGAGAAACTGGATCACATCGAAGCTTCCACGCCCCGGACATTCGAACGCTATACGCGGCACATCGCGGGTGCGTCGTTCGGCACCAAATTCGAAGGCCTGAAAGTCAGCCAGACTCTTCCGAAACAGATCGGCGGACTGTTTCATGCCGGATCGGTCGGCATCATCATGTCCGGCTGGCTGGGTGCGGTGAACTACGGAGTGATTGTCAGCAACGAAGTCGACAAGCTTCTGTCTTCCCCGTCTCCCGTCTGATCCGGCCGGCTTCATTCCGCCGGTATTACGGTGAATTCCGTGCGGTCGTCACGTTCCAGACGCGCGATCGCGACGCGCGGATCGTGGGGAAACACGGCGATGTGACGGCTGTCCGCAATGGCACCCAGAATGCGGGGCTTCGTGACGCGCGTGGTGAGCGGATACTGGTCGTAGGACATCGTCCAGAATGTCCGCACATGAGCGGCCATGGGACTGACGTCTCCCACGTACACCACCGTCCGGTCTTCTGAAACCAGACGAACCAGCTGATGACCGCGTGTGTGCCCGTCCGTTCGTTCCACGGAAATCCCCGAAAACAGTTCCTGATCCCCGTCGACCAGGTTCAGCAGTCCGGCCTCCTGAACCGGAACGAAATCGTCCGGCGTGTAGGCACCTGCCAGTTCGGGACGGCCGGACAGAGCATCTTCCCATTCGATTTTCTGGACGAAGTGACGGGCGGAAGGAAAAACGGGAACGAGCTGCCCGTCGTCCCGGCGCGTCGTCAGGCCGCCCGCATGGTCGAAATGCAGATGCGTCAGGATCACCCAGTCGATATCGTCGGGGGCCACTCCGACCGCCTGGAGGCTGCGCCGCAGCGGTGCTCCGTCTTCCAGACAGCCGCGGCGTCGGACCTTTTCCGGCAGTTTGTCTCCGTATCCGGTATCGATCAGCCCCAGAGATTCGGGCGTGCGCACCAGCAGACAGTTGGTTTCCATGAGAATACGGTTGGCATCGTCGGCCGGACAGACCCGGGACCACATGGCCTTCGGGATCACCCCGAACATCGTGCCGCCATCGCTGCGCAGCGTTCCGCCACTGACAACGGTCAGTTCGAATTGTCCTGCTGAGATCCGTTTCACCATGCCCTCCTGCCGGCTGGTCTGCTCATCCACGGCGGCGACGGCCGCTTACAGCCGTTCCACCAGCATGGCCACCGCATTGCCTCCGCCCAGGCACAAAGAGGCCACGCCCGTCTGCTGATCACGGGCTTCCAGAGCATGCAGCAGGGTGACCAGCACCCGCGCCCCGCTGGCTCCGATCGGATGCCCCAGAGCAATCGCTCCGCCATGAACGTTGACCCGTTCGGTCGTCAGATCCAGTCCCTTCAGGCAGGCCAGCATCTGCGATGCGAACGCTTCGTTGATTTCGAACAGATCGATGTCGCTCAGAGCGCGGCCGCTTTTTTCCAGCAGCTTTCTCACGGCCGCCACCGGGGCGATGAACAGATCGTCCGGCTTTTCTCCGGCCGTAACAGAACACACGATGCGGGCCAGAGGAGTGCGCCCGGTTCGCTCCACGGCCGATTCCGATGCCATCACCACGGCCGCAGCCCCGTCGCTGATTGCGGATGCATTTCCGGCAGTGACCGTTCCGTTCTCCCGAAACACGGTTTTCAGTCCGGCCAGCGATTCCAGAGACGTATCCGGACGCGGACCTTCATCCTCCGCCACCGAACGGGCCTGACCGTCATGTTCCACATCGATCGGAACGATTTCCTTTTCGAACAGCCCGGCCGCGGCTGCTGCGCAAGCCCGCTGATGACTCTGCAATGCATACTCATCCTGAGCGGCCCTGGTGCTGTCGGATTCCTCCGCCACTTTCTCAGCGATCTGCCCCATTCCCAGTCCCGTCATGCTGCAGGTCAGACCGTCGTGCAGCATCGTGTCGATCTGCCGGGAATCGTCGTCGGCGGCCTGCCGCGGACGGAACATTCCCGAATTCGTCATGCTCTCCATCCCGCCGGCAACGATCACATCGGCATCGCCGCAGCGAATCGCCTGCGCCCCCAGCATGGCCGCTTTGAGCCCGGATCCGCAGACTTTGTTCACAGTGACCGCTGCCACCGTCGGCGGCAGGCCGCCTTTCAGAGCCGCCTGGCGGGCGGGCGCCTGGCCGACGCCCGCACTGAGCACATTGCCGAAGATCACTTCGTCCACGGCATCCGGAGCGACCCCCGATCGTTCCACCGCGGCTGCAACCGCCAGAGCCCCCAGTTCCGTCACGGGAACGTCAGCCAGAACGCCCCGAAAACGTCCAATCGGAGTGCGGCAGGCCGACAGAATGTACGCGTCAGACACAGCACCGGTCCCTTTCACATGTCAGGCACAGGACATCCCAGGTGACCGCATCATACCGACTGGCCGGTCGAACGCACCTGACGGACGGTCCGAAGAAGCCAGGAACTTCCGGCTTTGAAACGGCCACCGGGGGCCGACCGCACGTCAGGCGTCTGAGGCCGCCCTGGCCGGTTCCGGCGGGGCGGCTCCATCCATTTCACGAAGCGGCACGCCGTCTTCCTTCTGTCTCAGAAGCACATACAGGATCGCGAACCCGGCCATCTGCACAGAAAGCTGCACCGTGGCGGGCACTTCCTGCAGAACAGCATCCCACATGGCATGCACCCGAAACATGGTTCGGACGGAAAGCGATTCGGGAATCAGCGCTTCACCGGCTGCCAGAACCGTGTGAGACAGCAGAAACATGAACTGCCCCATCGCCAGAACGGCTGTCAGACCGAGCAGCGTCCAAAGCGGGTGAGACAGCACATAACTGATGCTTCGACTCAGCGCTTCGGCTCCGCTGCAGTCATCCGTCCCGCACGCCGCGACGGCCAGTCCCCATGCCACAGCGGTCACCAGAAACAAAACCCACAGTCCCAGCCCCGCTGCCACGATAATCGGCCAGCTCAGCTCGACAAGCAGACGTCCCGGCATGCCGACCCCAGCCAGCCAGGCTGCTGCGGCCAGGAAACTTTTGGGAATCAGAATGACAACAGCCGCCAGACCGGCTGCCAGCAGGACGGATCCGGCCTGTCGCGCCGCATATGCGGCGGTCGCCGCAGGGCTCTGCCGCGTATTCTGACAGAACAGTCCGGCGGCCGAACGCGTCATGGCCACGCCCGTGATCCCGGTCACGGCTGTCGTCCATACCAGCAGCAGCCCCACGGCCGAAGCGGACAGCAGCGGAAAAAACAGAAACGGCTGCCGGGAAAGAAACGTGTCGGCTGCGGTCCCGAAAACCGTTCGCAGCGGTGGAGCCATCCAGTCAGCCGACCGCTGCAGCAGTTGCCAGAGCACATGCCCCGGAATGGCCGCCTGGCCGGAAGCTTCGGGAGCATCCGGCAGGAACAGTTCTCCCAGTCGGTTCAGGGCGATGCAGACGGCTGCCGGCAGCAGCACGGTCAGGCTGCAGCCGATCGGCACGGCCTTCAGAAGACGCAGCAACGGAAAAAGACGCGTCCATTCCACCTGACCGATTCGAACGGGATCCTGATTCATCGTCTGCCTGCCTGCGACCGGCCTGTCCAGAGCCTCCGCCTGACGCGAACGCTGAAACGACGATGGACCGGGCTGCTATTCGCCAAAGGCTGCATCGAATCGGTGGCCGGACGGTTCGAAATCGACGTTTTTGCAGAACTGAGCGGCCTCCGCCGCACCGTGTTCCCGGTCCATGCCGATGTCTTCCCATTCCACGGACAGAGGACCGTCGTATCCGATCACGTTGAGTTCACGGATGATCTCTTCAAACCGCACCCCCCCGCGTCCCACGCTGCGGAAGTCCCAGCCCCGCCGGTTGTCTCCCCAGGGCAGATGGCTGCTGAGAATCCCGGTGCGGCCATTGAGCGTGACGGAAGCGTCCTTCATGTGGACGTGATAGATCCGGTCCGGAAACGCCCGCAGAAACTCCACGGGATCCACTCCCTGCCAGATCAGATGACTCGGGTCGAAATTGAATCCAAATTCCTCCCGGTGCCCCAGTACCTGCAGAGCGCGTTCGGCGGAATAGATGTCAAAGGCAATTTCGGTCGGATGAACTTCCAGAGCGAACTTGATGCCGCATTCCTGAAACACGTCCAGGATCGGGTTCCATCGTTCAGCCAGCAGTTCGAACCCGGCATCGATCATTTCCGGCGGGGTGGGCGGAAAGTCATAGATCAGATGCCAGATGCTCGAACCGGTGAATCCGTTGACCACACTGACACCCAGTTTCTGAGCAGCCCGGGCCGTGTTCTTCATTTCTTCGATGGCTCGTTTCGTCACCCCGTCCGGATCACCATCGCCCCAGACATAATCCGGCAGGATCGACTGGTGCCGCTGGTCGATGTTGTCCAGAACCGCCTGCCCCACCAGGTGGTTGGAGATGGCGAACAGCTTCAGTTCGTGCCGGTCCAGCAGATCGCGTTTTTTCTGGCAGTAGCTGTCGTCGGACAGCGCTTTGTCGATTTCGAAGTGGTCGCCCCAGCAGGCCAGTTCCACTCCGTCGTATCCGAATTCCTTCGCCTTCTTACACAGAGTTTCCAGAGGCAGATCGGCCCACTGGCCGGTGAACAGAGTGACAGTACGAGCCATGGAACGGCTTCTCCGGAAAAGAATGCACGGAAAATCTCTCGCAGCGAATCCGGCCGCAGATCCGACCGCCACGGTCCGGAAGGCATGACGGTAAGAATCAAAATCCGGAAAGTCAACGCCCCGCTCAGACCTGCCGGCCTGTCTGCGGAAATCCGGCTGTGCAGCGGGTGAATGTCAGGCATCCGGATGACACCGGGGAAACGAATGAAACAGCGAAAGACCGGTCTCTCGAAACAGGCGCTGTCCGGAGACCGCTGTTGTGCGCATGGTTCTGAGGTGCCGGGCGGCATCGGGCCCACAGGCGTCTGTGATGTCCAGTACCGGCGAACCCGCCTGTCTTCAGCACTCATAGAGTCCACACACTGGAACGACAATTCCCGAAAGCGGATCGTCCAGGAAGCAGGTGCCTTTACGGCCGGCAGGCTGCTGACCGGATCAGACTCGGACAGCACGAATCTCAGAAATTCCGCATGTGGAACAGACGCCGTTCTTCGGACACAGAAAACCAGAGCTGTTTCCCACCGGTGCGGTTCGGCGGTCCGGCTGATGCGTCATCGCGCCGAAAACGTCTGTCCTGCCTGGTGCCATGGGCATCACGGCAGGGCAGAGGAGCGGGACATGTTTCGTATTCGAACAGGCTCTGATCTGCTGCGATCATTTCGTTCGTGCCTGCGACACGGTCGCAGCAGACGTGCGAGACGCAATATCAATCCGACGGTTTTCGCACCAGACCGGAACCCTCAGCGGTACCCGGTGAATACCAGACAATATGATGCACATTCCGAATCTGTTTCACAGTGCCTGTTTTTCCGAGGGAATCCCATGAAGGGCAACGACAAGATCATCGAAGCACTCAACGCCGGACTGACGATCGAACTGACGGCCATCAACCAGTACTTCGTCCAGTCGAAGATGTGCAAAGACTGGGGGTTTCACAGACTGGCAGCTCATCACTACACCGAATCCATCGAAGAAATGAAACATGCAGAGTACCTGATCGACCGGATTCTGTTTCTCGAAGGAGTACCGGAAATCGCCCGTTACGATGTGATCCGGGTGGGCTCCACCGTGAAAGAACAGCTTGAAAACGATCTCGCCCTAGAACTCAACGCGGTGAAGACCTACAACGAAGGCGTCCGCCTGGCCATGGAAGTCGGTGATGCAGGAAGCAAGGAAATCATGGAACGCATCATCGTCGAATCCGAAGACAGTGTGGACTGGCTGGAAACCCAGCTGCACCAGATCGAAACAATCGGACTGGAACTGTACCTGGCCGGCCAGACGGGTGAAGAACCGGCAGGAGAATGACAACACTCCCCCGGGACATTCCGGCCGGTCCGGATCTGCTCTGCCGTTGAAGACTGTCAGGAGCCGAAGAGGCTTCTTGTGACGGTGATGACTGTTCGTTATTTTGCTGCCGAATGCATTGTCGAACAGCCTGATGCCGGCCAGGGACCTGGATATCAGGCCTGAAGATGGGCCGTGAGGGAACGGCACAGAGCAGTCAGAAGCCCCGATAGCTCAACTGGATAGAGCACCGCTCTTCTAAAGCGGATGTTGCAGGTTCGAGTCCTGCTCGGGGTACTTGCCTGTCGACAGTCCGTCGAACGAATGAAGCAGCCGCCGTGTGATCACAATCACACAGGGGTGGCTCCCGTAGCCGGCAGGCTGCGTGCATCAACGGATGCCGTGTGCTCCGACGGGGCTGCAGTCATCCCTGCCGGGGCCGGCGGCCCGGGCGCTTCAGGAATCGTCGTCCTTTTCCAGCAGATAGTTCATCACACGGGTCGGGTGCACGCTGCCGGTCAGCAGACGCAGCGTCACCAGGCCAAACACGGTGAAACCGATGAATCCGAGAACGACGACCAGATAGCCGCCATCACCCGAACCGGCTCCCAGGCCGGCTCCGATCAGAGAGCCGGCACAGGCGACGGAAGATGCCAGAACATGTTCGGAACGGTCCACGGGCAGACTCCCCTGCTGATGCGGTGTCAGAAGGACGGCGCCGTCAGACTTCCTTTGCGTCGATCCAGCTCATCATGCGTCGGAGCTGACGGCCGACTTTTTCGATCAGGTGCGTGCGTTCACGTCGGCGCGTGGCGAAGAACTGAGGCCGTCCGGCCCGGTTTTCCAGCAGCCAGTTGCGCGCGAACACACCAGACTGAATCTCATGCAGAATCTTTTTCATTTCCGCCCGCGTTTCATCGGTCACGATTCGCGGACCGCTGGAATAGTCGCCGTACTCGGCGGTGTTCGACACACTGTAACGCATGTAGTTCAGCCCGCCCTGATAAAACAGGTCGACAATCAGCTTCAGTTCGTGCATGCACTCGAAATAGGCCATTTCCGGCTGATACCCGGCTTCCACCAGAGTGTCGAAGCCCGCCTTGACCAGTTCGCTCACACCGCCGCACAGGACGACCTGCTCACCGAACAGATCGGTTTCCGTCTCTTCTGCGAATGTTGTTTCGATCACCCCCCCGCGGGTTCCCCCGATGCCTTTGGCATAGGCCAGAGCCAGGGCGCGGGTCGTTTCCGATGCGCCGTCGCTGAGTGCGATGAGGCTGGGAACTCCGCCGCCTTTTTCGTATTCACTGCGGACCAGGTGTCCGGGGCCTTTGGGAGCCACCAGAGCGGCATCGACTCCATCCGGCGGAACGACCTGGCCGAAGTGGATATTGAATCCGTGACTGCACATCAGAATGTTGCCCGGCTGCAGATGCGGCAGAATCTCATTTCGATAGACATCTCCCTGCACTTCATCGGGAAGGAGAATGTTGACCAGATCTCCGGCTGCCGCGGCATCGGCCACGGACATCGGTTCAAAGCCGTGGCTGACAGCAAGGTCATGGTTGGCACTGCCCGGCCGCTGTCCGATCACCACCGTACAGCCGCTGTCTCTCAGGTTCTGAGCCTGAGCATGGCCCTGGCTGCCGTAACCGAGAATGGCAATGGTCCTGTCCTTCAGCAGACTCAGATCTGCATCGTCATCGTAATAAATTCTGGCCGCCATCGTGACTGGTGTCCTGTCTGTCAAAAAGTGAGGAAGGCACCGGTCCGGTGCCGTGAAATGTCCTGATTCCGGCTGCCGGCCGCTGTGAAAATGCAGCCGCTGCCATGGTGGGGCCCGGTCGCAGAACGGTTCGAACCGGTTCACGAACCGACGCGGGCTTCGTCGCTGGTCAGTATTTCCGGAGGCAGATCGTCGGTGATGGTCCGGTCCCGCAGTACGGCGACTCGACCGGTACGCACCATTTCCAGAATGCCGAATTCCCGCATCCGATCGATGAATCCTTCGATCTTGTTTTCGCGGCCGGAGACTTCAATCAGCACATGGTCGGCTCCGACATTGACGATCCGTCCCCGAAAAATGTCCGTCAGTTCCCGAACGTCGCTCAGCCGTCCACCGGATGTGCTCACTTTGATGAGCATCAGATCGCGTTCGACGAAGTCCTCGCCCAGGTAATCCTGCACCTTGACGACGGTGACCAGTTTTTCCAGCTGTTTCCGGACCTGATCGAGTACTTTTTCATCGCCGTTCACCACGAATGTGATCCGCGAGAACTCGGGGTTTTCCGTCGTTCCCACCGCCAGGCTGTCGATGTTGAAGGCCCGCGAAGCCAGCATGCCGGATATCTGGGCCAGCACGCCCGGCTGATTCATGACGAGAGCGGACAGCACATGTCGCATCGCAGTGTTTTTCAGATCAGAAGGCAGACGAAATGATCCGGGCAGAACACGGATCCGTGCATCCACGGAAACGGCTCTGCAGCCCCCGGCTGAAACCGGGCCGCGTCCGCCCGCACCAGCCGACGCACGCCGCACCAGGATAACAAAGTGCGTCAGTGTACGGACGTGCCGGACGCCACACAACCAGTGTGTGCAGATCCTCACAGGAAACCACGGACCGGAATTCCGCCTGCCACAGGATGCCGGTGGAGCCGTCAGTGGCCGGCCGCCGCTTTCTCAGACGCTTCGGAAATCGGTTCTGCGGTGAAACCGCGGCGGGAAATGACTTCGAGAATCGCTTTTCGATCCGGATTGCCGCTGATGGTCGCCCGTTCCGTGGAAAACTGCACGGACACGTTGCGCACACCGTCGATCTGCCGCACCTCCCGTTCCAGCCCGGACGCGCAGCCTTCACACTTCATTCCGTGGACACGCAGGACCAGGTCGTCTGCGGATGCCCGCCGGCGGGCGAGAAAACGCTGCACATCTTCCATCGCGAACCACAGCAGCAGTCCGGTCAGCACCACGGCAGACACTGCGGCCGGCCAGCCGACCGGCTCATGAGCGTGCCAGGAGGCCACAGCGGCGGACGGCAGCAGGGCGTCGAACAGCAATCCGGCCGTCATGCTGCCGCCAACCATCGTCAGCAGGTACAGAAGGGTCGATCGCAGACCGAACGTGCGGAATACGGCACCCAGGGTCGCCAGATTCGTAGCCGGGCCGGCCATCAGGAACACCATGGCGGCTCCCGCCGGAAACCCGCTGCCGACCAGCGCTGCGGCGATGGGCACGGAAGCTGTGGCGCAGACGTACAACGGCAGCGACACCAGAAGAGTGAGAAACATCGCGGCCAGTCCGGATTCTCCGGCGAACTCGCTGAACCGGCTGGCCGGAAGCAGCGAAGAAATGGCGGCCGATACGAAAATGCCAAACACCAGCCAGCGCCAGATGGACCGAATCAGGTCGATGCTGTGTGCTGCCGCATCCCGCACCCGACCGGACATCGGGCGGTCCTCGGTCGATTCGCACGATTCCGGAATGTCGGTCGGCGCCTCCTTCTCCCCGAACGTTTCCACCAGGGCGCCTCCGACGACCCCCATCACCAGGGCCGCTCCCACCTTGAACAGGGCGAACGGCCAGCCCAGCAGCGAACCACTGACCAGGATCGAGTCCACTCCTGTCTGCGGTGTGCTGATCAGAAATCCCAAGGCCGCTCCGCGGCTGGCGCCTTCCCTCCGCAGCCCCAGTCCCACAGGGATCACACTGCACGAACACAGGGGAAGCGGAATTCCCACCAGCACCGATGCCAGCAGGCTTCCGCGACCCCGCAGCAGCCGTTTCAGACGCCCGGCCGGCACGAACAGGCGGAGCAGACCGGCGACAAAAGCCCCCAGCAGCAGCCACGGGCTCAGCTCACTCAGAATATGCCAGACCTGATTCCACATGATTCCACCGTGCCGGAAAAACCCATCAGGAAAGAAAGACCGGGCGGCAGGACCGTCTGCATCACGGATGCCCGGCGGGCAGCGTCACGAAGCAGTCATCTGCTGCGACCTGGCCCGGTTCAATGATTTTCACTTCTTCGAGCTGATCAATCAGCTGCTGCCAGCGCTGTCGGGTCATGCTGCCAAATGGCTGCCCGGGAGGTGTTCGACAGAGTTCTTTCAGGGCGGAAGCGCCGTACTGAAGGGCCGCCAGGCTGATGTCGCCATTTTCCCGATGAATCCGTCGATTGACCCGATCCGGCTCCTTCAGCCAGGCCGTCCAGCCGTCCCGGCAGGCCCGCACCATGGCGCCGACGGTCTCCGGGTGGTTCCGAAGCATGCTTTCGGACGTCACCAGGACGCTCGCATACGGATTGTAGCCGATGTCCGACAGCATCAGGGAGACCGGATCACTGCCTTTCTCCTGCGCAACGAACGGTTCACTGAACACGTAGGCCTGCTGGGCATAGTCGTCCCGCGTGAGAAACTCGCCGATCAGCCCGTTGAAAGGAACGATCGTCACATGGTGCAGCGGCAGTTTCTTCTTCATCCACAAAGCGAACGGCCGGGTTTCATTGACCGCCAGTTCCACCGAGGCCAGCGATTCGAGCGAGTCGATTCCCGATGAACGGTGCACCATGATGCATCGTGGCGACTGCTGCAAAGGAGCCAGCAGGGCCGTCACGGGAAGTCCGCGGGCACGCTGTTCGACAACCTGGTCCGCGCTGGACACAGCGAAGTCCACACGTCCGGCAGCCAGTTCCTGCAGAGCCAGACGAGCGGCTCCGGGGCTGCCCGGAAGGATGCGCACATCCAGGTTTTCCCGATCGAACAGGCCCAGTTCGTCCGCGGCATAATACCCACCGTGTTCGGCTTCGGGGTACCAGTTCAGGGCCAGCGTCACGAACGTCCGTCCGCTGGGGGCAGCGGCTGCGGGGCCGGCAGCGGGCTCCGGAGACCGGCCACAGCCGACCGGAAAAAACAGCACGACCGAAATCACGACCAGTCCGGGAACTTTCATGGGACAACTCTGGTGTGGTGAGCCGGAAGGATCGCATTGTGCCATGGTCTGCGAAGATTCGTCAGTCTGTCGCCCCTGCGAACGGTGAAAAATTTCTCCCGGATGTTTTTCCCGACCGGTCATCCGTTCGATGGCACGTCACCGAAAATGGCCTACGATGACACGCTTCGTATTTTCGCGACCGATTCTTTCCGATATCCGTAACAGGCAGATCACCGGTCTGCGACCGGCTGCCCTCCAAATGACTCCGTATGCGTCTTTCTGAAGTGTATGCCGCCGATGCTCTGGCGGTATCGATCGAAATTTTTCCTCCCAAAACACCGGCCGGCGACGCGGCTTTGCGCGGGCATCTGCAGCAGCTTTGCCGGCACAACCCCGCATTCATATCCTGTACGTTCGGAGCCGGCGGATCGACGCGCGACCGCACACTGCAGTGGTGTCGCATCATTCGTTCGGAACTGCAGCGGACCGCGGTCGCTCACCTGACGTGCGTCGGGTCGACGCGCGAGCAGCTCATTGAACTGCTCGATGAAGCCGATGCGGCAGGGGTGCGCAATATCATGGCTCTGCGCGGCGATGCTCCCCGGGGACAGGACCGTTTCCAGGCGGTTGCAGGAGGCTTCGCTCATGCCAGTGAACTGGTGGAACTCATTCGAGAACGACATCCGGACTGGGGCATCGGCGTGGCCGGTTATCCGGAGAAGCATCCGGAAGCTCCCAGTCTGGAAGCCGATCTGAATCACCTGAAAGGCAAGGTGGATGCCGGAGCTGACGCGGTCGTGACACAGTTGTTTTTCCGCAACGATGTTTTTCTTTCATTCCGTGACCGCTGCGCAAAGCTCGGCATCGATGTGCCCATTGTTCCAGGAATCATGCCCATCACCGATCCGGCCCGCATCCAGAGAATCACGGCGATGTGCGGAAGTTCTTTTCCGGAAGATCTGGCGCGGCGTTTCGATGCGGTCGGAGACGATCGGAAAGCCCAGTTCGAAATCGGAATCGAACACGCCCTCAGACAGTGCGAACAGCTGAAGGCAGCGGGGGTGCCAGGAATCCACTTTTACGCTCTGAATCGTTCTGACGCCTGCCATCGCATCCTGACCGCGCTGGGCACCTGACGGACGCTCGTTTCTGCTGAGACGCCTCGATGACCATCTGTGTCCCCGACGATATCATGCAGCGCGTCGCCCGGTACGGTCAGCAGCACCTGCTGCAGTTTGCCGACCGGCTGACCGAAGCAGAACGCGCTGAACTGTTTGAGCAGATTCGTGCGACCGATTTTTCTGTTCTGCTGTCCGATCCGTCGCTGCAGACGGCAGAAGCCGGAGCACGGGCCGCCCGAGCCGAAGCTCCGCGCGATGTCGTCCGGCAGCCGCGCACCGCCTCGGAACGGAAGCTGAGGGAAGCGGCCGCCGCTGCGGGATGCCGTCTGCTCGAACAGGGACAGGTGGCCGTCGTGACCGTTGCCGGCGGTCAGGGCACGCGGCTGGGATTCGATCACCCGAAAGGCATGTTTCCCATCGGGCCGCGGTCGGACCGCAGCCTGTTCCGGATCTTCGCAGAACAGATTGCGGCCAGACAGCAGCGGCACGGGGCAGCGATTCCCTGGTACGTGATGACCAGCCGGGCCACGCATGACGAAACGGTGGCGTTTTTCAGACAGCATGACTTTTTCGGCCTGGACAGCACGGACGTGTTCTTCTTTCAGCAGGGAGTTCTGCCTGCCGTGGATGCCGCCACCGGCCGGGTCCTCATGGACAGCCGCTCATCCATCTGTCTGTCTCCGGACGGTCATGGCGGCATGGTGGCAGCTCTGGAACGTTCCGATGCCCTGCGGCGGATGGCCCGTCAGGGCATCGAACACGTGTTCTACCATCAGGTGGATAATCCGGCTGTCGTGGTGTGCGATCCGGTTCTTCTGGGACTGCATGCCGAACGGGACTCGCAGCTGACCACATGTGTCGTCCGCAAAACCGATCCGTCGGAACGGATGGGCGTACTGGTTTCTGTGGACGGAAGAACAGAAATCATCGAATACAGCGAACTGACGGCCGACCAGGCGGCTGCCACGGATGAATCAGGAGAGTGGATTTTCTGGGCCGGCAACACGGCGATCCATGTGTTTCGCCGCGATTTTCTCGACGACCTGGCTTCGGATGCCTCCCGGCTGCCGCTGCACCAGGCACGTAAGAAAGTCTCATGGATCGATTCGGACGGACAGCGGGTGGAACCGACGGAGCCGAATGCGGTCAAGTTCGAACGATTCATTTTCGATGCGCTGCCCCTGGCGGACCGAACACTCATTGTGGAAGCGGATCGGGAACGGGAGTTTCATCCGGTCAAGAATGCTCATGGTTCCGATTCTCCCGAACAGGTGCGGGCTGCACTGATCCGGATCGCGAAAGACTGGATTCGACAGGCCGGGTACGAAGTGGCAGACGACGCCATTGCCGAAATCAGCCCACTGATCGCCCTGGACGCTGAAGAGCTGAAGCAGAAACTGGATACCGGACAGATCACCCTGAATGATCTGACAATGGTATGAACAGCATGGATCAGGACGACGAATCGCATCGGCTGAGCCAGGAGCCGGCACCGCCGTTTCTCCACTGAACTCGTCGCCGCCCGAGTGACGTTTCTTCTCAGCACGTCCCTGGAAAGTGGATCACGATCCGGTATCGGCGTGCTCAGAAACATAGACATCCCTTCCGCAGGCCATTCGTCCGCCGCATCCACCGCCTGCCGGAAACCGGCTGGTGCCCGTGAAGCGTGTCTTTGAGGCAACTGATGAAATCCGGAAATGCCTTTTTGTGCGTGCTGCGTATCTGTTCGGTGCTCTGTCACGCTTTTCGGAACCGAATGGGCAGTGTACTGTCCGTGTAATCTGCTTCGCCCGGCCGGCCGGGCGAAGAGCACGGTGTGGTGACTCCGTCTGCCCCGGTGACATGCGACAGACGGCGGCCTGTGACACCTGCCGAAAGATAAGCCACGGGAGAGCAAATCATGAAAACCGGCCGATCCTCAGAGATCCGGAGCGACAGGGGCAGGTTTGTCTCCACAGCATCCATTGGTCTGGGTGCACTTGTCGCGGGTGCTGTCTGTATGTATTTCGCGAATCGAATGTGGCTGTCACCTGCTCCCCGAATTCCGAGCAGCTCGGAGCACAGTGAAAACAACGACAGTGCTCACCAGGGTGAGCGTTCCGGAAATGAAGACGGAGCGACGGTCACTCTGCCCAGAGAAAAATGGGACGTTGCCGGACTTCGTGTGGAATCGGTCAGACGCGGCACCCTGCCCGGCCTGGTCTGGGTCACAGGAAAGCTGACTCTGAACGAGGACCGTCTGGCTCACATCTATTCACTGGCCGACGGGCAGGTGCACGATGTTCTCGTTCAGTTCGGAGATGATGTCTCACAGGGGCAGACACTGGCCGTCATCGACAGCAAGGAAGTCGGCGCAGCCAAACTGGACCTTTACAGAAGCCAGCTCAATGCCGAATTCGCCCGCGTAAACCACGAATGGGCACAAAAGATCAGTACGAACACGCAGGCACTGATCACAGCGCTCATGAAACAGCCCCCCTTCGAATCGATTGATGAGATGTTTGCCAACAGACCGATGGGAGAGTACCGGCAGCAGCTCATAACGGCTTACGCCCGCCTCTATAAATCCAGAAAGGACGCAGAACGGCTGGAGCCGCTGGCAGCTCAGGGGGCCACCGCCGGCAGCCAGGCACTCGCTGCCAGAGCGGCTTATGAAGCCGACCGGGCAACATTCCAGGCTCTGCTGGAACAGCTCCGGTTCACCAGCTGGCAGCAGGCGCTCCTGGCTGAACAGAAGCTCCGTCAGACCGAACAGACCGTGGCTGCCGCCCGTTCGCGTCTGTTCATTCTCGGGTACCGGCAGGCGGACCTGGAAGACTTCGATCCTCTGCGGGAAGGAGAAGCCATTGCCCATTACCAGATCAGATCGCCCTTTGCCGGCACCATCATCGGCAAGAACGTTGTACTCGGAGAGCGCGTGGGGGCTGACACCGAGATGTTCCAGGTGGCCGACCTGTCCACGCTGTGGGTTCAGGCGGACATCTACCAGAAGGACCTTCCCAGAACCCGGCAGCTCGGAGAGGAACTTCGCTTTCGCCCGCCAGGCATGGAGAAAAGTTATACCGCAAAGATTTTCTACACCGGCGATGTTTTCGACCCGGCCACACGCACCATCCGGTTACGAGCACTGGTTGACAATCCCGATCGGCGCCTCAAGGCGGGCATGTTCGTCGACGTCGCACTGCCAGGGCTGGGTGTATCCGATGCACTCATCATTCCCGCCTCCGCGCTGCAGAAGGTCGACGGTTCTGAATCCGTTTTCGTCCAGATCGGCGACGACACCTTTCAGCTGCGACGGATTCTCACCGGCCTGAAGACCGACGAATGGGTGCATGTCCGTGAAGGTCTCCAGGAGGGCGAGTCGCTTGTCACCTCCGGTGCCTTTTCGCTGCAGTCGGAACTGATGAAAGAATCGATTTCGCACGGACATTAGGACTGCGGAAAGGCGACAACACACGACAGAATCTTCTGCGCATCCTCTCTGGACTCACGCTCTGGAACTGCAGCACCATGATTGACAGGATCATCGACGTCTCACTCAGCAATCGTTTCGTCACCCTGCTGCTGGTTGTGCTCCTGATCGCCACCGGCATGTGGTCGATGACAACATTGCCGGTCGATGCCGTTCCCGATCTGACGAATGTCCAGGTTCAGGTACTCACCACTTCCCCTTCTCTCAGTCCCGTTGAAATGGAGCAGTTCATTACGTTTCCGGTTGAAACGTCGATGAGCGGGATTCCCCGGGTCGCAGAGATTCGCAGTGTGACTCGATTCGGACTCTCCAACGTAACGGTTGTCTTTGAAGAAGGAACCGACATCTACTGGGCTCGCCAGCAGGTCAGCGAAAGACTTACCGAAGCCCGTGAACGCATTCCTGACGGTCTGGGCACTCCCCGGATGGGGCCCATCGCCACCGGGATGGGCGAAATCTATCAGTTTGAAGTACGGGCGGAACCGGGCTACAGCTATGACCTTCAGGAACTGAGGACCATTCTCGACTGGCAGATCGCCTTTCAGCTCCGCAGCGTGCCCGGAGTTATCGAAGTCAACACATTCGGAGGAGAGCTGAAAACCTATGAAGTTCAGATCGATCCCGATGCACTTCTGAACTACAGAATACCGCTGAACCGTGTATTCGAGGCGCTTCGGCAGAACAATGCCAATGCCGGTGGCGGATACATCGTTCACCACGAGGAGCAGCAGATCATCCGTGCCGAAGGACTTGTGCAGTCACTCGACGATATCGGAAACATCGTTCTGGACAGTCGCGAAGACGGCACACCGATTTACGTCCGGGACATCGGCGCAGTCCGATTTGCTCCTATGCTGCGGCAGGGCTATGTCACACGTGACGGGCGTGGCGAGGCGGTGGTGGGCATCGTGATGATGCTGATGGGGGAAAACTCACGTGTGGTCGTGGATCGGGTCAGGAAGAAGGTCGCGGAAATCGAAAAGACGCTGCCCGAAGGTGTGTATATTGACACGTTCTACGACCGTACGGAACTCGTCCGCCGCGCCATCGACACAGTGGCCGAAAATGTCAGCGGAGGAGCGATTCTCGTCATTGTCATGCTGTTTCTTCTTGTCGGTGATCTCCGCGCCGGGCTGATCGTGGCCTCAGCAATTCCACTGTCTGCACTGATCACGTTCATTTCCATGAACTATTTCCGTGTGTCGGCCAATCTGATGAGTCTGGGAGCACTTGACTTCGGCATCATCGTTGATGGATCTGTCGTGATGGTGGAAAACGCGATTCGGCGCGTATCCCAGGTGAAACGTCGAAACCCTGATCTGAAAAGAGCCGATCTGGATGTGTTTCGCGAAGCCGGCCAGGAAGTGGGACGCCCCATTCTTTTTGCAGGCGCAATTGTCATCATCGTCTTCCTGCCGATCCTGTCACTGCGTGGCATCGAAGGCAAAATGTTCGGCCCGATGGCTTTTTCGTTCATCTCCGCGCTGGTGGGAGCACTTATTCTGTCGCTGACTGTCATGCCGGTGCTGGCATCGCTGTTTCTTGCCCGCAGATTCGATGAGAAAGATGCGCTGCTTGTACGATGGTTCAGGCGCGGTTACGAACCCGTGCTGCAGTTTGCCATTGCCCGCCCCGTTCCCGTATTTCTGAGCGCTGCCGGTGCATTCACGGCAGGTGTTCTGATTGCCATGAACTTTGGAGCGGAGTTCGTCCCCCGGCTCGACGAAGGAGACATGGCTGTTCAGGCGATCCGACTTCCGAGCATATCGCTCGAACGGTCGATCGAGATGACGACCGCTATCGAAAAAACGCTGATGGACGAGTTTCCAGAAGAAGTCGAGTCCGTCATTTCCAAGACCGGGCGTCCCGAAATCGCGACAGACCCCATGGGAATCGAGTCCAGCGATATTTTTGTCATCCTGAAACCGAAAGACAGATGGCGATTCGGGAGTAAAGACGATCTGGTGGATGCCATGAAACGCTCCCTGGAAAGCCGGATCCCGGCCAACAACTTCAGTTTTACGCAGCCCATTGAGCTTCGCGTGCAGGAACTCATCGCCGGAGTTCGTCTGGATATCGGTATCAGTCTGTACGGAGATGACCTGGAGACATTGAAAGAAATCGGCAACAGGATTGCCGCTGTCGTCTCCCAGGTGCCCGGTGCTGCTGACGTGCAGGCTGAACAAACCGGAGGACTGCCATATATTCAGATGCGCATTCGTCGCAGTCAGATCGCGCGATACGGAATCAATGCTTCCGATGTTCTCGATGCCGTCGCAGTCATCGGTGGCAAGGAAGTCGGACAGATCTTCGAGGGACAGAGGCGATTCCCGCTTCAGGTTCGCCTGGGACCGAAATGGCGCAGGAGCGTCGAGACCCTGAAGCGGCTCCGAGTTTCCGATCCGGCAGGCCGCCAGATTCCTCTGGAACAGCTGGTTGACATAGAAATCGCTCCCGGTGTCGCACAGATCAGCCGCGACGAGATCCGCCGGCGATTTCTGGTGCAGGTGAATGTTCGCGGTCGCGATCTGGCGGGTTTTGTGGCCGATGCCCGAAAGGCCGTCGAGGAGCAGATCGAACTGCCGCCGAATTACAGGATTGCCTGGGGGGGGCAGTTCAGGAATCTGCAGGACGCAGCCGGACGTCTCGCAGTTGCCGTGCCGCTGGCCTTGTTTCTGATTGCATCACTTCTGTACATCACGTTTAATTCCGGAAGGCTGGCACTGCTGATCTTTCTGAATGTGCCCATCGCCACGACCGGAGGTATCCTGGCATTGTGGCTTCGGGGAATGCCTTTCTCGATCTCAGCAGGTGTCGGCTTCATCGCTCTGTTCGGCATCGCGGTGATGAACGGCGTTGTGCTGATTGATCATATCCGGCATCTGCGGCATCAGGGGATGAACGTTCGCGATGCTGTGCATCGGGGAGCGATGGATCGCCTGCGTCCGGTGCTGATGACGGGGACAACGGATGCCCTCGGCTTCATCCCGATGGCTCTTTCCACAAGTTCGGGAGCGGAAGTCCAGCGCCCTCTGGCCACCGTTGTCATCGGCGGTGTCATCACGTCCAGCCTGCTCACACTGGTTGTTCTGCCGGCCGTCTACCACTGGTTCGAACCCCGGCGCGAGGAATCTGATCCGGGGCGTACTCCAGGGTAACTGAGACAGAACAGGCGTCACCAGGGATTGTGTGAACAGAGGCTTCCGAAAAAGGGCCTTTCGGTTTCCAGGTTGGCATGCTCCCCAAAAACTGGTCCAGGTGCTATGAGAGTCTCAACGGCCCGGTCAGGCAGGGAGACTGTCATGAAACGGAAATGACACACGCCAGAACACCACCGGGTCGCACCGAACAGACGAAACGGAAAGGCGTGCTGCGGTCGGACTCGTCAGCAACAACGCTGCCGGAAACCGGATTCCAGATCAATGCCGGGCAGACGGCCGTCGTGTCCAGACATGGGCCGGAAGGGAACCGGACAGACCGGAGCCGCAGAAATGTGAATTCACTGAAACGCTGCACAGCGAGCACAGGAAAGCACTGCGCGCAAAAGGAAGCCCCACGGTCGCGCCGTCCGCTTCCGTGGGGTTCAGGTGGCGGGAGCCGGATTTGAACCGACGACATCGAAGTAATGAACCTCGCAAGCTGCCAGGCTGCTCCACCCCGTGACATGGTTTCCGACCGGCTCTTCGAATCCACCGGATTCTCTGACACCAGCCCGTTCCGAAATCGCTGTTTGTCGGCAGTTCCGTTGGACGGGAGTTCTTCTCACAAATTATTCGGAGTTTTCTCGATGCAACGTGAATCCGCATGTCTCGCTGTCACAGTCGTCGCCGTAGCTGCTGTTGCGAGCCTGTCTCGTTCGGGAACGGCACAGATCACGACGCCAGAACAGCACATTGCAGGTCCGCCGGACCGACGGGCGGATGTGAACGTGACCGAGTACCCCAACATGGAGCCGGCGATCGACGCCCTGCCGGATGAAGCTGCGCGGCTGGAGTGTTCCTGGGATGCCCTGCCGCCGCCGGGCGGACATCTCCAGGGCATCCAGATGCGGTGGGACGCCGGCCGCCAGGAACACCTGGTCTTTCTGTCTCACGATTCATTCGATCAGGCATACGTGGTCGTCGCCGCTTTCCCGGAATCGCTCGATCGTCCCGGACACGTCGTACACGTTCATCGATTTCCCCGCGGTCCGCTGCGCCATGCCGGCGGCATCCAGCTTGCCGGACCCCTGCTGGCGGTGGGCCTGGAAGACAACCGGCGGCGCGATGCATCGGAAATCCGGTTCTGCGATACGGGCAACCCCGCAGACTGGAAGCCGCTGCCGCATCTGACGATCCATCGCCGGGGTGAACGGGAAGACTGCACAGCCGGAGCGGTCGCCGTGATTTCCGACAACGGGCGTCTTCTGGCCGCCGTCGCCAACTGGGACAGCCGGGCCATCGATTTCTACCGAAGCAGCCCCGGCCGGTCGATCCGCGAGGCGGCCTGCCGGATGCGGTGGCTGAGCCGCTGGCGGGCCGACCAGGCGGACCGGGCCGGATGGACGCCCGACGACCGCTGCGGATCCTGGCAGGCCATCAATTTCGTCCGGGACGGCCGGGGACACCTGTATCTGTTCGGATTCCGCCGGGATACGGGAACCGATACCGTCGACGTGTTCCAGGTCGATCCGACCGCCGCTGCCGGCCGACAGCTCAGAAAAACGGCATCCCGATCGTTTCACCTGCCGGCAGAATGCCACTTCCTGTTCGGCGGCGGCGTGAGTGTCCAGGACGGCAGACTGTGGCTGCTGGGAACCAGCCGCCGCTTCGCACCGTACGCAACGATCGCTCTGATTCGCTGACGGGCAGATCCGCAGGCGCCACCGGAGCGTCCCGTCTTTGTCCTGCCGGCCCGTCCATATACGACACCGCAGCGGAAGGCTTTTTCAGCCGCGTTTCGTTTCGGAAGAACGGGCATCGGCGGCGGGACGACGGCGGTACCAGGCCCACTGACCGAAGTTTTCTTCGACACCGACTTTCAGTTCGGCCACCTGAGGATGCCCGGTCAGTTCCAGGGCGTCGATGAGCCGGCCGGCGATCCATTCGGCCAGCCGTTCCGCCGTCGTGTTGGCCACCGGCAGAATGCGGCAGTCGTCCTGCGGGAACACCCAGCGGCGATCGTGAAACCGGACTGTCACTTCGGACGCCTGATCGTCCGTCTGCACACGGATGTCGGGGTGACGATCCGGCAGCAGCATGTGGTGGTCCAGTTCCTGTACGATGCGCTCGGCGGCATCGCGGATGGCCAGAAAATCGAACACGTAGTGGTTTTCGTCGAGATCGCCGGCGATGACGACATCGACCCGCCAGTTGTGTCCATGCAGCCGTTCACACACGCCGCCGCCCAGTGTGATGAAATGAGCGGCACTGAAAACAAGACTGTCTTTGGTGACTCGTGCTTCAAAGGCGGGCGACACGAAAAGCATTCCGCAAAAGGCCGATATCAGAACCGCCCGCGGCAGCGGGCAGGGGACCGCGTTTATCGCAGCGTTTCCGGCGCGCGTCAACGATCTTCACAGGCCCTTCACAGGGAACCGCCGGGATCGCGGTGGCCGGCAGCAGGAAAGCCGCCTATGCTGCGTGCAGATCACTGACCGTTCTGATGCGCGCTGAAGGGACATCACACCGTGGCCGGCCGACCGGGACCTGTGTTCGCTGTTGTGTCCGCCGTTCTGTGGCTCGGGCCGCTGACTGCGGCTGCCGACGATGTCGATGCGGCGGTGCGCCGCGGGCTGGACTATCTGGTCGGACAGCAGAACCGGCAGGGATTCTGGGTGGCCCGCAACGGTCAGTATCGCGTGGCCATGACGGCTCTGGCCGGAACCGCTCTGCTGGCAGAAGGATCCACGGCCACCACCGGGCGCTACGCCCGCAGC
The DNA here is from genome assembly GCA_015485495.1 of Planctomycetaceae bacterium. Lineage (GTDB taxonomy): Bacteria > Planctomycetota > Planctomycetia > Planctomycetales > Planctomycetaceae > S139-18. The sequence continues at coordinate 95,880 of WFTL01000132.1, forward strand.
ATCAGCAGCGCGACGGACTATTTGCTGTCGCTGAGTCGTCCCAACGGGCTGATCGGATACCGCGATGATCACCAGTACACCTACGGGCACGGGTATTCCATGGTGTTTCTCAGCCAGGTGTACGGCGAAGAAGAAGACCTGAATCGGCGCGAACAGATTCGGGATGTCCTGACACGGGCCGTGCAGTTTTCCGCGGATGCCCAGACGGATCGGGGCGGCTGGGGTTATGTGTCGGCCCGGGAAGGCAACAATTTCGACGAAGGATCCACGTGCATCACGCAGGTTCAGGGGCTGCGCGCCTGCCGCAACGCGGGCATTCCCGTGTCGGTGGAAATCATCACCCGGGCCCGGCAGTACATCGAAGCCTGTACGACATCGCGGGGAGGCGTGCAGTACAGCATCAAAGGCGGCGGAGAACGTCCGGCCATCACGGCGGCCGCTCTGGCCGCCATGTTCAACGCAGGGGAGTACGACAGCGAACTGACCCGCCGCATGCGGGATTTCTGCAGCAACAACATCTGGCCGCGGCGGTCCGTGGCCGCCCGGTCGTCATTCTGGCACTACACCCATTTCTATTACGCTCAGGTGCTGTACCGCGAAGGCGGAGACCGCTGGGAAAAGTACCGCCGGGAACTGAATGAGGAGCTGGTCAGCCGGATTCAGCCGGGCGGGTACTGGGCGGACCCGGATATCGGCGACGTGTACGCCACATCCGTCAACTGCATCATCCTGCAGCTCGAAAAGGGGTTTCTCCCCATCTACCAGCGCTGAACGGCGGCCAGCCTCCCACCCGGCGTTGCTCTCAGGACACTTTCCGCGTCACGGGATTCAGCGAACCCGATTCCGGAAACATGTGCATCGGATGCTGTTCGCCGTTATGGTCGGCGCATCGTCCTGGCCCTGTTTGTACACGTTTTCCTGTCTGGAAAGGGATCCGTTCGTGCGCTGCATCTCTCGTTTCCGGTCCGGTCTGATTGGACTGACGGTTCTTCTGTGTTTCTGGTCAGCCGCTTCGGCCGAACCGCTTCCCGGTTCCGGTGCTGACAGCGGAAAGATCGTTGTGTACCGCGACACCTGGGGCGTGCCCCACATTTACGCCTCCACTGTCGAAGGCGGCATGTTCGCCATGGGCTGGGCGCAGGCGCAGGATCGCCCGGTTCAGCTTCTGCGGAATCTGGCCCGGGGGATGGGGGAAATCAGCCGGGCGGACGGAGAATCGGGGATCGAGTCCGATATCGTGGCGAAGACATTTCGTCTGTACGAATCGTCCCAGGAACGCCTGAATCGCCTCGACAGAGACGCGCTGGCCCGTACGGAAGCCTTCGTGAACGGCATCAACGCCTGGTACGCCGCTCACCCGGAAGACGTGCCCGACTGGTGGGGCGACCGCGAAGTGAACGTGGCCATGATTGTTGCGTTCGGCCGTCTGTTCCTGCACGGCTGGTCGATCGATGACGGATTCGGGGATCTGAAACGCGGCGGCATCGAACCGGGAGTCGATGAAACGCCTCGGGCGTCCAACCAGTGGGCCATCGCGCCGTCCCGCACGGCCGACGGGCATGCCATTTTGTACATCGATCCGCATCTGTCCTGGTTCGGTCCGTCGCGATTCTGGGAATTCCGAATTCATGCGGGCGATCTGCATGGCAGCGGCTTCACACTGGCCGGTCAGAATTTCATTGGTCTGGGACACAATGAGAATCTTGCCTGGGCCATGACGACCGGTGGCCCGGACACGGCCGACATTTATGAACTGACTCTGAATCCGGACAATCCGCTGCAGTATCGCTACGACGACGAATGGCGCACGCTGTCTCAGCGGGAAATCGTCATTCACGTTCGCGGCCGGGACGAACCGATTCGTCAGGCCGTCTATGAATCGCACCACGGCCCGATCGTGGCTCTGCGCAACGGCAAAGCGTACGCGCACCGCATGGCGTATGCCGATCAGGTGGAAGGCGTGGAAGCCTGGAACCATCTGAATTTCGCCAAAGACTACACGGGAGCCGTGGATGCGATGGCGACGCTGCAGGTGTTTCCTCAGAACGTCATGGTGGCCGACACATCCGGCAACATCTACTACCAGCGGACCGGACGGGTTCCCCGCCGGCCGGAAGGATACGATTTTTCCCGTCCGGTAGACGGATCCACATCGAAAACCGAGTGGCTGGGATTCCACCCGTCCAGCGATCACCCGCAGATTCTGAATCCACCCACCGGCTACATGCAGAACTGCAACATTTCCCCCGACCGCATGCTTCCGAACTGCCCGCTGCGGGCGGACGATTTTCCGGCTTATCTGTTCACCGACCGCGGGTACGGATCTCAGAAAGGCGGGTGGCTCAATCAGCGCGGATCCCGGGCGCTGGAACTGCTGGCCTCCGACGATTCCGTCACCATCGACAAAGCCCTCGAATGGGCCGTGGATGTTCAGCCGTACGGCGCCGACCGCTGGATGACCGTCCTGAAGATCGCGCATGAACAGTTCGGAGACAGCTTCCGAAATGATGCCGGCTACCAGGCCGCCATCCGGGACCTGCTCGCCTGGGACTGCCGTCTCACGCGCGATTCCACCGCTGCCCTGAAGTACGTCTACTGGAGACAGCAGCTCGAAATGGACTACGGCCGCGACGTTGTGGATGAGGCCGATGCCGTCATCACCGACCTGCAGCGGGCCGTTGGCGCTCCTCCACAGCCGCTCGATTTCGACGAAAGCCAGCTCCAGGCGGCCCTGTCGTCTCTGTCCGGTGCCATGGCCCGTCTGAAGAAGCACTGGGGTTCCTGGGATGTCCCGTACGGACGCAAATTTCGCGTGGGACGCGACGATCAGTCCTGGCCGGTGGGCGGTGGCGGCGACTTCGGCACACGGACACTGCGCAGCATGAGTTATGAGAAGGAACGGGAAGATCACACACGATGGGGCCGTGGCGGTCAGACGTCGACTCAGATCGTGGTCCTGTCCCGGCCGGTGCAGAGCTGGACATTTGTGCCGATCGGTCAGAGCGACCGGGCGGATTCCCCCCATTACCGTGATCAGGCCGAACAACTGTTCAGCCCCCGTCAGCTCAAACCGACGTGGTGGCTGCCGCAGGATCTGGCCGGACACATCGAAACCCGCACGGTCCTGGACGTCCCGGAGAAGTAACGGCCGCCCGTGCGTGTCAGCCGTTTTCCGCCGGCCGGCCATCCGGCGGCCCGACAGAGCTGCCGGACCGTGTTCGGTGCCATTTCATGAACGACCGGTCCGGTCCGCAGATCCGATCTTCTGCCCGGGGAACGACGATCTTCGGAGCAGAAGAAATCCGGTCCGTTCTGTCAGCGAACCGGGCTGAGCGCCTGTTTTCCGTGGCCGGGCCGGCATACAACGCGGATCCGAGCCGGTCCGCCGGCGGACCGGCTGTTCCGCGGAATCCGAGACGCCATCATGAATCGACAGATCACTTCCCGCGCATTCGGTTCACTCAACTGCCGCGTTCTGGACACACCCGATGGCCGTTCGCCGCGTCTGGTCATTGTGCTGTGCCACGGCTTCGGGGCTCCGGGATCGGATCTGGTGGGGCTGGCCGAACCGTTCCTGCAGTCTCCGGAGATCCCCACGGACGATGTCTGTTTCGTGTTCCCGGAAGGCCCGCTCGACCTGGCGCCGATGGGGATGCCGGGAGGGCGGGCCTGGTGGTCCATCAACATGGCTCAACTGGCCGCCGTTTACGAAACCCGCGACTACTCCGTGCTGACAGAAGTGGAACCGGACGGACTGCGTGACGCATCGGCTCAGATGTCCCAGGCCGTGTCGCAGATTCTGTCGGCATATGATGTCCGTCCCGAGGAGCTGTTTCTGGGCGGGTTTTCTCAGGGAGCGATGCTCAGCACCGATGTGGTTCTGCGCACCGGTCTCTGCCCGGCCCGCCTCATTCTGCTGTCCGGCACTCTGCTGTGTCGGGAAGAATGGAGCCGCCTGGCGGATGTTCATCCGGGCTGCGATGTCATTCAGACGCACGGCACCAGGGACATGGTGCTGCCGGTGGAACCTTCAGAATGGCTCCGCGATCTCCTGGCAGAGCGGGGGTTTCGGGTGCAGTACCGGCAGTTTCCCGGACAGCACGAAGTGCCTTTGGAAGCTTTGCAGATGATTGCCGACGCGATCGTTCAGCAGACCTGGTCGGCGTCTGAATGAAAAGGCGGCAACCCGCTGTCATGCACGTGTTCGCAGTACCAGCCGAACAGCAGCCGGAACGCAGGTGAAAACTCCTGCGGCGATTCCTGCAGGCGAGCTTTCAGTTCCACCGGATCGCACCACCGAACGGTCTGGATTTCCCCGGGATCCGGATTCACGGAACCGTCCCACACGCAGCGGTACAGTTTCGTGAACTCCAGGCTGGTGTCCGGACAGGCGTCGAATCTGTTCAGTGATTCCAGAGGCGCGCGGATTCCCAGTTCTTCGAACAGTTCCCGCCGGGCGGCCGCATCGTAGGTTTCTCCGGCACTCACGTGACCGGACGCGGACGATGTCCACACGCCGGGAAACTCGGCTTTGTCTTCGGATCTCAGATGAATGAGCAGCGGGCCGCCGGACCGGAAGACGAAAACATGAATGGCCCGGTGCGGCAGCTTCAGGCGATGCACGTCCGTCCGGGACCGCTGTTCCACGACCTGATCGGCTTCATCGACAACATCGAAGAATTCTTCGTCTCGGCAGGACACGGTTCCCGTCCGTCGGCTTCGGTCCGGCCGTCCGCCAAAAAAGACTCGACCGTCCGCAGCCGCTGTATTCGTTCGATTCGTTGCATCCGGAACATCAATCCCGCATCAGAAACACAGTACCGGGTTCTGAGCGGGCTGCTGCGGAGTACTGTTGCCTGAACGGACGATTCCCGCCACGGTGCCCATCATGTTTTCTCTGAAAAGTCTGACCAAATCGGTCTGCGGCGCCGTTGCCGTCGCCGCAGTGATGCCGGCTGTCCTCATCTGCCGAACCCAGATGGCTCTGACCTCGCCGGAAAGAGCTTTTCCCGGGTGGTCCCAGTTGTTTTCTCTGATTCCCGGCCTTTCGGGCGAGTTTCTCCGGCGAGCGTTTTATCAGCGGGTGTCTGCCGGCTGCGGACAGGATGCCTGCATCGGATTCGGAACGGTCGCATCGCATCCGGGCATCGCCATCGGCCGATCGGCCTACATCGGGCCATTCTGCTGCCTCGGCCAGGTCACCATTGAGGACGATGTTCTGATCGCATCGCATGTGTCGATCATGAACGGCTGTCGACAGCACGGGACAGAACGCCTGGACGTGCCGATTCGCTGTCAGCCGGGAGAATTCCTTCCGGTCACCATCGGCGAAGGAGCATGGATCGGTGAGCAGGCTGTTGTGGCGGCCAGCGTGGGACGGGGCAGTGTTGTGGGAGCCGGCGCTCTTGTGCTGAATCCTGTCCCTGATTACGCGATTGTCGCAGGAGTGCCGGCGCGGGTGATCGGCGATCGCCGGGACCGGAGCCGTTCGTCGAAACGCGGCTCCGACGAAGTACCGGATGCCGTGCCGGCTGGTGAAACCGTCTGATCGGGCCGCATCAGGGCAGAGTGTCCGGCCGCACGATGAAGATCTGTTCGTACCGGTTCTGAGACTGTTCGTCGACGACGCGGCGGTTGAAGGCAACGGCAGACCCATCCCGACTCCAGACGGGTGCATACGGAGGTTCCGCAGAGGGTGTCGTCACACGCTGCCAGGCGCCCGTTTCGACACAGGCCACAATAAGGGCATTGTTCTGCACGAAACACACATGACGTCCCTGAGGATGCCAGCGGCATTCCGACTGAACGTCTGAATCGAAGTCCGTGAGCATCCGCTGCCTGCCGGTGTCCGGGGAGATCAGGACCACCTGCACGATTCCCTCATCGTCACGTCGCAGGGAGCTGAGCAGCGAACCGTCCGGCGCCGACCGCACATTGCCCTGGAATCCGGGATATCGATCTGATGTCGTGTGCGTCAGGCGGCGCTGCCGTGTTCCGGCCGGCGGCGCCGGCATCGTGTCGACGGTTCCTTCCAGAGGCCCCCAGGGACCGGGAACAGTGATATCGGAAGGAATATCGACCACGAAGACTTCGGGAACATCTTCACCGCTGCGACTGCGGACCGTTCCCAGAAAGGCGCGGGCCCGCTTCTGGCGCCGGCCGCTGCGGACATAGCCGTCGGTGCCGATCCAGCTGTCCCAGGCAGCGCGGCTGATTTCGTCGGATCCCGGCCGCGGATCGGGCGTCACGCGTACAACCACCGCCGACGTTCCGGATCCATCGAAGTTCGATCCATCCTGCCGGCCGCGAATCCGGACGGGGCGGTCCAGCTGTGTGACACCGATGGTACGCAGATTGAATCGTTCGCCCCTGGTCACCATGAGAGCATCGTTGTAGGTGAATCCCAGCCACTTCCCGTCTCCACTGAACTCGTGCCGGTGCGTTCCTCCCCGCAGAGCACCGGGAGTGAAGGGCGGCCGGACGTCGCGGGCATCGGCACTGCGGGCAGACTGCGGATCGGTTTCGTCCAGCAGCATCCCGAACCGCCGCCACTGCGCGTAGGGACGGTCGGCGGAATGACTGAGCAGACCATGAATGAAGGCGATCTGCGGTTTCGACGGATGATAGCTGACCGCCCCGGTCCCCGGCCCGCTGGCATCGGCTCCGGGCGCTTCATAGAGGACGACGATTTCGCCGGTGCGGACATGAACCTTTTCGATGCGCCGTCCGGCCTGAATGCCGCCTGCATCCGTTCGCGTGTCGTAGACCAGCCACTGATCGTCGAAAGAAAAATTGTCGTTGTTGTCCAGACTGTGATTGTACGATCCGGACGTCAGTTGCGCGGTTTCTGCTGCCAACGACACAGAACAGATCCCTGCCAGCAGACACCATCCGAAAAACACCATCGATGTTCCCGCATGACAGCATGCACGCGTCCGTCCGTTCATCGCGACGCAATCCTGAAAAGTCGTGCAGCGGCCGGCTGTCCGGTGCCGGCCGCTGAAAACGCATTCGAAAGATCCAGAGGCGAATCGCTTTCGGCGGTTATTCCGCATGCCGCTGCTGTTTCGACACGGCCGCCTGTCTGATGCACGTCCGGCCCTGCATTCGATTCGGCCGCTTTCCCGGCAGTTTACCGGCTGCCGGAACCGTGCACCACCGGCAGCGGACGCCATTCTGCGGCGGAAACGGCCACGAATCCGTTTCCCCGGGGGCGGAGTTTTCTGGGTGGGCGATGCAGCTTTTTTTTCGCGGAGTCCTGTTTCGGCAGCCGTCGGGTTCTGGTCTTCACGTTGTTCTGGTCTTCACCTGGCGGTCTGTTATGATTCCTGCCGCCGGCTTCGGCAGTGGTCCTGTCGGCAGCGGCCGGGAATTCCGTTCGGACTGGAGCTGGACAGACTGAGTGCACTTATGCCTGAACCGTCGACCAAGATTCCGGAGGAATCGATTGATCTGCTGCATGAGGCCAGGAAGGACCTGAAGGAACAGATCAGCCAGGTGATCGTGGGGCAGGAAGACGTCATCGATCAGCTCGTGATCGCTCTGTTCAGCCGCGGCCACTGTCTGCTGGAAGGTGCTCCCGGGCTGGCCAAGACGCTGATGATCAGCACGCTGTCCCGTTGTCTGTCCATGTCTTTTTCCCGCATTCAGTTCACGCCCGATCTGATGCCGGCCGACATCACGGGAACCGATGTGCTTCAGGAAAACCGCGACACGGGACAGCGGGAGTTTCGTTTTATCGAAGGGCCTCTGTTTCACAACGTCGTTCTGGCCGACGAAATCAACCGCACCCCCCCGAAGACTCAGGCGGCCCTTCTGGAAGCCATGCAGGAACGGCAGGTCACGGTGGGACAGACCATCCATCCGCTCAGCGACCCCTTCTTCGTTCTGGCCACACAGAATCCCATTGAACAGGAAGGCACGTACGCTCTTCCGGAAGCTCAGCAGGACCGTTTCATGTTCAAGGTGTTTGTGGGATACCCGACGTTCGAACAGGAACGTCAGATCGCCCGGCAGACCACATCGGGGCGGACGGTGGATCTGCGGCCCGTACTGACCACGGACCAGGTGCTGCACATCCAGGATGTGGTGCGGCAGGTGCCGGTGTCGGATCACGTGATCAACTATGCTCTGGCTCTGGTGCGGCAGACGCGTGTCGGCGAACCGGGTGCTCCGGACTGGATCGAAGAATGGCTGAGCTGGGGAGCCGGTCCCCGGGCCGTCCAGAACCTGCTGCTGGGAGCCAAGGCACGGGCTTTGCTGCAGGGACGTTCGCACGTGTCCACCGAAGACATTCAGGCCCTGGCGGCTCCTGTGCTTCGGCATCGCATCACTCCCAACTTCACGGCCGAAAGCGAAGGCATCACGTCGGACCGTGTCATCGAGCGGCTCATTCAGGAAACCCCGTCGAAGGAAAGCGAACTCACGAGTGACCCGCGACTTGGAAAGATATTTGCGGCCTGAGGAGATCGCGAAAATCTCGCGACTCGAACTGCGGGCCCGCCATGTCGTGGAAGGGTTCGTCGCCGGACTGCACCGCAGTCCGTACTTCGGTCAGTCGACGGAATTCGTGCAGCACCGCGAATACGTGGCCGGCGACGACACCCGCCGTATCGACTGGAAGCTGTGGTCACGGTCCGACCGCTATTACATCAAGCAGTACGAAGAAGACACGAACGTGCGCGTGGTGCTGCTGGTGGACGGTTCGGAATCGATGGATTTCGGAACAGGCCCGCTGACGAAATTCGATTACGCCCGGACGGTCGCTGCGGCGCTCAGTCTGCTGGCTTTGAGGCAGAATGATTCCGTGGGAGCCGGTCTGTTCGATACCGGAATCCGCACTCTCGTACCGGGCAGCAGCCGCCGCAATCATCTGCAGACGATCATCGCGAATCTGTCGGCCGACCGAACATCCGGACGCACCGACATCACGGCCGTTCTGCGGCGGGCGGCCGAAATGATGCATCACCGCAGCATCGTCGTGCTGATTTCCGATTTTTTGTGCGACCGCCAGGCGCTGTTTCGAGGACTGCAGCTTCTGCGGCAGCGCAAACACGAAGTGCTCCTGGTGCACATCCTGGACGACCAGGAACTCGACTTCGACTACAGCGGCACACTGCGCTTCGAAGGACTGGAACAGACCGGGCGGCTGACCTGCGATCCGGCGGCCCTGCGGTCAGGATACCTGGACGCTCTGCATCGCTACCTGGAAACGATCCGCCGGCGGTGTGCGGCCGCCGTGATCGACTACGAGCTGGTCCGCACGAGCGACCACCTGGATGCCGCTTTGTCCCGGTTTCTGCGGTTTCGTCTGGGCATGAGGGGCAGGTAGCCGAATGTCCTGGCTGGCACAGTACTTTCTGCACCCGGCCTTCGTCCTTCCCGGACTGGCTCTGGCTGCCGTTCCGATTCTGATTCATCTTCTGAGTCGGCTGCGGTACCGCCGCATCCGGTTCGCGGCGATGGAATTTCTGCTGCAGAGCGATGAACAGAATCGACGGCGGCTGATTCTGGAACAGCTTCTGCTCCTGCTGCTGCGGGTGCTGGCGGTCGTGCTCATCGTGCTTCTCATTTCCCGTCTGGTGATCGATCCGTCGGGGCTGCTGCTGCTGCGGGGGGCCACGGCCCATCATGTCCTCATACTGGACGACACGCTGTCGATGCGGGATCAGAGCGGGTCGGTGCCGGCCTTCGAGCGGGCCGTGGCTGTCCTGGAACGTCTGCTGTCGACCGGCACCTGGCACCCGCGTTCCGTTCGCATCACGATTCTCACCACGACGTCTCCCGACCGGCCTCTGGTCACCGATCGGGAACTCGACGGCGCCCTCCTGCAGGAACTGATTCCGCGTCTGAAAAACCTGAGATGTTCCTGGAAGGCCGCCTCCCCCGTCCCGGCTCTGAATGCCGCCGCCGGCATCCTGTCGGCGGACAGCGGAATCACGCCGGCCGTCCATGTGATCACCGATCTGCGCCATTCGGACTGGATCGACCGTCCGGATGTCATCCAGGCCCTGGCCGACCTGGAAGCTGTGAATGCGGGCGTTCATCTGATTCGCGTGGCAGCCGAACCCGGCGACAACGCCGCCGTGATGCGTCTGCACTCGGACACCTCGTCGGCAGCCGCGGGAGTGCCCTGGAGACTGTCTGCGACCGTCCGCAACCTTTCAGAAAAACGAATGACCGACCTGGCAGCGCGGATCACCATCGACGGCCAGGAACAGCCGGGCCGCGTTCGGATCGGCGATCTGGAAGCCGGCGGCAGTCAGGTGGTGTATCACGACCTGACATTCCGTTCCCCCGGTCGGCATCTGGTGTCGCTGCACCTGGATGACGACTGCCTCGCCGCGGACAACGTGCGGTCACTGACGGTTCACGCCGCCGCGGAACGGCGCGTGCTCGTGGTCGACGATCGGGGTCTCCAGGAGGACGCGGGATTCGTGACGGCTGCTCTGAGTGCGGAACCGCGGCTCACGGGAATCGTTTCGGACGTGCGCACGTCGGAGGCCCTGACATCGGAACCGCTGGAACGCTTCGACTGCATCTATCTGCTCAACATCCGCGAGCTGCCGGCCGACGCCGTGCAGCAGCTGATTCGCTACGTCCGTTCCGGCGGCGGTGTGGCCTGGTTTCCCGATGAACAGGCGGCCACGGACTGGTACAACACGGCCCTGCAGCAGACCGACCGGGAACTGTTTCCCGTGACTCTGGGAGTCATTCAGGAAATCTCCGTCCCGGACGATCCGTCCGCCGAACCGCCGTTTGCCCATCCGGTCTTTGAAGATCATCCGGTGTTCGAAGTGTACACCGCTCCGGACAGCCCGTTCGCCGATCTGACGCGCTTTGAAAAATGGTTCCGGCCGGCCGACGAACACGAACCGCGGCCGGGCGTACGGGTTCTGGGCCGCCTGACAACAGGCGATCCGCTGGTTCTGGAACATCGACTCGGCCGCGGGCGGATTCTCACATTTCTCACTTCTGCCGGTCGGCGGTGGAGCAACTGGCCGGTGCCGCCGGCGGCACCGGCGTATGTTGTGATGCATCTGCGGCTGCATGCGTACCTGCAGCGTCCTGATGACAGTGTCGGCCGTCTGGAAATCGGCGAGCCGCTGTCGATGCAGTGGTCGCTGCGCGATTACACGAACCTGGTCGAGCTGCTGCTGCCGGCCGACCAGGACGCTGCGACGGCGGAAGATTCGGACGAGGGACTCGTTCGGCTGGAAGCCCGGCCGGTGCCGCCAGACGGCGACCGTGCGGCCGATGATGTGCTGGGATTCACGACGGAACGGATCGATCGTCCGGGACTGCTGCGCGTCCGCCGCTTCACCGAAAACGGCAATGCCGAAGAAACGTGGCTGGCCGTGAACGTGCCGGTTACGGAGAGCGATCTGGCGCCTGCCGATCCGGCCGTTCTGCTGCGATCTCCGGAACTGAAGGATGTGCGTGTCGTGGAAGGCGACACCGTGAGTGCACTTCGCACCGCAGATTTCGGCCGGGAACTGCGCTGGGTGCTGCTGGGCAGTCTGGTCGCCGTTCTCATCTGCGAACAGCTTTTGTCGCTGCGGCTCAGCTTTCACCCGGAGGGCCGGGGATGACGCCACAGCTTCTGCTCGCACAGACCGCCACCGAATCGTTTGAAACGATCGAAGTCAGCCTTCCGGAATCAGCCACAGGCCTGCTGCTGCTGCTGGCGGGACTGGCGCTGCTGATGGCCCTGACGGTTCGGATTTCTTTGCGTGATTCCCGGTTCCTGTCATGGCCCTGGCGACTGGCCCTGGCATCGTTGCGACTGGCCGTCCTGAGCGGGCTCATCGTGATTCTGCTGAATCCCGGCCGGCGTACGCAGACCAGCCGGATCGAACCGTCCCGCGTGGGGATTCTGGTCGACACGTCGCTTTCCATGAGCTATCCGGCCGACGGTCCGGCTGCAGCAGGGGAAACGGACGCAGCCGCTGCGTCATCGGTCAGCCGCATGGAACGCGTCCGCAGTCTGCTCATCGAGGACGGACTGCTGCAGCGGCTGAGTCAGACGCATGTGGTATCGGTTTACACATTCGACACGAAACTGCGGGGACCGCTGGCTGTCGTACAGAACGGCCGGGTGAGTCGGATTGATCCGGACGGCGGCCCGTCGGACGTTCAGCCACCCGATGGCCCGGATGCCGACTGGACCGATCTGCTGACAGCTCAGGGATCCGAAACGTGCCTGGCAGAATCTCTGAATGAGCTGGTGGGGCGCATGGCAGGACGGACGCTGGCGGGGATCGTCCTGTTTTCCGACGGTCAGTCGAATACCGGACCGGATGTGAGCACCGTTCGTCAGCGGCTGGAACAGACGGAAACGCGGGTGATTGCGGTCGGAACCGGCAGCCCGGTGCCTCAGTGCAATCTGAGCATTGCGGCCATGCAGGCGCCGGGCGATGTGCATCGCGGGGATCCGTTCGATGTGACGGTTGTCGTGCAGGGAAATGGTGCCGGAACCGTATCCGGAATCGTCGAACTGTACGAACAGTCGGCAGACGGCGACGGCAGCGACCGCCGGAAAGTGGATGAACAGCCGTTCACCGTGCCGGCTGATACCCTGCCTGTGCCGCTGAAATTCACCCGGCAGCTGAATATTCCGGGAAGTTACGAATATCTGGCCCGGGCGGTCGTGCATCATGCCTCCACCCCGGAACTCACCGAAGACGACAATCAGAAGCAGTGTGCCGTCGAAGTGACCGATCGGCGCATTCGTGTTCTGCTGATTTCCAGCGGCCCGATGCGGGAATATCGATTTGTCCGGAACATCCTGTACCGCCATTCGGGCATCGATTCCGATGTGTGGCTGCAGACGATTTCGGAAGACGACATCGGCATGGTGTCCCAGGAAGCGGGGCAGCTGCTGACCGGCTTTCCCCCCACGGCTGCTGAACTGGCCGAGTATCATGTGATCGTGGCCTTCGACCCCGACTGGACACGGCTGTCCGGTGAACAGAGGTCGCTGCTGAAACGCTGGGTGCAGCGGGATGCCGGCGGCCTGATCGTCGTGGCCGGCGAACTGCATACGCCGCAGCTGGCGGCACAGGAAGACGAACTGCGCGATGTGGCCGTGCTCTACCCGGTGGTCGTCAATCGTCTGCTGGCAGAGCTGCGCCTGAGCCAGGGATCCGATCAGGCCTGGCCGGTTCGGCTGACTCCGGAAGGACGTGCCAGCCAGTTTCTCCGCATCGAAGATGCTCAGGGCCATGTGTCGACAGATCTCTGGAAGACCTTCACGGGAATCTATCGTTCCTATCCGGTGCGCCGTGTCCGGGATGGTGCGGTGGTGCTGGCCACGTACGAAAATCCGCGGGCCAGAACGCAGTATGGGGCGCCGCCCTTTCTGGCCACTCAGTTCTACGGGGCCGGCCGCACGTTTTTCATCGGTTCCGCAGAAACATGGCGTCTGCGGGCCATTTCGCCGGAAGGCCACCAGCGTTTCTGGACAGGCCTCATTCGGGAAGCCGGTCAGGGACGCCGGCAGCAGGGCAGTCCCCGCGGACTGCTGCTTCTGGACCGCACGACCGCCGGTCCCGGCCAGCCGGTGACGATCGAAGCCCGGCTGTACGATCCGCGTATGGAACCGCTGGAGGCTGACAGCGTCCCGATCAGCATCGTGGATGCGAACGGACGACCGGTGTCCGTTCCCGACCGGCTGCGCCGCATGCCCGGTGCGCCCGGCCGCTACTCCGCCGTATTCCGGCCTCTGCGGCCCGGCCAGTACCGCGTCTCCGTGCCGGTCCCCGATTCGGACGACGTGCTCCAGACCGATGTCGATGTGAGTCTGTCGAATCTGGAAGCTCAGGCATCCGAACAGAATGAGGAACTGCTGACACGTCTGGTCCGCAATACGATTGGCCGCTGCCTGCCGCTGGCCGAATGCCGCACACGGCTGCCGGAACTGCTGCCGGATCGCAGTGAACTGGTGATCACGGACGAACAGCTTGTGCCCCTGTGGGACCGATCGGCCGTGATGTATCTGCTGATCGCCCTGCTGAGCAGCGAATGGCTGCTGCGACGGTTTGTCCGTCTGTCCTGAAACGCATTCTGCGGACCATCCGTGAAATCCAAAGCGACCGACTCCGGCCCCTTCGCCGCCGCAGACACCGGCCGGCCGGGGGATTCCGGCAGCCGGCTCATTCGGGCAGCCGGCCGGATGCGATCTTCGGAAAACTTCCGGTGACGGACCGCATGAATTCCACCAGATCCAGCTTCTGCTGACTGTTCAGTTTCAGGGGCGTCATCTTGTCGCTGAGCCAGGGGTTTTTCGTGCCGCCTTTGGCGTAGTGTTCCACGACTTCTTCCAGTGTCTGCAGACTGCCGTCGTGCATGTAGGGAGCCGACAGAGCCACGTTGCGAATCGTGGGAGTTTTGAAAGCGCCTTTGTCCCGGTCGTTCCCCGTCACGGCATAACGGCCGAGATCCGGATCCGGGCTGTCCATTCCAATCCCCAGATTGTGATACTTTTCGTCCGTCAGGTTGGCGCCGACATGGCAGTTGCTGCAGCCGATTTCCCTGCTGAAGAACAGATCCATCCCCCGCCGTGCACTTTCTGACATGGGATTCGCGGCCGCGCCGGCACGCAGTTCCTGAAGCCGCTTCCAGGCATCGGGATCGTCTTCCTTGAGATCTTCCAGGTCTTCTTCTTCGAGGGATTCGAACGGCCGCAGGGCATCCACATAGTCGAACGGTGTGGGTCCGGTCACGATCACGCGTTCGAACGAAGCGATGGCTTTGCCGACGTTGTCGATGGTGACGCCGCTTTTCGGAAAGACAGCTTCGAACTGAGCCACATAAGCGGGAATCTGTTTCAGAGTGTCCACCGCCTGTTCGTGGGTGCTGCCCATTTCAATGGGATTGGCAATCGGCCCGACGGCCTGTTCTTCGAGAGAAGCCGCACGTCCGTCCCAGAACTGAGCTCCGCTGAGGATCCGGTTGTAGCTGACCGGAGAATTCCGGCCGCCGGTCTGCCCGTCGATGCCGATCCCGAACCGCGTGTGACGGGCGAATCCTTCCTGCGGATGATGGCAGCTCGCACAACTGACCGTGTTGTCCGCCGAAAGGCGCGTGTCGAAATACAGTTGTCGGCCCAGTTCGATTTTCGCCCGCGTGAGCGGATTTTCGCGAATCCCCTGAATGTCGCGTGCCCCGATACTCAGTCCCAGCGGCAGACGCACATCCAGTTCTTCGTGATTGGCCGGATCGGCCAGCCAGGCCTGAACCTGTTCCAGCGTCAGTGGCCCCGTGCCGGGGATTCCAGACGTCAGATCGTCGATGCCCAGAACCACCGTTTCGCCCGCATGGACGAACATTCCTCCACTCAGTACAGCCAGCACCATCAGGCCCTGCAGGGTCCGTTTCATTCTGTTTCTCCGAATCTGTTTCTTCTGAAGCTTCCGGATCGACGCAGCCGGCAGGCATCACCTTACACGCATCATGCCGATTTCCCACCGGCGGAATCCAGAAAAATGCGTTCGAAATCAGCCGCTGTCATCTCCACGGGATCCGGCCACATCTTCAGAAGATCGGAAAGAACGGCCGCGCAGCGAACCGAATCGTCCGCCGTGCGGATCTGACGCCGGAGGATTCGGCACAGATCGGCGATTCCGCCCAGCGGAAGCGGTGTTCCCGGAGGAGGGGGGTCCGGGATCAGGATGGCCGTGATCCGTTCGATGAGGGCATCGATGCCGGTCGATTCCGCAGCCGATGTGACCATCACAGGACCCAGCTCATCCGGCGGACCGGGCCCGCGCTGCGGCAGGTCGGCTCTGCACCGGACGGCGATGCACGGTGTGCCCGACGGAATGTGCTGCACCACCCGGTCGTGCTCGGATGTCCAGCCGACGGTCTGGTCGAACGCAGACAGGACCAGATCGGCGGACTGCAGCAGGTTCTGAGCGTGTCTGATTCCGCGGGCTTCCACGGCGTCGGGTGCATCAGAACGCATGCCCGCGGTGTCTGCGAAACAGAACGGCCAGCCATCGAGAACCAGGCGGGTGGTGACCGCATCCCGCGTGGTTCCCGGCTGATCGAACACGATGGACCGTTCATATCCGGCCACAGCGTTCAGAAGACTCGACTTGCCGACATTCGGCGGCCCGGCAATCACAACCTGCCAGGGAACAATGAGATGACGGGCCGCCGTTTCGAAACGCAGCAGCATTTCCAGACGGCGACGCATGTCATCGACAGTTCGGGAATCGGCCAGGCGGACCAGGGCATCATGCAGGCGACCGTTCATCTGCGCGTGAATGAGCCGGGCGGTTCGGGGCGTGGGAGCCTGCAGCAGGAACCTTTCCAGGGGATCTTCGGGAACCGCGACGGCCGCCCCGTCGGCAGAAAATTCGGCCGCGATCCGACGGACGGCCGCCTCGCCTCCATGGCACTGCACCTCCCAGATCTGTGTCCCGGTGCGCACGACGATCACGTCTTCCCCGTGCCAGGAACCGTACAGCAGACGTCCTGGCGGAGCCGCCGATGCCGGCAGACCGCTGGCGGAGATGAAGGCCGCATCGATCGCCGTCGCGGCACTCGGGTGAGAACATTCCAGCCTGAGAACCGCCACGGCACCGCGGCCGGGAGGAGTCAGTCGCGTGACACGGATCAGATCAGACACTCAGACACTCAGACACTCAGGCAGTCCGGCGGAACAATCGGGCAGAACGTTCAGTCAGTGTACCCGGCGACCGCTTCCATCAGAACCGGCAGCGGATATCGTGTTCTTTGAGAACCGCACCGGTTCGATCGTCCTCAGGACCCGCTCCATGCACCTCGATTCCGCCGATTTCATTGCGTTCGATCTGGAAACCACGGGACTGCATGCGGTCCGTCACCGCATCGTGGAAATCGGAGCGGTCCGGTTTCGGGCGGACGGCTCCGTCGTGGACACCTTCACACAGCTTGTTCAGCCGGGCGAACCGATCCCCGCGGATGTGCAGGACATTCACGGAATATCGGACGACATGGTGGCCGATGCACCGACCATCGATGCCGTGCTGCCTGAGTTTTTTCGGTTTCTCGGTCCGCGGAACCGAATCCTGCTGGCTCACAACGCATCTTTCGACACGGGCTTCCTGGCCGCCGCCGTTCAGCAAACCGGTCTTTCCGCGCCGGATCATTCGATCATCGATACCTGCCGGCTGGCCCGACAGCGGATGCGGCTGGACAGTTATCGGCTGGAATCCATTGGGCGGCATCTGAACCTGATCGAACGGTCATCGCACCGGGCGCTCAACGATGCGGTGCTGCTCAAGGACGTGTTCTGCCACCTCATCCGAACAGCGCCGCCGCTGACGACTTTCAGTCAGCTCACAGCGGCAGCGCCTCCGATCTCCGTGAAATCGTTTTCCGCCGACCCGCCGCCGCTCCCCGAACACCTGCGCTGTCTCCACCAGGCCATTGCCCGGGGAATCCCGGTTGCGATCGTTTACAGCGGCGGCTCCCGGCCCGGACGGCTCCGCCACGTCACTCCGCGGTCTCTTGTCTCGAACCAGGGTCACTGCTATCTGCTGGCCGAGTGTCATCAGGACCACGTCGAAAAGACGTACCGAATCGACCGAATTCGTTCTGTTCAGATCTGCGAACAGACCGACGCGCCGCCTGAGACCGGCTGATCACCGGATCGCCGACCGCGGCAGTCTTCTGTGCGGGCATCCGCGGAAACAGTGTCCGGCAAACAGAGAACGGGCCGGTCTGAGACCGGCCCGTCGATAAACAGCATTTTGTCAGATACGGCAGGGTCGTGTTCTAGCTGCCGTTGTCGTCATCGGCAGCGATGGCGATGGCCACGATGCCGCCGGCCACCAGACCCAGTCCCAGAAGCTGAGCGGGAGTCAGGCCGAACAGCATTCCGTCGCCGTTCTGACCGCGGACCACGTAGTTCGGATCGTTCACGACGGAGAATGTTTTGAGCGACTTCGGTGGTGCCGTTCCCTGTGTCCACAGACGCGCCCCGTAGGCGGCTTCGTTCACGCGGACGACGGCGGTTCCGCCTTTCAGACCGGTGAAGCGGAAGACTCCTTCGTCATCCGTCACCGCTGTGGTTTTGCCGGACCTGGTAATCATTTCGACAGATGTGCCGGCCACCGGCTGGCCGTGAATGTCCAGAACACGTCCGGAAACACTTCCGTCGCGTCCGAGTTCCACGTTACGCAGAACGGGTTTCTCAGTGTCTGCCGATGCGGCTGTGCCGGCAAAGGCGTTCGCCGGCACGACGAACAGCACCGCCAGCAGCAGAGCAATCTGTTTTTTGAAATAGAAATGCATCCGTGCGCCTTTCCTTGCGTGCAGTAGATACGACCATCGATTCGGGTTGCCGGGGTTGTTCCGGTTTGATGACGGGATCTCAGTAGGTTCATCGCGTCAGAGCAAGACGAATGATGACCGGAATCACCTGTCCCGGACGGACGGATCGCCTGCTGCTGCTTTTCTTCTGCAGATTCCGCCGATGCCGATCCCTCCGCTGCTGCTGTCTGCCGAAAACCGTCCGGATTGCCGGGATCGGCTTTTGATGCCCGCAGCGCTGGCCTGGTCAGGCGGACGAGCCCGGATGATCGTGCCTGTCGGCCTGGGCGAAAAGGCTGTGCCGCCGCGAACAGGACGCAGTCCGGTCGGCGGAAGACGCCGTGCAGCCGCGTTTCCGGCAGGTTCTGCCGATCGGCCCGGTCCTGGTCGAGTCCGAAACCGGAAAATAGAGATTTCAGGAGAAAAAGGCTGAAGGCCGCCGTCAACTGGGGGTTGCCGTCAGAAAGCCATCTGCGGTATCACGCGATTCGGTCACCCGACCTCTCTCTCATCTCTCAACTGAGGGTGACTGGTGCCGAAATGTGACATTCGGCAGGATCGGTAAAATGAAAACAACAGGCGTCTGTGCCAGGGAAGACCTCCACAGTGAATCTCCGCCGTACGATTCGACAGGGCCATGGAACCTCGGCACTTCTGCTGACCTGTCTGCTTTTGACCGGATGTGCTCACAACACCTACACGGTGCGTCGGCTCCCGCCGGAGTATGCTGCCGAACCCACGTCCGATTTTTCCACTCTTGACCTGACCGCATGGGCCCGGCCCATTCCGTCCGGCGATCAGATTCAGTCGGGAGACCGCCTGAAACTGTCCGTGAATTCGGGCATCGGGGGTCCTGAAGCGGTGGAGGAGTGGACCGTTGGCGTGGATCACGACGGGGCAGCGACGATTCCTCACGTGGGCCGCATCCGGCTGGCGGGACTGACTCTGGCGGAAGCCGAACAGTCGATCACCGAAGAAAGCATTCGGCGCGATGTTTACCTGACACCGGCGGTCGACGTGCAGGTCGAAGAGCGGAACCGAAATGAGATTCTGGTCACCGGTGCGGTCGAGAATCCGGGGACACTGGAATTTCCCGAAGACCGACTCAGCCTGGCCGACATTCTGGTCCGTACCGGAGGTCTCACGCCGGAAGCCACCGGACGCATCACTGTCAATACGGCTCAGCCCGGCCACGACACCGGCGACCGGCTCCACACCGTTTCCCGGACCCGGACGCAGGGCACAACCGGCGAGGCGCTGACGGTCGATCTGGCGACGACGCCTGCAGCGGAACTGGCTGCCATCGAAGTTCCTGGAGGAGCGGCGGTGAATGTGGAAGCGGCCGGGGAACGGACGGTTCAGGTGATCGGTGTCATCGGGGATCGGCCGGTGACCGTACCGGCCGGCCGGAATCTGAGACTGCTGGAAGCCCTGGCCCTGGCCGGCGGGCCGACATATTCCCACTGGATTTCCAATCGGATCGACGTCATTCGCCGGATTCCGGAGAAGAACGAAACCATCCGCATCAAAACATCCATCCGCAAAGCGAAAAAGGACGACCGCGAGAACCTGCTGCTGGCACCGGGCGACATCGTCAGCGTGGAAGAAAATCTTCTGTCCTTCACGCTGTCGGCTCTGGGAGGCCTGACGGGACTGACCAGTGCCGCCCGTTACGCGACGTTGCCCTGACCGTTTCGATTCCTGTCGCCCTTCTTCGACCGATGGCCGCCGGATGAAACCAGACGAGACCCACAGTGAACGACGACTTTCAGCTGCCGCACCCGTTTGAACATGACAACGCCTCTGCCCGGCAGATGCTGCGAACCGTCGTGCGCTATCTGCGGCTCATGCAGCGCTACTGGATGATCGTCGCCGGGTTTCTGGCGGCTGCCGTGTTCATCGGAATCGTCCAGTTTCGACGCACCCCCAGTCAGTACGAAGCGTCGGCCAAGATGATGATTCGGCATGTGGGGGCCGCTTCAGAACGAGACGACGCTCTGGCCGCGTCCGGACTGCTGGCCAGTTACAAGCAGCTTTTGCTGAGCGATTCGGTTCTGAATGCCGTCGTGGAGGAACTTCCTGATCGGCCGCCGGAACTGCAGAATGTGGATGCCGTGTCCTGGCCGGCCGTTCTGCGCCGAATGCTGGATGTGTCGTTCGATCCGGACGAGAACATCGTGGAAGTGACCTGTCGTTCACGAGATCCCGAAGCCACGGTGCATGTGATCGAATCGCTTCGACAGGCTTCCAGACGCTTTATTGAAGACGATCAGTCGAGCCTGCAGAGGCAGCTTCATGCCAACCTGGAACGCGAACGCATCGAGGTCGAACAGCTTCTGAAATCGCGGCAGGAAGAACTGCTGGAAGCCCGCAAGGCATCCGGAGAAATCAGCACACTCAACGGGTCGGAAGACCGTCACCCGATCATCACCCGCGTCAACGAACTCAGTTCTCAGCTCACAGCAGCCCGCAGCGCGCGGCTGGAACTGGAAGCATCCCGCCGCATCATCGCTCAGACGGTCAGCAGCCGGCAGGACCTGTCCCGTCTGGTTCCACTGATGGAAAAAATCCGCGGCCCCGAATTTCTGGAACAGATGCCGGGAATCCGTCCGGCCCGTCCGGAAGTGATCAGTTCCATCGAAACGAAACTGACCGAAGTGGAAGCCGAACTGGAATCGCTGCGGCCCCACCTGGGCAGCCGCCATCCGCGAACCATGCGTCTTCTGACCATGCGGAACCACCTGCAGCAGCGTCTGACGGAACTGCACCAGGCCAACCGCAGCCGCTACACGGGCCGCTTCTACGACCCCCAGATCGCTCAGTGGATGCTGGAAACGGTCGACGCAGAACTGAATCGCGCCATTCATCACGAAGAACTGATTCGTCAGGACTTCGAAATCGCCAAACAGGAAGCGATCGCTCTGAACGACCGTCTGGCAGCCGTGCAGATGGCCGAACGGGACCTGGCGTCTCTGGAACAGCGGCACACGTATCTGCTGAACCAGCTCAATTCCATCGATCTCAGCCAGGTGAACAGCAGTTTCCACGTCACTCCGCTCAACCAGCCCGTGCTTCCGGATGAACCGGTCTCACCGGTGCTCATTCGTATCCTGGCAGTGTCCGGCGTTCTGGGCCTGCTGGGGGCCCTGTCGACGATCTTCATCATCGATCTTGTCGACGATCGGCTGCGGTCGCCGGAAGAAGTTCAGAACCAGCTCGGTCTGCCCATTCTGGGCACCGTGCGGCCTCTGCCGGAAGAAGACCTTGCCGACTGCCGCATCTACGTCCACGGAAATCCGCTCAGCCCGCAGACCGAATGTTTCCGCACGATTCGCACGGCCATCACTCTGTCGGAATCGGAAACACGGTGCATCGCCATCACCAGCAGCGAACAGAGCGAAGGCAAAACGACGCTCACATCGAACCTGGCGGCCACCTTTGCACAGACAGGCAGCCGCACGCTGCTGATCGACGCCGACATGCGGCGTCCCGGCCTGTCGAAACTGCTGGACATTCGGGGGCAGGGCGGTCTGTCGGAAATTCTGCGGGCCGGAGACGACGTGCCCGGCATGTGCCGCGAACGAATCGTGGCCACGGAAGTGCCCGGGCTGGACGTGCTGCCCTGCGGACCACGTATCATGAATGCCGGAGTGCTTCTGTCCATGCCGGCTCTGTCCGCTCTGCTCGACTGGGCCGTTTCCGAATACGACCAGGTGATCGTGGACTGCCCGCCCACGCTGCCGGTCAGTGACGCGGCCATCGTCGGAAACTACGTGGACGGTCTGGTCTTCCTGCTGAATCCGGACAAGACACACCGGCGCAGCGCTCTGCGTGCTGTCGAACAGCTGCGATCCGTGGGCATGAATCTGCTGGGAGTCGTCACGAACACTTCCGTGGAATCCCACGGCAACAGCTACGGATACGGTTACGGATATGGATACGGCTACGGAAAGGACTACGTTTACGGGCACGATGAAGAAGACGAAGCGTCTCCGGAAGAATCCGACATCGATTCCGTTCTTCCTTTCCGTTCGCCGTCTCAAAAGGCCCCGCCGGAACCCTCTGAACCGACACCGGCAGCACCGGCCCGCTACACCCTGCTGTCCTCGACCGCCGACGACACTCCTTCGGAACCGACCGACCGGCAGAGGGCCGCATGAACCATCCCGTACCCCATTCCCGCCGGAAACGGCGACGTGAACCATCGCCCGATCGGCCGGCCCCCGCGCGTCTGAACAGCCACGGACCGTCCGGATTGCTGCGGCGTCTTCCGGACATCATCTGTGACCTGGCGCTGTCGACCTGCCTGCTGGCAGTGCCTCTGACCATGGCCGGCATTCGTGAATACGGAATCGCCATTTTCCTGTTCGCCAGCCTGGTCATGGCAGCCGCCTGGGCCGCTCGTTATGTGCTGTTTTCCGGACACCCGGCTGCCACCGGCCTGGTGCTGCTGCTGATGACAGCGGCCATCGGCCTGGTCATTCTGCAGCTGAAGCCGCTGCCGGATGATGTCCTGGCCCGGCTGTCTCCGTTTCGTTATCACGTCCTGTCGTCGGCAGAAGCGGACCCGGTTCGGGTTCTGACCGGCCCGTCCTGGACGACCGTGTCTCTGACCCCCCGGGCCACACGAGACGGCCTGATTCTGCTGATCGCCTACTGTCTCTTCTTCGTTTCCCTGCTGCACCATCTGGAAACACCGGATCGCATCCAGGGGGTTCTGAAACGCATCGCTCTTTCTGCCGTTCTGATGGCCGGCATCGGTCTCGGCCAGGCTCTGTTCGGAAACGACCGCTTTCTGTGGATGTTCGAACATCCAGGACGGTTCGCCAACTGGCCCGCCAAAGGAACGTTTACGAACCAGAATCACTTCGCCCAGTTTCTCGCTCTGGGAATCGGGCCGCTTGTGTGGTGGTGGTTTTCCCTGCAGAACCGAGACGCCTCCCGGTCGGCTCATGATCGAGTCCGCCCGGCACAGCGAACAGCACAGCATCGCCTTCGAAGACAGGGGGCTGATCGGATCTCCGGTCGCGGCGGAGCCTTTCTGGCTGCCGGAACCGCTCTGGTGGCCCTGGCTGTCCTCATGTCTCTGTCGCGCGGCGGCATCGCGGCATTCGTGCTGGCCGCGGCCGTGACGACTGCCGGACTCTTTCGCAGCCGCCGGGCTGTCCTGAAGCTGCTGCTGCCGTCGGCTCTGTTCGTCATGTGTGCCATCGCCGCCTTTGGAACCGATCAGCTCGAACAGCGGTGGAAGCAGATCCGGTCGGCAGAATCTCTCCAGGACATCGACGCCGCCCGCATCGCACTGTGGACAGCCGATATTCAGGCCATCAAAGAATTCTGGCCGCTCGGATCCGGGATCGGCAGTCATGCGGATGTGTATCCGTTGTGGCTGGCGAATCGTTTCGGCGTTCGTTTTTCCCACGCCGAAAACGGCTACCTGCAGATCTTTCTGGAAGCCGGACTTCCAGGCTTTTTGATTCTCGCATCGTGCATTGCTCTGATCGTACGGTGGATTATTGCCGCATGGAGACAGGGGACGCCGGCCGAGCGACCGGTCGTGGCGGCCGTGTCGGCCGGACTGCTGGCCAGTGGTGCTCAGTCGCTGGTGGATTTCGTCTGGTACATTCCGGCCTGCATGATCACCACGCTGGCACTGACAGCCTGTCTGTGCCGACTGCGTCAGCAGCAGGTGGGCGCCGTTTCCGACAACCGGCATCCGCGCCCATCGGTCCTCCCGGCACTGACAGCCGGTCTGCTGCTGGCAGTGGTTCTCCCGGTCGGCCAGTTGTTCGCCCGGCAGGCCGAACGCCGCCTGGCCACAGCGCCGCTGTGGAAGGCCTACCGCACGGACATTCGCCGCAGCGTGGAAGATGCGGAACGCGGTGACATCACCACGCTGAACAGCCACCTGGACACGCTCATCGACCGCCTGGAACGGTGTCTGGCGGCCGATCCGTCCCATCACCAGGCGGCCGCCGCTTTGGCGCCGCTTTACCTGCAGCGGTTTGAACAGCGGCTGAGCGGCAGCGACAACGCCATGACCCTGTCCGACCTGAGAGAAACCGTCCGCACGGCAGAATTCGGTTCCCTGAAGGAAATGCACGGCTGGCTGGCTCAGGTCTGCGGTGAAAACCTTCACGATCTGTATCGTGCTCACCGCACGGCCGGCCAGGCACTGGCCGTGCGGCCGTTGCGCGGGGAATCGTATGTGATCCTTGCGGAAACCGGATTCCTCAGAGGTCTGTCCGATTCGGACCAGCAGGCACTGATCCGCCAGGCGGTTCGTTTGCGCCCGTATGAACCGCGAATCCTGTTCGCATGCGGGCTTCTCCTGGCCGAAATCGAACGCCCGGACGCCGCATGGATTCTGTGGCGGCGTGCCGCCCGCATGGATCGGTGGGTCGCCCGTCAGGTGGTCACCCGATTCATTCGACTGCTGCCGGTCGGCGAACTGATCGAACGCCTGAATCCGTCTTCCGAAACATTCGTCATTCTGTTCGATGCTCTGGAAGACATTCAGCGAACCGCCGATGCCCGATACGCAGCTGCGCAGTTCGCGTCCCGTTATGCGGAACGGCCTGCCGAACTGTCTGATTCTCCGACGCATCTGGCCGACTGCGCACGTCTGTTTCTGGCGGCCGGACAGGCCGAACAGGCGGTTGCCTGCATCAGGCAGGCACTGCACCGCCAGCCGCACAACGTCCTGTTTCAGCGTCAGCTCGCGGCGGCTGCTGTTCGGCTGACGGACCCGCAGCAGGCGCGCCGTCATCTGCGCTGGCTGCAGATGCGCCTTCCGGATGATCCTGCCGTGAAACGGGCTCTGGCCGAACTGGCCCCCGCCGGCCACGAAGACGACGACCCGCACGAACACAACGGAACCCCGATTCGGGCGGCATCAGACACCCATGCCGCTTCGAAAACAGCACCCCGCCGGTCACCACTCCGCACCGGAATCTGAAACCAGAACGATGAAACGAGGATGATGATGCTCACGGACCGGGCACACGGACTGATGCAGACAGCACGGCTGATCAGGTGCATGGGTGCCGCCGCCGCGGCGGTCGGATTCTGGCGCCTGCAGGCGGCCGGTGCCGATGGCCCCGACAGTGGTCTTCCCACGGCCTTTTTTGCGGGCATGAGCGTGTTTCTGATTCTGATGGCCTTTTCGACACCCTGGCATCTCTGGTGTCAGGAACGCTGCACCCGGCCCCTGCGGACCGTTCTGCGAATGACGGTCGGCGACACGATTCTTGTGGCCATCGGTCTTCTTCCGGTCCGGATCCTGGCTGCCGATGCGCCGGACGGCTCTGTCGGTTCCGTTCTGCTGTTGACCGCACCCGTTCTTTTTCTGCTGAACCGCTATGTTCCGGACCTGGTTGTTCGCGCGTCCGTTCTTGTTCACGGGCGGCCCCGCGTCCTGGTGGTCGGTTCACCGGCAGCCGTGTCCGCCATTTCGCATTATGTGAAACTGGCGCAGTCGCTGGGAGTGTCCGTGGACACGCTGACAGATTCTCTGCCGCCCGGCGGCGGTCTGCGTCTGTTCGACCCCGATCGCCGGTATTCTCTGAAAGACATCACCCGGCATCTGAGCGACTGCCTGGTCGGTCAGGACCTGTCTCTGAATTATCGGCATGTCGTCTGTGTCGATGATGACGGTACCGGCAGCGATCGGGATGCCCTGCAGGAACTGCGGCGGCAATGCGATGCACACGGTGTGCCTCTCACCGTCTGCCGTCTGGAATCCTCTCTGCCCCCCTGGGCGGTTCCCTCGATGCCCGCTGCCGTCTCCCCGCTGAGCTGGCCATCCGAAAGCCGTCTCTGCAGTCCGTTCAATCAGATGAAAAAGCGTGCCGTCGATCTGCTGATCGCCATTCCGGTGGTTGTGGGCATTCTTCCGGTGCTCTGTGTCGCCGTCCATCTCATTCACCGCCGGCAGTCTCCGGGACCGCTGTTCTACCGGCAGGAACGCTGCGGCCGTCATGGTCGCCGATTTCGAATTCTCAAATTCCGCACGATGCACATGCCGGCCCCCGGTCAGACAGACATCGAAGAGGACCCCACGCCCCGCATTTTCCCGCTGGGCCGTCTGCTGCGGGACTCGCGACTCGATGAAATCCCTCAGTTCGTCAACGTGCTGCGGGGCGATATGAGCATTGTGGGTCCCCGGGCTCACCACATTCAGGATCGGTTTCGATTCAGCGAAACCGTGCCGCATTACCCGCTGCGGATGCAGGCCCGCCCGGGCATCACCGGCCTGGCCCAGTGCCGGGAATACCGCGGGCAGTTTCAGCGCAACAGCGTGGCCGATCGGGTCGCCAGCGACCTGGCATACATCACTCAGTGGTCTCTGGAATCCGATTTCCTGCTCATGCTGCAGACCGCGCAGCTCATGACGGAAACTCTGATCTCAGCACTGATCCGCCGCAGTGAACGCAGCCTTCCGGTGGCCCCTGTGGTGTCATCGGCCGCACCGCCGGAACCGACCAGCGGCCGCCAGGCTGCCTGACGGCCCGCGGGCACCGGACAGTGATTCTATTCGGTGAAGCGAAACCGGGCGGTTTCCGGACCGTCTTCGGTGGTCACGTATCCGGCCGGACCGGCCACGACCCAGTCCTTCGTTCGGTATTCGTCATAGCGGCCGCCGGAATTCTGTCCTTCCGCCCAGATGTGAAAACGTGCTCCGTGAATGCGGTGGTCGTCGTGATTCAGAGTGGCGGATTCGCCCGGCGCGAATTCATAAATGAGGACGTCATTTTTTCCGGCCGGGTACCAGCGGAACACGCCGTCGCTGCCTTTGGCATAGTACTGCAGCCACACCCGCAGCGGCTCACTGGTTTCGTTGCTCACGGCGATGTATTTCGTCGCGTAGCGCCGGAAGGTATCCGGAGCCATCTCGATCACGTGGCGAAAATCGGCCGCCGCCAGTTCATGCTGTCCGGAATCGGAATACGCTCTGCCCCGCAGTGCCCAGATGTCCGGATCTCCCTTTTCCAGCCGGGCGGCCCGCGTCAGGTCCCGAACGGCCGTCTCGTACTGACCGAGTTCCACCGCCGAATAGCCTCGGTTGTACCAGTAGATGTAGTTCGACTGATCAATCTGTGACGCTGCTTCGAACTGAGCATACGCCAGTTCGTGATTTCCCACAGCCGCCAGCAGCAGGCCCAGATCATTGAACACGGCGTGGCTCGTTTCGTCGATTTCAAGTGCTTCCTGAAGACATTCAGCAGCATCCCGGTAGCGTTCCATGTCCTTCAGGCAGGATGCCAGATGTCGGCGGTATTCGATGTTCCGCGGATTCATCCGGATGGCCGCCTGAAACAGAGTCACCGCATCTTCGTAGCTTTCCAGACGCTGGCCGATCTGCCCCATCAGGTCCACGAACTCCGCTTCGTTCGGGTCCAGTTCCAGCGCCTTCTGCAGCGGGTCCACCGCTTCTTCCGGACGATTCAGCAGAAACAGCATGTGAGCACAGTTGAACTGAGCCCAGGCATGGGTGTCCCGGGCAGCAATCGCACGGCGGAAATCCGCCAGAGCAGCCTCAGGATCGTTCATGTGCGAATGAACGATTCCGCGTTCGTTATAGAATTCCGCCAGTTCCTCGCTGTCTGTGGAACTGGCGATCCCGTGAGACAGATCCTGCAGGGCTTTGTCGTAATCGCCTGTCTGCATTTCCACCCTGGCACGGCCGCGAAAGGCATACAGCATCGTTCGGTCGGTTTCGATGGCATCATTGAATGCCACCAGAGCCGTTCGCAGATCTCCTTTCTGCAGAAAAATCCAGCCGCGGGATGACAGGGCATAAGCGTGATCCGGTTCCCGCCGCAGGACCTCCGTGAAATCGGCCAGCGACTGGTCGTAGCGTTCCGCGAAGTAATGCTCTTCGGCCCGCTCCACGAACTGGTCGATGGTCTGCGGGTCGACCAGCGGCAGAGCCTTGTCCAGAAAGGCGTGTACTTCGGAAACATCCACGTACAGACTGACCGAACGGGCTTCGGTCATGTGACCTTCCACCACGGCGACCAGTTCTCCGAAATCGCTGACAACCGGTCCGCCGCTGTTGCCCTGATTGGTCTGCATGTCGGCTTCCATCGTTCGCGCCGATTCACCGGTGGCCAGGGATCGTTCGTACACGGCTCTCACTTCCCCGGATGTGTAGATCCAGAGTCCCTGACTGCCTTCCGGAATTCCGCCCAGGGAATGGATGCGGTCTCCCAGTCGAGCCGACTCGCGGGCCAGTCTCAGCGACTGAACACGCTGGCCAGGCAGTGCTTCGGCCTGAAGCAGTGCCAGGTCCCGCTGTCTGTCGGAAAAGACGACCGCGGCCCGAACCACGGGAGCATTCTTCTGATACCACTCGACATCGTGGATCAGGCGTCCGTCCCTGTATGCAGGAAATGTCAGGCGCAGTTCCCGCACGGCGCCCAGGGCGCTGCCGTGCCGTCCGGGAGAAGCCACGTGATCGTTGGTCACCAGCAGACGTCGGCGGGCATCCACCAGCCAGGCGGTTCCCGTCCACGTCTGTCCGGTTTCGTCCGTCCCCTCGACATGTGCCGTTCCCTGCAGCAGCACCTCGACGATTTCGGACGTGGTCAGACGTTCTGCCGGCCTGTCCGGTGAACCGTCTGCAGCGTCTTCTTCCGAAGAAGGCATGTCGTCGCCGGCAACAATGCGAAACGCATAGGTCCCCAGTTTCCGATCTTCAAAGAAGACGTCCGCCCGGTACTCAGCACTGACGGGAAACGGTTCCGTCGGTTTCAGACTGAACAGGCCGAATGCATTGCTGTCGTCGGGAAGGTTCTGTTCCTTCAGGACCGCCAGATCGACGGAAACCCGGGTGATTTCCTGTTCTCCGATTCGAAACAGGCAGGACAGTTCTCCCTGTTCCGGGCGGCAGTTGAGCAGCACGCGAAGATGAACCGTTTCGTGCGGTCGATACACGCTTCCGGGAGAAACCGGCTGACCGTCTTCGGTAAAGCGTTTCGCGAACACGGCCTCGGTCGCTTCGACCGCTGAAACATCCGGTCCGTCGGCCCGCACCGTTGCCATGGTGCAGGCAGCCAGAAGAGCCGGCAGAAACAGACGTCCGCGCACAGTGGTTCGGCTCATGGCATGATCTTCCTTCCGTCCCGATACGGAATGTCTGACAGGCAGATTCGATCCGACAGCAGCGTCTGCGATCAGCAGGCCCTGTTACAGCACATTTTCAACGCCGCATTTTCCGGTTCCGAACGACCGACCGGAACCGCCTGCCGTGAACCGGCGCCGAAACGCCGGAAGTCGTATGTACCGGAACCGTCATTTGCCTGTTTCAGGATACCCGACGGCTGTGTTCAGAAAAGCCGTTTTCCGCATTTCCGGGCGGCTCCTGACCATCCGGCAGCCGGCCGGACACACCGCGCGCATCGCACTGATGGAAACTTCTGGCGAATCCGCAGCGGCTGCCCCGACTCTGCAGCCTCACCCCGATTCATTCCGTCCCGCCTGACGGATTCATCTGACAGATCTGTGCGGTCTGGAGAATTCAGGTTGAGCGTGAGTATCGAAGCTGAGCGGCTGTGAGCGTGTTGTGCAGAAGCATCGCAATGGTCATCGGCCCGACCCCGCCCGGAACAGGAGTCACGGCAGATGCCACAGCCGAGACCGATTCGAAATGCACGTCGCCGACGAGCCGGCCATCCACACGGTTGATTCCCACATCGATGACGACAGCCCCCGGCTGCACCATGTCCCCCGTCACGAACTCCGGCTGCCCGGCCGCGGCAATGAGAATGTCGGCTTCGCGCGTCACGGATGCGATGTCGCGGGTGCGGCTGTGGCAGACCGTCACCGTCGCGTCGGCTCCCCGCTGAATCAGCAGAGCGGCCATGGGCTTGCCGACGATCTCACTGCGGCCGATGACCACGGCCCGAGCGCCGGCCGTGGTCACCTTTTCGTGTTCCAGAATCTTCATCACGCCGTGCGGTGTGCAGGGAAGAAACCGGGGACGTCCCTGCAGCATGAGTCCGGCGTTTTCGGGATGGAATCCGTCCACATCTTTTTCCGGACAGACCGCATCGAGAAGACGCGGCGCATTCAGATGACCG
>WFTL01000133.1:0-37500 GCA_015485495.1 Planctomycetaceae bacterium
GGAGGGCGCCGCGTCTAGTGGCAGTGGGTCTCACCGGAGGGCTCGCGCCCTGCCGCTGCAATGGTGAGGAATCGGCAAGTGAGAACCGGAGAGCGGGTGTCGTGGGTCAGCGGGAAGAACGACACGGACAATCATCCCGTTGTCCGACATGCGTCGCATTCAGGTGTCGACGGTCAGGCCGTCGCGCACAGAAATCTGCTGAGCCCGGCGGACCGCGGCACCTGCGGCGGCCAGGCCGGCGGCCGCCACTCCTCCCAGAGTGGCGGTCAGCGACACCCACGGGAGATCCGCTCCGGTGCTCATCAGGTGCGGCAGCATGGCCAGCAGAGCCGCCAGGGTCCCGGGAAGCATTCCCCAGACAAGCAGCACGATATTCTCAGTCACGATCAGTCGGCCGATGCGGAGCCCGCTGAAACCGAGTGCCCGCAGCAGGGCAATTTCTGCCTGGCGTTCGACCACGTTGCGAACCATCACGACGGCCAGACCGAAAATTCCGATCAGCAGCCCCAGTCCGCCCAGAAGCTGAAATGTGGACAGGTAAGTGTTCTGCACGGCCAGAAACCCGGCCAGTCGTTCGGCCACAGGTTCCGTGTCTATCCCGTACTCGCTCAGACCGCTCTCCAGAACATCCGCCAGGATGCGTGCCTGGCTGTCCGATGCTGTTTCCGCCAGAAACCAGCGGCTGCCGACGACATCAGGGTCCAGTTTCTGAAGGTGATCCCGAGTCATCACCAGAACCCCCTGAAACAGGCTTCCGTCCAGCATGCCGACAATCCGCAGCTCCGCCGTCGGGTTCTGTTCATCCGGATAGAGAATGGAATCTCCCAGGCCCTTTTTCAGACTGTACATCAGCGTGTTCATATCGCCGATCACGGGGATCACACGGCGTCCCCGTTCTGACGGCAGGTCCTGACGAAGAAGCTGCCAGGGATTGTCTCCGGGGGTGTTCGCAAACCGGAATCCGCCGCGATTCAGAAAGCCGTCGTCGGCCCCCAGCAGTGTGGGCAGCCGCGTCTGATACAGATTGCGGCAGCTGGCGTCTTCTCCGGGCCGCATACTGAACGACCAGATGGACACCGTGTCTGACAGTCCGGACTGCTCCCAGCGATCTGTCAGGTTGACCGCTTCGCGTCCGGCCGCCGTCCCGATGTCGTGCAGGATCGGATGCGATGATTCCGCCACCAGTCGAAATCCTCCATTGCCGGAATGAAGGTCGGGAGTTTCCGACAGAGGGTTTCGTCGGCCGGCCGCCACAGCCACGATGAGAAACGTGGCACAGGCGATCAGAGCCGTCGTCAGCAGACTCCGCTGCGGACTGCGGGCCGCGCTGGCCACGGCCAGTGCGGACAGATGCCGCAGACGAAGACGCGAAACGGATCGCAGAATCAGCCTCAGCAGCAGCAGCCCGGCTGCCAGCAGGGCGGTGCCGCCGGTGAAAAACGCCACCATGGTCCAGGTGAGTCCGGCGAAAGCTTCCCCCGCCGGCAGCACACCCCCGGCGGCAGCCAGAGGCAGAGCGGTTCCGATGAAGAAAGCGGTCGCTGTCAGGCGACGGTCCCGACGAGACTCTGCGACAGGCGGAATCATCGGGGCCGATTTCCCCTGCAGCAGATCGCGCACCGACGACCGTTCCAGCCCGCGCACCGCCCGATGAATGACGATGGCCGTCAGCAGCAGAGCCGCCGCGGCTGCCGCCGGCAGCTTCCACATTCGAACGTCCAGAATCAGAAACCGTGTTCCCACGGCGCCGATCCACCAGGTGGTCAGCCCATAGATCATCAGCCGCGCAAACCCCGCCGCCAGAAACATGCCGGGAACCGTTCCGACGGCGGCCACGATCAGCCCTTCACACAGGAAAAACCAGCGAACCTGCCGCTGTGACCACCCGACCGCATGAAGCAGTCCGGCCTGACTGATGCGTGTCTGAACTCCCAGACGAAACATGAGTGATGCCAGAAGCACGGCGGACAGGATGAGAAAGAAGCTGAAGCCGGCGAACAACTGTGTGAAATCGTTCGCTCCCACGGCCGCCTGCAGGCCTTCCGCCAGGACCGGCCGGGGCATCAGTCCGAATCGGTCCGGCCCGCACTGCCGGGGAATCTGTTTTGCCAGCGTCCGGGCAATGACAGCCAGTTGTCCTTCCGGAAGAGGGTGGCGGTCTCCGGCAATGCGGATCGACGTCGCTTCTCCGTAGCGGCTGCTCCACAGTTTCCGGGCAGTCTCCAGCGATACGAAGGCTTTCGGAGCGGCCCGCCAGCGGGACCAGTATTCATCATCCCGCGGAGTGATCCGGCTGGTCTCCATGGGAAACGGCTCATCCCACTCGCTGAAGGAATCGACGTCCGTGACACCCGGGATGAAGGGCGTCAGCCCCGGATCCCGACTCACACGATCATCCTCCGGAAGAACTTCCGCGACTCGAAACCGTTTTCGCTGTTCCGGCAGCTCTCCATGACTGCCCACTTCGTGCCAGCGGGCCGTCACGGCATCACCCGCGCCGACTTTCAGATCATCCGCCAGCCAGTCCGACAGAATGATTTCGTCATCATCCGGTACCGATGAGCCGAATGGTCCCAGCGGCGCCGTCGCCTCCACCGGCAGCCCGGCCACAATGGAATACATCGAATAGCGTTCGTTTTCGTGCGTCCGGTCGGCCGCGGCGAATTCATTGATCAGATACACCAGAGTGGGAGCCGTCCGCAGCCCCAGCCGGCTGGCCGTCCGAATCACGGCGTCACTGACGGCCGTCGACAGAATCATGCGATCGGTTTCGGCCGAAATGTACCCGCGATCCTCGTCCACACGCAGCCGCAGTGACAGGTCGTCCGGTGTCAGAGCATCGCCGACGGCCTCGGTGAGCTGCTCGTCCGATGTCTCACCGTCCGCATGGATCAGCAGCGTGTTGATCCGGGATGGGCGGGCAATCGGGTGACGCCGGCTGCGCGGCACGGCGGCCAGTCCCAGACGTTCCTGCAGGGCTGCCAGGGACACGAAGGCACAGAATGGAAGCTGTTGTCCGGTTTTCAGTGTGAACCGCGATGCCCCCACCGTGTCCGGCAGAACCGCCTGCACCCGGAACTGCATCTCGGCCGATACCTGATCCCGCTCACCCAGCAGGCTGTCCCGCGGAATCGAAGATGGCAGTTCGGCCCATACGGAAATCACGTCGCCCGGGCCGGCTTTCAGAGCCCGTGCGCAGCGGTCGCCCAGCACGATGCCATCGGCATCCGGAACAGCCGCACCGGCCGTGTCGAGCAATGCCCACCCGGACTTGCTGATCCCGGTGATTTCGACAGAGCCGGCCCGATACACCGAATCCCCGGCGTGACGTTCCAGACCGGCAGTCAGCATCACGGCGGGAGCGACCTGAGCGCCCGACCGTTCCTGCAGGTCGGCCGCCAGCCGTTCGCGGACGAATGGCCCCTGGACCACATGAGTCACCTGTCCGAGTCGCTGCAGCGTCATCTGCTTCAGACTGCTGCGCACAGAATCGCCGACAATCATCGCGCCGCCGATGACAGCCGTGGAAATCATCACCGCCGACGCCACCACGATGTTGACGCGACGATAAAACAACAGACTGCGCAGTACAGATGCCAGCATCGTCCCGTCAGCCTACCCGATTCCGGCAGGATCAGAAACTCCGGCCGTTCGACCGATCTTTCCGGGACCCCGGTTCACAGCTGCTTCGCCGGATTCTGCTGATCAGACTGTTTCCCGAATCCGGACATCGAAAAAGAAAACCGCACCGACTGTGCTTGAGCTGTCCGGACGATCGGCATACAAGCCCCCACTGGACTCACCCGAATCCCCGCAGCAGTGTTTCGATGGCCGAACGCGAATATTCCCGCTACCAGCAGAAAGTCATTCGGCGATTCTATGAGAATCGTGATCAGATCGATGACCAGAAACTCAGTGAACTGGTCACCAGCCTGTTTCTGGCATCAGACCGCCAGAAACCGACTCTGTGGAAACGCGTCCAGGATATTCTGACCCGCATGGATCTGCCGGAATCCCGGATTCAGCATGTCATGGATTCCCAGGATCCTGCTGTTCTGGCAAAGGTCGTGGAAGAACTCCAGAACGGCCGCCTGCGACGCGGGTCCGGGCGAAAGAAAACAACCGACTGACTCTGCTCAAAGCAGCCGCACCATCCGCATGCGTGGCCGTCGTG
Source organism: Planctomycetaceae bacterium (assembly GCA_015485495.1). Classification (GTDB taxonomy): domain Bacteria; phylum Planctomycetota; class Planctomycetia; order Planctomycetales; family Planctomycetaceae; genus S139-18. Next base: position 4,175 of record WFTL01000133.1, read on the forward strand.
TGTCAGCCGCGCAGAAGTCACGAATCGTTCGCATCCGGTTCGTCCTGCACGGAATCATTTTCCTGAATGGATTCTTCGCGCACCGGCGGAATGACTGTCAGCCAGACGTCGGCGGTGGACCGGCCGGAGTTTCCCAGCGTCACGGTGGCCGGTTTCCGCATTTCGGATTCCTCCGCACCGCACATGATATGAATCGTGCCGGAGAACGGAACAGCCTCGGATGACGCCGTCACCCGCAGGGTCACCGCTTTGGCGCTGTCACCTTCCTTTTCCGAAACTACCGGATCGGCCTGGACACCCGGCGGCAGGCCGTCCACCGACACCTGCAGCCGTTCAGAAAATCCGGCCATCCGCTCAATCGTCACGGGAATGTCGGTCGGCTTCGTCCCGTCGATCACGTACTGGGCGTCTGTAAGAAAAGCCTGAAACCCGGGAACCGACGGTTCACACGTCAGCACGTAGAAGTACCGAAATCCTCCCGCATCGAAACGATCCGTCACGGTTGCCGTCATGCGGCCGTTTTCCGGCAGGGCCACCGTGATGTCCGCATCCTGATCGGTACGGCTTCGATCGTCGACTTCCTTCAGAACCCGGCCGTCCGCTCCCGTGACCACCAGCACCGGATCCAGCAGAGAATGAATCGCCCGTGCCGTCACCTGCACACGCACGGACTGTCCGGGAATTCCGGTGATCGTGTAGACATCCCGTTCGCCCGGCCGGGCGATGCGTCCGGTGACCGATCCGCTGCTGGCCAGCACCCGCGACGCATCCGTTTCCACCATGCTGGCATGCAGCACGCCGCGAATCGGGTGACTCAGAGCCCACCTGCCGCTGACGAACGTCCACAGATCGTCGCACTTCGGTACGGACGCAGTCCGCGATTCTTCTGTCAGATTCCAGCCATAGACGGTCACTGCGGAATCCGACCTGCAGTCGACCACCGACGGAAACACGTGATCGATAAACGGTCCGGAAGTGACCGTCAGTCGATAGACGTACGAGGGCGCCCCCGCCAGATGAATGCTGCTGTTGGGTTGCGCCGGAAACGCGAACGTTCGAATGAAATATGTCTGTCCCTCGCCCCCCCCGGCATTCTCCAGGACGATCTGCGGATCCAGACCATGATCGTCGTCATTTTGTGCAATCACGGCTCCGCGTTCGTCCAGGATCTGCAGGACAGCATCCATGGGAGAACCGAGATCCCGATGGGCCTGCAGAGACGCCACCAGGGTGCGCCCGGCGGGAACCTGCACCCGGAACACGTCCACATCACCGCGGCGTTCCAGAACACCGTTGACCGTGGCTGTCGGCAGGTCGATGACAGTTGCCTGGTCCGGAGTGTTGTTGTCTTCCTGTTCGATCCGTTCCGGAATCCCGCCCACCACGAACGGCAGCGGTGCAGTGCTTCCCGAAGCAGCATACAGGCGAATCCAGTGAACTCCCGGATCGGCGTTTTCCGGAATGTCCACTGTCAGTTTCTGCCGATCATCCGACACGGTGCCCTGAAGCTGCCCGGAATCGCACCAGAAGTGCAGATCGCCTTCGCCGGCATCGCCGTGCAGGGTGGTCGTGACGCTTTCGCCCCGCTGTCCGCCGGCCGGAAACAGGTGGCTGTACGCGGGAGGTTCTGCGGCCGACACAGCCGCCATTCGGCTCAGAAAAATGCTCAGCAGAAAAACGCCGCAACGGACACCGACCGGAAACGACAAACGCATCATCAGATCAGCTCACGAATCGGAGTCGGATCGCTGACCAGATGCGTCGGACGTCCCTGCGGCGTGTACAGGACCTTTCCCGGATCGATTCCCATCTTGAAATAGATGGTCGACACGAGATTTTCCGGAGACAGCACGCGGTCGACGGCCGCATAGCCTTTGCGGTCCGTGGCTCCCACCACGGTGCCGCCGGGCGTGCCGCCGCCGGCCATCAGCACCGACATGGCATTCGCCCAGTGATCCCGGCCCGGCAGAGTCGCATCGGGAAGAGTCGAAATGCGGGGCGTGCGGCCGAATTCTCCCATGGCGACCACCAGAGTGCGTTCCAGCAGGCCGCGTTCTTTCAGGTCGCAGATCAGCGTCGCCACGGTGTTGTCCCAGGCCGGCAGACGTTTGCGCAGCGCCGGAAACAGCTCCCGGTGATGGTCCCAGCCGCCGTCGTTGATCGTCACGAACGGCACGCCGGCTTCCACCAGGCGGCGTGCCAGAAGACAGCGCTGTCCGAAACTGTTGCGGCCGTACCGGTCCCGCACGTCCTGCGGTTCCCGCGAAATGTCGAACGCCTTCTGAGCTTCCGGCGATGTCACCAGGTTGTAACCCTGCTCATGGTACTGATCGAACGTGGCCACCGGGTCACCGGCCGCTTCAGAATTCAGCCGGACCATCCGGTCGATCTGTTCTCTCAGACGCGTTCTCCGGTCGAACCGCGCCCCGGCCAGAGCCCGGGGCAGGGCGACATCACGAACCCGGAAGCTTTCTGAATTCGGATCGTCCGGAACGACGAACGGAGCATACCGGGCCCCCAGAAAATTCGGGCCGCCGGAACGAGTCATCGAAGGCATGCTGAAATAAGCCGGCAGACCGTTGTCCGGACCTCGTTCCCGAGCCACCACGGCTCCCATGCTCGGATGAAAACTCACATACGCTCCGCAGCCGACCGGAATGCGGGGCGGCGCTCCGGTCATCATGTAATGATTTCCGGCTCCATGATTGCCCTGATTGTGACGGATCGAACGAATCATGGCACATTCACCCAGCAGCCCCGCCAGCCGGGTCATGTGTTCCGAGTACAGCACGCCTGGAACCGATGTCCGCACGTAACTGAATTCTCCGCGGTATTCTGCAGGAGCATCCGGTTTGGGATCGAAGGTTTCGAAATGCGTGGGGCCGCCGTCCATCCAGATGAGAATGACGCGGTCGGCGGTCGGCTGAGGTCCCGAGGGAGCGGCGGCGGATTCTCCGCGGGCCCTCAGAAGGTTCACCAGACCGCCGCCCAGAAGGCCGCCGATTCCCAGCTGGATGCAGTCCCGCCGCGTCGTGCCGTCGCAGTTTCTGTGAAGCGTCATGGCGTTCTTCCCGTTCCGGTTTCTGTGTGCGGTTCTGAAGTGTCAGGAAGGCGTCTGCTCGGAAACTTCGTCAGTCCTGAAAAATGAATTCCGGCGTGTTGATCATGGCCCACATGAGATCCTCGATGGCTTCGCGCCGGGAAACATCCGGTGCATTCAGCACTTCGGCCACCAGTGCCGTTTCTTCTTCTGTCGGATTTCGCGCATAGATGCGGCGGTAAAGGTCCCGGGCCACTCCGGCAGCATCCCGGTCAGAAGCTGCCAGCCTGGCAGCGGTGGACGCGTCATCGTGGATGTCGCGTATGATCTGTTCGGAATTCATCAGGTGCAGTGTCTGCACCACCGCCAGATCCTTCGTCCGTTCACAGGGAGGATCCTGATTGGCATCGGGACGCCCGAATGTGTCCAGAAACAAAGACGGCGTGCGGTGGGTCCAGATCTGTTTCGCTGTGGCCCCGGGCGGCATCGCATCGAACCTGCGGGGAACTCCGGTCACAGCCGTCACCGCATCCAGCAGCACCTCAGCCCGCAGGCGGTGCCGGTAGTGGCGGGAATAATTGCGGGTGTCGGCCAGATTGCGTTCATTCGGCAGGGAACTGAGCTGATAGACGTGCGAAGCCGTGATTGTTCGGATGAGTTCTGCCAGGGAAAACCCGACATCGCGAAAATGTCGTCCCAGAGCTTCCAGCAGGGGCTGGTTGGTGGCCGGGTTGGTCGCTCGAAAATCGTCCACCGGCTCCACCAGCCCGCGGCCCATCAGGTCGGCCCACACCCGGTTGGCCATCACCTGAGCGAACAGAGGGTTGTCCGGTGACGTGATCCAGTCGGCCAGAACATCCCGCGGGTCGCGGTCGCCCGGTTCCGGCAGAGTCCCCCACAGCGGACGGGGTTCCATGACCTGCCCGGTCACCGGATGCGTCACACGACCGGCGGTGCCCGTAAAAATGAATTCTTCGGATCCCGAAATCGGCGGCGACAGACCGGTTCCCTTGCGGCCGATGCGACCGAAGTACGCCGCGAAGTGATAGAAATCGTCCTGTCCCCACTTTTCGAACGGGTGGTGATGGCATCTGGCACATTCCAGCCGCACACCGAGAAACAACTGGCTGACCAGAGTGGTGATTTCTTCCGGAGTCCGGCGATCCCGATACAGCGTCACGGCCCCGTTGCGAAAAGTGCTGCCCCTGGCACCGATCAGTTCGCGCACGAACTGATCCCACGGCATCCGTTCGTGAAACCGGCGACGGATCCAGTGGTCGTAATTCAGAACCGCCTTGATGCCCACGCGGTAGGGATTCGGGCGCAGAAGATCCATCCATTTCCCCGCCCAGTGATCGGCGAAATCCGGTTCGTCAAGAAGCCGGTCGACCAGCCGTGCCCGTTTGTCCGGACGATCATCCGTGAGGAACGCATCGACCTCTTCCGGAGTCGGAATCCGGCCGCACAGGTCGATCGTCACGCGGCGCAGAAACACGAAATCACTGCACCGTTCCGACGGCGTGATGTGCAGCTGTTTCAGACGCTGCCAGACCAGTTCGTCGATAAAATTCCGGACAGGCAGCCGATCGTATTCTTCATCCGGAACGGGTTCGGGGCGCGGAATGAGTACGTCGCAGACGGCGATCCGTCCCATGAATCGCGCCATCACGGCCGTGCTTCCGGTGATGGAACCGGCGGTCAGCAGACCGGATTCATCCACCGCGGCGATCGGCGCTTCATTCGACTGGAACAGAGCCAGATGAGTGACATCGCGCGTCGACCCGTCGTCGTACCGGGCCGTCACGCGCAGAGCCTGCTGCTGCCCCCACGCCAGCACAACCGAATCCGGCGTAACAGAGACGGCTTCCAGAGCAGGAGCCTCAGGAGCCCGACGCGGCATCCCCTGACGAATCCAGTTTCGGATGACGGCGTATTCCGCGCTGTCTGCCGGCAGCCGCAGTCCGCCGCCATGAGGAATCCGGCCGGCCGGTTTGGCCAGCAGAAGGCTGCGGTCCGCCGCGGCAGGAAACACCCGTCGACCTCGGGCCTGTTTCGTAATGGCATCGAAATCGAAATCGGCATCGAAACCCAGCAGGGAAAGCTGAAAGCCGCCCTGCCCGCGTGCCTTCCCGTGACATGCTCCCTGGTTGCAGCCCTGCCGAGTCAGAATGGGAACAACGTCGTTCTGAAAATCGATCTCCACCGGTTCCGCTTCTGTTCCGAACGCCGTCGAACAGAAAACAGAGCCAAGGAGCAGAACAACAGAATGTCGATGGCAGCGCCGCATCATTCCAGGGCAGGACAGACCAGGCGGGGAATCGTGATAGGGAAGGGCAGAAAAGTGTACCACTTCTTCAGCAGGATTTCACGGATATCTCACAATCCACGCTGTCGGGGCTGCAGTTCGCACGGCCCGTCGCATCAGCCTGCCAGCTTTCACAGGGAAAGAATCTTTGACGGTTCCCGCGGCAGTCGCTACACAGAACAGCACGCCCTGCGCTGAATCCTCTCGCCGGCCCCGTTTTCCGGACGGCAGGCGGGCCCCCTGCCGGAGACACCGTGATGCTGATGAAACGACTGCTGACAGCCGCCGCCCTGATGGTGCTGGCAGCGGCCGGACGGGCCGGGACGGTTTCCCAGACACCGCCGAACATCGTCCTGATCGTGGCCGATGATCTGGGATATCGTGAACTCGGATGTTTCGGACAGACGAGAATCCGCACGCCCCGCCTGGATCATCTGGCCGAACAGGGGATGAAGCTTCTTCAGCACTACAGCGGAAACGCGGTGTGCGCTCCGTCGCGCTGTGTCCTGATGACCGGGAAGCATCCCGGACATGCGTGGGTTCGCAACAATCGATCCACACCGCCGGAAGGCCAGTGGCCCCTGCCCGACAGCGAAATCACTCTGGCCGAACTGCTGCGGGACAGAGGCTACGTGTGCGGTGCGTTCGGCAAGTGGGGACTGGGAGGCCCTGGTTCCGAAGGCGTCCCCCTGAACCAGGGATTTCGACGGTTCTTCGGCTATCTGTGCCAGGCCCATGCCCACAGTTACTATCCGGCGTTTCTCAGAGTCGACAACGGACGGATCGACCTGAACAACAACCCTCCCGTTCCCGGTCACGCCGGACTGCCGCAGAATGCCGATCCGTCCGATCCGAAAAGTTACCGCCGTTTTCAGGGACAGGATTACGCACCGGACCGCATCAACGAACAGGTGCTGCAGTTCATCCGGGAACATCGAAACGAACCGTTCTTCTGCTACTACCCCAGCGTCATTCCCCATCTGGCGCTGCATGTTCCCGAAGACGATCTGAAACCGTATCTGGAACTGGGCTGGAACGACCCGCCGTTCACCCGCCGCCGCGGCGGGTACACTCCGCATTTCACACCGCGGGCCGCTTACGCAGCGATGATCAGCCGGCTGGACCGTTACGTGGGACGCGTTCTGGACCTGCTGGATGAACTGGGGCTGAGCGACAATACGATCGTGATTTTCAGCAGCGACAACGGCACCAGTCACGTGAAGGACGAAGTCGATTACGAATTTTTTCGCAGCGTGGGCGAACTGCGAGGCCTGAAAGGATCGCTGTACGAAGGAGGAATCCGGGTTCCCACAATCGTGCGCTGGCCCGGACATGTGCCTGGCGGAACCAGCAGCGACTTCGTCAGCGGCTTCGAAGACTGGCTGCCCACGCTGCTGGACATCGTGGGAGCGGCCGATGCGGTTCCGTCTGCCTGTGACGGCATCAGTCTCCTGCCGACCCTCACGGGACACCACCAGCAGGCCCGCCCGTTTCTGTACCGGGAATTCACCGGATATGGCGGACAGCAGTCCGTCCGTGCGGGCGACTGGAAAGCCGTGCGTCAGAAGCTGCTCAAAGCCACCCGCATCCGCACGGAACTTTACAATCTGGCCGATGATCCATCTGAACAGCACGATGTGTCTTCAGAACACCCCGACATCCTCAGACGGCTGGAAAAGATCATGACCCGCGAACACACCCCGTCGGCGGATTTCCCCATCCCGATTCTCGACAGCCCTGCGCAGGCTGCTGTGCCGGCCGGCCGGGCCGGAGGCAGCGTTGAAGACGGCTGATTTCCGCTGTCCGGTGTCGGCTTCCGACCGGGAATCGGGTGCCGACCGATCCAGGCTTTGTCCCGGCCGCCGGTTCTGGTATTGGTCCGGTCGCGTCAGGGGCGACTTTTGCCGTCAGGCCGAACAGTTCCCGTTCCCGATTTTCTTCGGACACAGCGTCTTTCATGAACGATTCGACGTCCTCTGAATCCCGTGACTTCGTTCGACAGATCATTGACGAAGATCTGCGCAGCGGCCGCTGCGACGGCCGGATCCGCACACGATTTCCGCCGGAACCGAACGGCTATCTGCACATCGGTCATGCCAAGAGCATCTGCCTGAATTTCGGGATTGCCGAAGAGTACGGTGGTCTGACCAATCTGCGGTTCGACGATACAAATCCGGAAACCGAAAGCAGCGAATACGTCGAATCCATCAAGGAAGACATCCGCTGGCTGGGTTTCGACTGGGGGGATCGGCTGTACTTCGCATCGGATTATTTCGATCAGCTCTACGAATGGGCCGAACAGCTCATTCGGGACGGACGGGCCTACGTGTGCAGCCTGTCTCTGGAAGAAATCCGGGCCGGCCGCGGCACTCCGTCGGAACCGGGCACCGACAGCCCCTACCGCAGTCGCAGCGTGGAGGAAAATCTCGATCTGTTCCGCCGTATGAAAGCCGGAGAGTTTCCGGAAGGAGCCCATGTGCTGCGCGCCAAGATCGACATGGCCCACCCCCACATGCTCATGCGCGACCCGATCATGTACCGTATCCGGCACGTGGAACATCACCGCACCGGACGCAAATGGTGTATCTACCCCACGTACGATTACACGCACGGCCAGTCGGATTCTCTGGAAAAGATCACGCACAGCATCTGCACGCTGGAATTCGAAAACCACCGCCCGCTGTACGACTGGTTCTGCGAAGCACTTGGAATTCATCACCCGCGGCAGATCGAATTCAACCGCCTGAACCTGACGTGGACCGTGATGAGCAAGCGGCGGCTGCTGGAACTGGTGGAAGGCGGTCATGTGAACGGATGGGATGACCCCCGCCTTCCCACGCTGCGCGGCCTGCGGCGCCGCGGCTGCACTCCGGCCGCCATTCGCAGCCTGTGTGCCCGGGTGGGCGTCACGAAACACAACGCCGTCACGGACATGGTCGTTCTGGAAAACTGCATCCGTGAAGATCTGAACAAAACAGCCGAACGCCGCATGGCGGTCCTGGATCCGATTCGGGTTGTGCTGACGAACTATCCGGAAGACCAGGAAGAACTGCTGGAAGCCGTCAACAATCCGGAAGACGAATCCGCGGGCACGCGGATGGTGCCGTTCAGCCGCGAACTGTGGCTGGAACGTGACGACTTCATGGAAGATCCGCCGAAGAAGTTTTTCCGCCTGGCCCCCGGCCGGGAGGTGCGTCTGCGTTATGCGTACTTCATTCGCTGTGAAAACGTCGTCCACGACAGCGACGGCCGGGTCATCGAACTGCACTGCACGGTCGATCCGGACACGCGGGGCGGTACGGCTCCCGACGGACGCCGTGTCAAAGCCACACTCCACTGGGTCAGCGCCCGGCATGCCGTTTCCGCCGAAGTCCGCCTGTACGACCATCTGTTTTCCGTGGAACATCCGGATGAAGTTGCAGACGAATCGCAGGACTGGAAAAGCAATCTGAATCCCGATTCACTGCGGGTCGTTCCGGAAGCCTGGCTGGAACCGTCCCTGGCGGACGCGATGCCGGGCGACCGGTTCCAGTTCGAACGCCTGGGATATTTCTGCGTCGATCCGGACAGCAGCGACGAAAAGAAGGTCTTCAACAGAACGGTGACTCTGCGCGACGCCTGGGCCCGGGCACGAAAAAAATGAGCCACCTGCCCGGCCGGCAGGTCACCGGCCCCCGGTTATTCGTTGTGTTCTGCCGGGTCGTTGAAGAACACGTAGTCATCCCCTTCTGCACTGCTGTGGCAGGCGATGCACCCGGCCGGTCGTCCGGACAGCAGCATGCCTCCCTGATCGGCCGGGGCCCGGGCGACAGAACCGTCGGGATTGTATTTGATCCAGTACCAGTCTCCGGCTTCCGGATTGTAGTTTCGCGTACGGTACATCACGGTGATGGCAGCCAGTGTCGTTCCGTCGTTTCGGTAGTTCTCCTTCACAATGATGGCGAGGTCCGGCAGATCGGTCGGGTGACCGGCTGCCGTGCGGTTCAGATACATTTTCAGGAACGCTCCGTGAGGGCTCTGCCCCGAATACGCCTCACCGCTGCGGCCGGGAACGGGAGCCCAGTTGCGGTATTTCTGCGCCTGCAGGTACGCCCACAACCGCTGTTCAAAGCGTCCCTGATCAGACTGCCGTGACGACGAACCGGAATCGGATGGCATCCGACGCATCGGCCGGCGCCCACTGCCCCGGGATCCGGACTGGGCCGATGCATCCGTCACCGACAGCCCCGCCATGGCGACCACCAGAATCATCACTACACGTCGACGACAACAGAAACGCAGCAGCTTCATGGGACTTCCCCTGCGGACATTCAGAATCCCTGAGGGCACCGACGCAGCACGAAGTGCCGATCGAGACCGCTCCGACACAGGATGTGACGGGAATCGGCAGGTGCTGTTTACGGATATCTTCTCATTCGACCGCCGTTCTCCTGCCCGCAGACGGCTCCGTGTGAACCGCCTCACATACACGGTCCCTGCTGCGCCGCACTCCGGGACGAACGTGTCTGCGGACTGCAGATCCAGGCCGCAACAATGGCTCCCCCGTCGCGCCCCGGGGAAACCAGGAGACACGCACACACTTTTTTCGAGGATTCTGTAACAGCGCGTCTGCAGGGCCGTTCCTGAAGGTGTCGCACGGCAACCTTCAACCTTTCGCACCTGGAGACACGATCATGAAAACGCTCGCCACCATCACTCTGACAGCCCTGATTCTGCTGGGCACGGGCCTGAATTCTGCCGAAGCCGGCCGTCGCCACGGAGGCCATCACGGGGGACACCGCGGCCGGGGCGGCCATCACGGCTGGAGTCAAAGCCGTCATCACGGCTGGGGCCATTACCAGCGACACCATTTCAATTACTACGGGTACAACGGCTATTACCCCGGTTATCACCACGCGGGCCATCATGATGTCCATGTCCCGATTCATCACGGCGGCCACGTCCATGGATGGTGGTGATCCGGCTTCTTTCTGAATCTGCATCGAGCGGCGTCCCTGACCGGAATATTCCGTCAGGGACGCCGTCCCACGTTCTGCGGCAGGGCCTGCAGACGTTCTGAAATGATCGGACCGGTCCGGTCCATTCCGAAAGCCGTTACAGCGGCGTTTCTCAGAGCGTCGCCACTGACCTGACCGAGCTGTCGAATGGCGTCTGACAGAGCACGGTCCAGAGCCTCTTCCGATGTCGGATCGTACAGCCATCCCTGGCCCAGTTCGGCAATCCGTTCCGGAAAAGCTCCGTGCCGCGGCAGAAGCGAAGGCACCCCGGCAAGAGCCGCTTCCAGAACGAACAGTCCTTTGGGTTCCCGATAACGTTCGGGAACGCACAGCAGATCCAGACTGGCCAGAAACGCGAATTTTTCCTGACGCGTTTCCGGACTTCCCATCCAGCACAGCCGATCGAAACCGACATCGTTCTGCACGTTCTGCAGATGATCGAGAAACCAGCGGCGGTGCCGTTCGGGCAGGTACCCGGCGATTCGAAAGTCGACTTCGTGATGCCGTGGCACTGTGCGAGCCGCCAGGTTCAGGAACCGATCGGCCCCCTTTTCCGGACACACGCGGGCGAAGTACCCCACGACACGTCGGCGTTCCCCGTCTGAACGCCGCTCCGGTACGGGAGAAGGAATGCCGGTATCGAGACTCAGCGGAATGATGTCGAAGCGATCGCGGTCCAGTCCGATGTTCGATGCCAGTTCATCGGCATACCAGTGACTGTGTGCCCACAGCCGATCGAAGTGCCGGCAGTTGTCCCGCACAAGATCCACGGCTGTCCTGCGCCATCGTTCCGGCAAAGCGTCCAGAAAGATATCGTCCCCCTGCAGCAGACACACGATCGGCCCGTTCCAGACGTGTTTCAGAGTCGGCACGATTCCGGAAACGAGCGCGTTGCTGAAGATCACCACATCCGGCTGCAGATCTGCAGTCAGATAGGAGACGAGCTGTTCGATGTCCCGTCGCTGCGGTCCGCGGGGGCCCTGCAGCATGTCGACGGTCAGCCAGCCGAGCTGAGCCGCATCGGTGGCGCTGCTGCGGCGTGTGAGACGTTTCAGAAGCTGTGGATGATCCAGCCAGGATTTCAGAAAACGCGGCAGCCGCGACCACCCGGGAAGGACCGAATCGAGATACACGTTGACAGCCCCCAGAAACACCTGAGGACCGCTCACATCTGTTTCATCAACCCGAATCGGTGTGTACATAGGAATGAGGGCCACGTCGTTGCCGGCCTGCATGAGCGCACGGGCCAGGGTGTTGTCCTGCATGCAGGATCCGCAGAACATGCTGGCGCTGCCGGCGGTGATGATGGCGACCTTCATTCGACCGCATTGTGCCAGGAGCAGCCGCCAATTGCCATCTGCCTGCGACTCACGTGGTTTCCCTGCCCCTGTCGGAATCTGCCGGCCTGCGGGTATTCTGGCAGATTCCCGGAACGTGCTGTGACAGCCAGTTCAGATGCAGAACGGGACTTCTTTACGCCGATATATCGGGCATATTCCGCAGATTTTGCGCAGACCGCTGGATTGCGCGCACCGCGATGGATCCCATCTGAAGCAGCAAAAACGTGTGGACGAAACACCCATTCCGAGTGTGGCTCGAACGGGAACCACAGTTCGGCCGTTTTATCGTGGCCGGGATGGCCCTGGCCGTGTGCGCTCTGTCGGGAACTTTGGCAGCGGCAGAATCTGCCGATCCGGATCCCGACGACCCGCGGACTCTTTACGAACAGGCCATCGATCAGGTGCATGCGGATGTGTTCCGGGACAACTGTTTCCCGTCAGCCCGGCAGTGCGCTGCCTGTCATCCGCGGCATTTCCGGGAATGGTCCGTGTCATCGCACGCCTACGCTCAGCTCAGTCCGGTGTTCCATGCCATGGCGAACCGTCTGAACACGCTGACTTCCGGCACCCTGGGAGACTTCTGCATCCGCTGTCACACTCCGGTGGGAATGGCGCTGAACGAACCGGTCAGCACGAGCAATCTGAACCGTCATCCGGTGTCGCGCGAAGGCGTGACCTGCGTGGTCTGTCACCGCATCAATCAGGCATGGGGAAAAGGAGCCGGGCGCGTGGCGCTGGTTCCCGGCGATCTGCATCAGCCGGTGTACGGTCCGCGCGGCAGCGCCGTGCTGCGGCAGATTCTGGCAGATCCGGACCGCTACGGTGTTCTGAAAACCAGAAAGGAGCCTCAGGTCCGGGGACGCGATATCCATGGAGCATCTTACCGATTCTTTCAGCTCATCCGACCCGGATTCTGCGCGGTGTGCCACGATGTGTTCGCACCGGATGGTTTTCGTCTGGAAGACGCCTTTTCGGAATACAAGCAGTCGCCGGCGGCCCGCATCCACGGCCACACCTGCCAGGACTGTCATATGGGGATTTCTCCGGGCGAACCGAATGGTTACTCGTGCGGTCCGGCGGCCGTCATCGGCAATGTGACGACTCCCCCGAGGCGCCATGCCAATCACATGGTTGTGGGCCCGGACTATTCGATCGTTCACCGGGGCCTGTTCCCGCACCATCGCACGGCGATCCGTGAAGAAGGAACGGTCGATCTGATCGATCAGGCCACCGATGGGGAGTTCCACGAAACCGGGCTGGCCACCATGCGGGAATGGCTGCTGTTCGACGATGCCGGCGGCTGGGGAACGGATGCATTCGAAAGCACGGTGAGTCCGGACCGGTGGTTTCCGTCGCCCTGGAACAGTCCGCAGCGGCGCCGGGCGGCCCGCCGGATTCTGGAGGAACAGGGCCGGCTGCTCGCCGAAGCAGCCGATGCCCGGCTGCGGCTGCTGAAGGCAGGGTATCGGCTCGGACCGATTCGGGTGCGGCGCTGCGATTCCGATCGCATCGACTTCGAAACCGAACTGTCGAACGGAACGACCGGTCATTCCGTTCCCACAGGATTCGACGCGGAGCGTGTCGTCTTTCTGAGAGTGCATGTGTGGGCACCAGACGGCCGGCTCGTGTTTCAGTCCGGAGACCTGGATCCCAACGGAGATCTCCGGGACAGCCATTCCCGCTATGTTCACAACGGCCTGCTGCCGCTCGACCGGCAGCTCGTCTCCCTGCAGTCGCGCTTCGTTACCCGGAATCTGCGGGGAGGCGAACGCGAGCAGGTGCTCAACGTGCCGTTCTCGCTGGATCCGCTGCCGTACGTGCGCCCGTCCACACGCCCCTTCACGGTGCTCGGTCGGCCGATCGGTGCCAGAAAACACAAACAGAACATCGAACCAGGCGGCAAGATCTCAGCCGTGTACTCGCTGCGGGGACGCCAGGTCCCCTGCCCGGGCCCCTACACAATCCAGGTGCAGCTCATCGCCGGAATGGTCCCTGTAAATCTCATTCATGAAATCTCTTCTGCCGGATTCGATTACGGGATGAACGCCCGTCAGGTGGCTCAGCGCATTGTCGCCGGTCACCTGATTGTTCATGAACGAACGGCCGTGGTCACGGTTCGGTAACAGACCAGACCTGTTGACAGCCGGTCTGCCGAACGGCGGCAGCAGGAACATCAGAAATTGTCGTCCGATGAAACCCGTTTCCCGGCATCACGGCATTGTCCGGACCGTTCTGCTGCCGGTCCTGATCCTGATCGTCGCATCAGGATCAGGACCGGCCGACAGGACGGAGCGCGCTGCCGCGGTGGTGTCGTACGAACCGGTTCCGACGGAAGGTTCGGTCGAAACCCCGCCTGTTCCGGAAGGCGATGCCCGGCCCGGCGTGGCCACGTATGGTGAATCTTTCGGCAACCCGTTCGCTCCGGCTGTCGTCTACGACCCGAACGTCCCTCAGCCCGAACCGCCACCGATCGGTCAGTTTCTGGAACACCTTCCGGAGCTGCTTTCGAAGCCGGCGGAACCGGCCGCCGAAATCGCTTCCCACATCCTACACGCGGAACACGACCGCGTGACGACCTCGCTGAGCAGTCAGCCCCTGGGCATGCGGCCGATTCCCGGCCGCCCTCGCCTGCTGGTAGAAACGGGCGAACGGTTTCTGGCCCCCGGGTTTCTGAAACAGGGGATCCGTCTGCCGACGGGAGCCATCTGGCGTCCGTCGCTGTGGGTTTTCGGCACACTGAGAACGGGCGTCAGTTATTTCGACAGCGGTGCTCCGGGGCATGTTTCCGAATGGGCCAATCGTCTGGACCTGTTCTCCCAGCTCAACCTGACCGGAACCGAACGACTGGTTCTGGGGCTGCGCCCGCTGGATGAGCAGGCCGGTGCGGTGCGGCGATTCACCGGTTACGATTTCGATCGTGGACGACCGCTGGATGCCTGGAACGACGGCGTCCAGACACTGTTTTTCGAAGGGGATTTCGGCGAAATCTTTCCCCGCCTGGACCCCGACGACAGGCGGGCTCTGGACTGGGGATTTTCTGTGGGTCGGCAGCCGATGCTGTTTCAGCAGGGGCTGCTGCTGAATGAAGACCGCATCGACGCCGTGACGGTCACCCGCAACACGCTTCAGGGACACGGCCATCTCAACGTGCGGGTCACCGCCGTGTGGGCCTGGAATGACATCAATCGGATGACTCCCGCCGGCCTCGCTCTGCCGGATGGCCGTGCCCGCCTGATCGGTCTGTTCACGGAAAGCGATGTCCGCGGCAGTACGATCAATGCGGACATCGCCTGGGTGTGGTCGGATCGCCGCACGGACGATCTTCTGGTGACGGGTCTGAGTGCCATTCAGCGGATCTCGGGATACCGGAACATCTACAATTCTTCCGTGCATTTCCTGGCCTCTTTTCCCACCACGGCGGAAACTCCACTTGCCGGTCAGGGAGAACTGCTGTTCAGCCAGTTTTCCTGGACGCCCCATCACACGCACGACCTGGTGTATCTGAATGCCTTCTGGGCCATCGATCAGTTCACGTCGGCTTCCCGCGGACCGCTCGCCGGCGGCCCGCTGGGGCAGACGGGCATTCTGTTCACAGCCCCCGGACTGGGCCGTTATGCGGCTCCGCTGAACAGCCAGGCGACGAATGTGGTCGGAGCCAGTCTGGGATACCAGATGTTCTTCGACGACACGCGGCAGCAGCTCATTCTGGAAGTGGGCGGCCGGCAGGACACGGACAGCACGGACCAGGCCGCTGCGGCAGCGGGATTCCGCTGGCAAAAGAAGCTCAGTCAGCACTGGCTGATCGTCGTCGACGGATTCGTGTCGAAGCGGGAAGGCCGCGGCGTCGGGCAGGGTGGCCGAGTGGAATTCCAGATGAAGTTCTGATGCCGGCCTCAGACCGGATCGGAAACGGAGTCTTCCGCAGTGTGCGCATCCGCCCAGGCAGTCAGAGCGGTCTGGACTTCGCTGAGTTTCGCATCGCCGGCCAGGCGGGCCCGCGGCAGGTCTTCCGGACCGGACAGGTCCGACTGACAGAAGAAATAGAACTTGATCTTCGGTTCCGTGCCGGAGGGACGCACGGCGATCTGCACCCGAACGGGCTGATGCGGGTCGGAACGGAAAAACAGCAGATTCCCACGAGGTCCGTCGACGGCATCAGCCAGGACATTTCCGGAACCCGGCTGAAAACGCCGGCCGTTCTGGTAGTCGGTGACATCGACGAGCTGGACAGAGCCGAGCTGCGATGGCGGGTTCGTCCGCAGAGTCTGCATGAGGCGGTCGATGCGGTCTCTGCCGGTCGGGCCTTCGCAGTAAATCGACTTCTGACTTTCACAGTGGAAGCCATGGCGGCGATGCAGATCGTCGAGTGCATCCAGAAGACTGCGTCCCTCGGCTTTCAGTTCGGCAGCTCGTTCCAGAACAAGCAGAGCGGCAACGGCTCCGTCCTTGTCGCGACAGTAATCACCCGCCAGAAATCCGATGGATTCTTCCGTACCGAAAACGAAATGCTGCGTGCCGCGTTCTTCCATCGTCTGGGCGATGTACTTGAATCCCACGAGCAGTTCGTACACCGCCGTGGCGCCGTATGCTTCGGTGACAGCCCGGGTCAGAGGCGTGGTGACGAGGGTTTCCACGACGTAGTCGTCCGGATGCAGACGCCCGTTGTCCTGTCGTTTCTTCAGCAGATAGTCGGCCAGCAGGGCACCGGTCTGGTTGCCAGTGAGCGGTACGAAGCGCCCGTTCCGGTCCCGCACCATGACCCCCAGGCGGTCGGCATCCGGATCGGAAGCCAGAATGAGTTCCGCGGGGTGGTTTTCTGTCCGGATCCAGTCGATGACCGGGTCGAACACGGCGGTCAGTTCCGGGTTGGGAAGCTGATTCGGAACGCCGGGGAAATCGCCATCGGGCCTGCGGTGACCTTCGAACAGAACCACGTCCGTGAATCCGGCTTCGCGCAGAACGGGCCACACGGACGTTTCCCCGGTGCCGTGCAGCGGCGTGAACACGGCCGCAATGTCTCGTGCAGTTGACTGGCTGAGACCCGCTGCAGCAGCCACATACTTCCGATCGATCTTGTCACCCACGATCCGGATGCGGCCGTCAGCGACGGCTTCCGAAAAATCCACCGAGGGAATGTCCTGCGCGGCAGCCACTTCACGGATGATGCCCTGGTCGTGAGGAGCGATGACCTGGGCGCCGTTGTTCCAGTAGGCCTTGAATCCGTTGTCGGCCGGCGGGTTGTGCGATGCGGATATCATGACTCCCACATCGCAGTGCAGATGCCGGACGGCGAACGACAGTTCCGGCGTGCTGCGGTGCGATTCGAACAGAAACACCTGCAGTCCGCAGGCCGCCAGAGTGGATGCGGTCTGTTCGGCGAAGTGCCGGGACTGGTGCCGTGTGTCGTGAGCGATGACTGCCGAACCGCCTGCGGAACCGGTCGATCGGCGCAGCCAGGCAGCCAGTCCCCAGGCGGATTCCGCGATGGTCCGGTCGTTGATGGTCGCCGGGCCGAATTCCCCCATCGGACCGCGGCGACCACCGGTCCCGAAGGGAATGCGGGTCCAGAACAGCCGGTTGAGTGTGTCCCAGTCTTCCTGGCGGATCAGGTCCTCGATGCGGCCGCGCCAGGGTTTCAGCCAGTCCCGGGAAAGCCACTCCAGCACGTGGGTTTCCGTTTCGCCTGCCAGCAGTCCTTCCTGAGCCGCCTTCCGCAGCCGATCCGTTACGTCCGTCATAGCCTGCACTTTGCGTCTTCTGGAAACCGGTTGATCTCGCCTTCCGCCGCGGAGTGGTCCCGGGGCTCGAAGCGAGGCGGCATTCGAGCGGAAAATTCGCAGCTTCAAAGTCTAGTCGTTGACATTCAGGATGCCATCCCGGACGATTTTCAGATCATCGTCGGTCCGGCTGTCTTCACCGCAGCCGCCATCGATGCTTCCTCTGAAGTTTCTCATACTGGCAGTTCTGTCAGACGCGATTTCTGCGACACCCTTCCCGTTCTGAATTCCCGACAGATTCGTTCCGGATCTGTCACATGGCCTCTGGCATGCGCCACCGGCCGATCGTATCTGGCATTCTGACCGCTCCCGTCTCCTGATTCTCTCAGCAGATTCCATCCCATGAACGTGCCGGTCATCGGCATTCTTGGCGGCATCGGTTCCGGCAAATCGTCGGTCGTGCGCCGCGTCACGGATTTCCGCCTGGCGGTGATCGATGCGGACCGCATCGGCCACCGTCTGCTGGAAGATCCTTCCATGCAGAATCAGATCCGTGACGAATTCGGGTCGGCCGTATTCGATGCGAACGGACAGGTGATCCGCGAACGTCTGGCAGACATCGTGTTCGGCTCTTCGGACGACCAGGTCGCCGCCCGCAGACGTCTGAATGCCATCATGCATCCGGCCATTCGGCAGCAGATGGAACAGCAGATTCACCAGACGGCACCGACCTGCGATGCCGTGGTTCTGGATGCGGCCCTGCTTCTGGAGGCCGGCTGGGCCGATGTGTGCGACCGGCTGATCTGGATCGACACGCCGGTCGAGCAGCGCCGGGAACGCGTTCTCCGGGACCGTGGCTGGTCCGCAGAAGAACTGGAACGCCGCGAACACACTCAGTGGCCTCTGGACAGGAAACGGTCGCACGCCGACTTCATTGTGGACAATTCGGGAACCATCGACGCAGCCGCCCGGCAGATGACGGACGTTCTGCGACAGATCCTCACGCAGACCGCCCCCTCATCTGCCTGAAAGACGGGAGACTCCACCTGTCATGAATCAGCCGTCGCGAACAACACGAAGAAAATCGGCAGACTCTGCGGCCGCATCGGAGGATCGGCCGAACGGTTCAGACGCGCAGCCGGCCGATATCAACATCGCCGAACTGCAGAAAATGACGATGGCTGAACTGCTGAAGGTTGCGAAACGGGAACAGCTTACGGAATACAGCGGGCTGAAAAAGCAGGATCTGATCTTCCGGATTCTCAAAGAACGCACGCAGATGAACGGACTCATGTTCGGTGAGGGGACGCTGGAGATCCTGCCGGACGGCTTCGGATTCCTGCGCAGTCCGGACTACCACTATCTGCCGTGTCCGGACGACATCTACGTCAGTCCCAGTCAGATTCGGCGGTTCGGACTGCGGACCGGCGCCACCGTGGCCGGACAGATCCGCCCGCCCAAGGAAAACGAACGGTATTTCGCTCTGCTGCGCGTGGAAGCGATCAACGGGCAGGACCCGGGGCTGCTCACGACCAGGGTGTTCTTCGACGACCTGACCCCCCTGCATCCGGATCGGCGGCTGCGCATTTCCGACAACAGCGATTCGATCAGTACCCGCGTTGTGGACCTGGTGGCCCCCATCGGCATGGGCCAGCGGGGGCTGATCGTGTCGCCGCCCCGGGCCGGAAAAACGATTTTGATGCAGCAGCTCGCCCGGGCCGTTCGGCAGAACCACCCGGATGCCTACGTCATCATGCTGCTCATCGATGAACGGCCCGAAGAAGTCACCGACATGGAACAGCGGCTCAAGGGAACCAACTGCGAGGTGGTCAGCAGCACGTTTGATGAGCCGGCATCCCGACACATTCAGGTTTCGGAAATGGTCATCGAAAAGGCCAAACGGATGGTGGAATACGGCCAGGACGTGATCATCTTTCTCGATTCGATCACGCGGCTGGCACGGGCCTGGAATACGGAAATCCCCAACTCCGGCAAGACACTGTCCGGTGGAGTCGATGCCACGGCTCTGCAGCATCCCAAACGCTTTTTCGGAGCCGCCCGGTCGGTCCAGGAAGGCGGCAGTCTGACAATCGTCGCAACTGCTCTGGTTGATACAGGCAGTCGCATGGACGAAGTAATCTTCGAAGAATTCAAAGGCACCGGAAACACCGAACTCCATCTGGACCGCAGACTGGTAGAAAAACGCGTCTGGCCGGCGATCGACATCAACCGGTCGGGAACGCGCCGCGAAGAACTTCTGATGAATGAAGACGAACTGCAGAAAGTCTGGCTGCTGCGGCGGGTTCTGAACGACATGAATCCGGTGGAAGCCATGGAACTTCTCACCAGCCGCCTGCAGCGGACGAAATCGAACGCCGAATTTCTGCTGACCATGAATCTGAGCTGACGGACTGAACCTTCCCACCGCCGGCCGCAGGGGACAGCGCGTTCCGGGCCCTGCGGCGGAATCCGGACCGATCACCATGACACGAATGATTCAGGGACAACTGTCAGCGGCCGGAGAACGGTTCGCCATCGTGGTGTCTCGTTTCAACGAACTGATTACGGAACGGCTGGCCCGCGGTGCCGTCGACACGATCGTGCGTCTGGGAGGCGACCGGGAGGCGATCGATCAGGTGCAGGTGCCCGGTTCTTTCGAGATTCCTCTGGCCGCATCACGGCTGGCATCCAGCGGCCGCTATTCCGCCGTCATCTGTCTGGGAGCCGTGATTCAGGGAGCCACGTCCCATCACGAATACATCAACAGCCAGGTGGCTGCCGGGCTGATGTCCGTCATGCAGACGACCGGCGTGCCGGTCACATTCGGTGTGATCACCTGCGAAACCATGGACCAGGCCCTGGACCGGGCCGGCGGAAAGGTGGGCAACAAGGGCGAAGAAGCCGCTCTGGCAGCGGTGGAAATGGTCCGTCTGCTGCAGCAGATCGACCGGATCGGCTGACGGAGTTCAGAAACGGGCCTGCCGCTGAAACAGGTATTCTGTCAGAGCGCGGTCGAAGGGCATGCTGGTATCCAGCGGCACGTAGTCGGCTCCCGTGGAAAAACAGGCCTGCTGATACTGCGTCCGCAGCGATTGAAGCGCATCCAGGTAATCGGTACGGATTCCCGCGGCGTCGACGATTCGGTGTTCCCCCGATTCCGGTTCCTTCAGATCGACGCTGCCGGAAAACGGAAAGGTCACTTCGGCTTCGTCCAGCACATGAAACAGAATGACATCGTGCCCCGCATGACGCAGCATCTGCAGACTGCTGATGATGTCATCCGGGTCCGACAGCAGGTCGGACATCACCATCAGCAGGCTGCGATGGCGCACCAGAGACGCGATCCGGGTCAGGCTGTCGGCAATCGCGCTGCCGCCTTCCGGGCGGCTCTGCTGCAGCACCGCCAGCAGGCTGTTCAGCTGTGAACGCCGGCTGCGGGCCGGCAGACTGTGCCGGATGCGGTCGCTGAACGTGAACAGCCCCACGGGGTCCTGCTGGTGAATCATCAGCCAGGAAATCGCGGCTGCCAGGCAGATGGCATAATCGAACTTCGTCAGTTCCTGTCGGTACGTGTAGGCCATGCTGCGCGACAGATCCATCAGCACGTAACCGGTGATGTTGGTTTCTGCCTGGTAGCGGCGGACATAAATGCGATCTGTTCGAGCGAACACTTTCCAGTCGATGTCCCGCGGGTCGTCTCCCGGGTTGTAGCGCCGGTGTTCGCTGAATTCGACGCTGAATCCCTGAAACGGACTGGAATGAAGGCCGCTGAGAAACCCCTGAACGATGAACCGCGCACGGAGATCCAGTCGGGAAATGTGTCGGATGACTTCCGGTTTCAGATACTGTTCGGCACTCGGCATGGGCGCCAGTGTGGCATCCGACGCGCCGGCTTTCCAGCGGCCCGGCCTTCAGAGATCTTCCAGTTCGGATTCGAGCTGCGACAGATAATCGGTGTCGAACACCGTATCCGGCGGCCGCCGATCCGAACGGTCGACTGCCGGCTCCGACAGATCGCCCGGGTCCCCCGGGCCGGTCAGGCCCGACCAGAACGTGTGGCTGTCGACACTGCGGCAGCGGCGGCGCTGAGCGGCCCTGCGGATGCGGCGGTCGCCCGACACGACCAGAAGCCGGCGCGGTGCACTGTGGGCAGCGATGAGTCGTTCCAGTTCCGTGTCCGCATCCGTCCCGGCCGGAGCGAACACAACGGACAGCCCGTGGATCGTCTGATGCCGATCGGCATCGTCGTCGCCGCCGATCGCGTCGAAAACAACTGTCGTTCGGGAAGCTGCCGTTTCATCCAGATGCGCCGAAAGCTGCTGCAGCAGCCGCTGCCGGCAGACATGCAGGTCCCCCGGACCATACTGCCGGCGCGCCAGTCCGGCCGCGTGCAGCAGGTTGTATCCGTCGATCAGCACGAAAGGCTGTCCCATGAGCGGCTCCGTGCTCGTCCTCCCTGTCCCTTCCCAGCCGAAATCCGGCATTCTGTGTGCTTCGCAGCCTCCCTCCGGAAGACTGCGGCTGGCTGGTCCGGGAGACGTCACCATATCGCAGAAGCCGTTTCGGCGACATGCGAAACGTAAAAAGAACCACGCACGAGGCCGCCGTGTCAGCACACAGCAGCGGCCGGCGTCCGGCTGTCTGCGGCCTGTTCGTGTTCAATCACCTGACGCAGCGCATGCAGGACCGCTGGATGATGTTCCGTCTCACTGCTCAGACTCAGTTCTTCCAGCAGGTCGGAAATCGGCACGTCGTTCGGACAGCAGGGGCCGTTCGTCAGATCGACCCACGCTCGTACCGTGCGAATGATTCGGCAGCCGAACGGCAGATCGGCATCGTCTGCAGCAGCCCCGATTTCACTGTGAGAACTGGCCAGGAGAATCGGAAATACTCCGGAAAGCACCGGTCCCAGTGACTTGACCAGCTCCGTGCCGTGAAACGTCCGTTCCTGCTGGTCGGAATCTTCCAGCTGTCCCACGGCTTTTCTGATGACTCGTGCCGTGATTTCGATGTTTTCGATATCCATCAGCAGAGCCGCCACACGGATGTCATCGATTTCCCGCTCCGACAGCCGCATACGCCGGGCCACCTGTTCCGACAGTCCGGCCACCTTTCGGGCCCGGCTTTCCAGATGCGGATTGGCCGCCTGCAGATAACGGGCCAGCACTTCCATCACCCCCACATGGGCTTCGTGAACTTCTGTGGTTCGGCGTACCAGATCATCACACAGTGTTCCCACCAGAATGGCCGTCAGCCCCAGAACCGCTCCCCAGACCGTCATGGCCAGACCGGCCAGCAGAGGCGAGGCAGGTCCCGCAAAGCCGCCGGGATCCTGTGAGACGACTGCGGCAGCCGCCACGAAACTCAGCAGTGCCAGCACGCCGGCCCGATAACGGCCCAGAAAAAAACCGGCCAGGACCACAGGCAGGCAGAACAGATGCAGGACCACCATCTTCATGCTGCCGGTCAGGTGCAGCAGAAGAACCAGTCCACCGACAATGGCGATCAGCAGGCCTTCCAGCACTCGCTCGCTGCGTGCCGTGCCGCCCGGCAGATGTCTCGTGTTCGCATTCATAATGGCAGGTCCATGGAATTCACATGCTGCAGAAATGCCGATGTCACAGCCGGTCGGTTTCCGCATGCGGACTGGAGTGTCCGGCGGACAGGCACACGGGCGGATCCGAGATCCTGTCAGCGGAGGCAGATTCTACTCTCGTGGATGCCGGCAGCGTCTCCGTCACGTCCGCCAGAATGCGGGCTTCTGCTTCCGTGAGCCGGCCCGTGTCGGAACGCGGCCCGGTACCGGTTCCGTTCCGGGAGTCATCTGCACAGCGTTCAGAAATTTCACGAAACTGCTGTTCGATCGACAGGAACACATCGACCACATCCGGATCGAAATGCGCCCCGGCTTCCTCACGAATGATGCGCACACATTCGTCGTGACTGCGGGCCTTCTTGTACACGCGTCGGGAACGCAGGGCATCGTACACATCGGCCACGGCGACAATCCTCGCAGCCAGCGGGATCCGGTCTCCGGACAGCCCGGACGGATAACCCCGTCCATCCCATCGTTCGTGGTGACACAGAGCGATCTCCCGGGCCATGGCCAGAAAGTTCGATCCGCCCAGACGCCGTTCGATCTGACAGATGCAGTCGGCCCCCCGTTGCGCGTGCGTCTGAATGCGAACCCGTTCTTCCTGTGTCAGACGAGCCGGCTTCAGCAGGACCGCATCTTCCACACCGACCTTGCCGATGTCGTGCAGCGCAGAACTGACGCCGATGTTTCTGACGAAATCCGCATCGATCCGCTGCTGATAACGCGGGTCCCGCCGCATGGCGGCTGCCAGGCGCGTTGAATACAGGGCGATCCGTTCCAGGTGCATCCCGGTATCGGTGTCACGCGATTCGGCCAGTTTGGCCAGTCCGAAGATGACCGCATCGCGCGTAAGCAGCAGTTCTCTGGCAGCCCGAAATGCATCCTTCTGAGACCGGGACGCTTTCCCCGCACTGTCGCTTCGCAGACGCCCGGCCAGCAGACACGTGGTGGCCAGCTGAGGGATCAGAATCCACAGGAACGCAAGCAGATGAATGCCGGCCTGTTCCGCTTCTGTCCGGTCGGGATGAACGATCCGGTCCCCATCATCCCCAGGAAGCGTCGCGGGACGGCGGCTGGCCACCCAGTCGGAATGCGCTTTCAGAAATGCCTGCTGAACAGCCAGTCCGGCTGCCAGACTGACCGTCTGCACAGCCAGAAACAGCAGCAGAGTGCGGTGCTTCAGCAAAAAAGAACGCATGGCGGACCACAGCAGACGAAGTTCCAGACCCGGACGGCAACAGCAGCCGATGCTGGAATCCTGGTTCGCAACCGGTTCGCAGAGCGTCCCTTTCCCTGTGGAAATGCGGGGATATTCCCCCAGGACTGACGATTGTGCGGATCGCTCCGGCAGCAGACCGGCAGATCGTGGTGTCAGATCGCTGCCGCAGATACCGTGCATATTCGAAATCACGCCACCAAAGCCCGGAACAGGGGATGGCAGACAGAACGACAGAATCTCCGCAGCCTGTGTCGCGGGATCAGGAATCAGCCGCAGGAAACGGCTGCGGGAGGGAAATGGAGGATGCTCCACCGCTGCCGCGGACCACGCGAATGCGCACCTGAATGGCATCCGCCATCTCGGTCACATGAGAAATCACGCCCACGCGGCGTCCCTGCGACTGCAGATGCATCAGCGCTCCCAGAACCACACTCAGCGTGTCCGGATCCAGACTGCCGAAACCTTCATCGATGAACAGAGATTCGATTTTCAGACGGCCGGATGTCAGAGACGCCAGTCCCAGGGCCAGGGCCAGAGATACCAGAAACGATTCGCCGCCGGACAGGGACAGAACGGATCTCCGCTCGTCTCCCATGTGCTGGTCGACGACGATCAGGTTGAGCGATTCCGGAAGGCGTTCCAGACGATAGCGTCCGGAAAGCTGCTCCAGGTGAAAGTTCGCCTGGCGAAGCAGAACATCCAGGGTGCGTCGCTGAGCGATCATGCGGAATCGATCGCCGTCTCTGGAACCGATCAGATCACTGAGTTTCTGCCAGGGTTCTGCGGCGGTTCGTGCCGCGTCCAGCTGCTGCTGTGTCCGGCCCCGCTGCTGCCGCACCTGATCGTCGGCAGCCAGATCGGCCTGTGCATCAGCCACCGCAGCCTGACGCTGTGCCTGTTCGGCCTCCAGATCGGATCGAAGATCGGCAATCTCCGATTCCGATCGCCGTGTCGGACGCTGCCGGTCATGCTGTTCCAGCCGACGCCGGCAGTCCGCCTGCGTGGTTCGCGCTGCCGTGACGCGATCGTTCGCTTCCTTCAGCAGACGTTCTTCCGTTTCCAGCCACGTCCTGTCCCGTTCCAGGAAATCCCTGAGCTGTTCGTCCGTCAGCGACAGGCCGCTGCTGCTGCGGAATGCATCCCGCCACCTGTCCAGACGACTGCGACAGAGCTGAACGTCTTTTTCTGCCTGCCGGCAGGCGTCCTGAGCGGCCCGGTATTCCGCCCGCACACCCTCCAGTTCCCGTTCCGTTTCATGGTGACGCTTCTGAAGGGAACGGAGTGCCTGCTCGGATTCTCGAACGGCTGCAGCCGTCTGCTGCTCTGCTTCGGTCGCAGAACGGCCTTCCAGCAGACAGGATCGTTCCTTCTGCAGTTCTTCAACCTGCTGAGCCGCCTGGTCGGCGGCAGCCTGCCTGGTCCGAAGCTGTTCGGCAGCCCGGGTGACGGCGGCCTGAAGAGGTTCCAGCAGTTTCACAAGGGCGCTGCGTTCCGCTTCGAAATCCTTCAGCCGTTCCCGAATGTCGCGGCAGCGCCGCAGGCCGGATTCCAATTCATCCCGAAATGTCGCCGGATCATCGTCGAAACGACTGCGCGCTTCCGGAAGGCCATTCCAGACCGGTGCCAGAGCCATGAGGACATCCTGTCGCCTCCGGCCGGCCGCATCCCGCCGGCTTTCGGCCGCGGACAACTGTTCCTGCAGACTCGACCGCTGCTCCGTCAGGTCCTGCAGATGCGTCTGCTGTTCCTGAAACGTCTCTCGGCAGGACTGTTCCTGAAGTCGGCATTCCTGCAGGCGGGACGCGGCCTGACGCCACGCCTGTTCCTGCAGCTCCAGTTCCTGGCGGGTTTCGTGAATGTGGTCCAGATGCTTCCGGGTCTCATCAAACCACTGCTGCACGGAAGCGACCACATCCCACCCTTCATCTTCCTGATGGCCGCCGTCTGTGTCCGCCGGAAGCTCCGACTGTTTGTCGATCGCCGGAATGGCCGCTGGCGTCTCATGCTGCAGAGCGGCCATCGCAGCCCGACAGGCCTCCTTCTGCTGCCGCAGATCCGTTTGCAGTGCGTCCAGCTGCTCCTGATCGCGACTCATCTGGTCGGTCAGCATGTCCAGATTCGTTTCCAGCCGAACCGCCTGCTCCTGCAGGTCCTGCAGCCTGGCTGTCAGTTCGTCCAGGTGATTTCTGGCGGCCTGAAGAGCGGCGCCCTCGATGCCTGGGGCGTCGTCTCGGAACGGGTGTTCCCGTGCGCCACAGACCGGGCAGGGCTGGCCGTCCTGCAGAGTCGACCGCAGATGGCGCACATGATCGCTCACCGCCTGTTCCATGAATTTCAGCTGAGCTGCTGCAGCCTGCACCGCCGCCTGTGCAGAAGGAATCTGTTCCCGAAGCTGTTCGAGATGGTTCTGGTCGCGCTGCCGCGTTTCTGAGTGCTCCTGGATCTCCCGGACGATCTGATCGCAGGTCCGCAGCCGATCGACTCTCCAGGCCAGGCGTTCTTTCAGCTCCGTCAGCGCATGATATTCCTGATCGAGTGCCGCGCGCTGCACCGCCAGCCGATCGCCATCAAAAGCGGCTTCCGCTTCCTGAGCTTTCGTCAGTGCCTGTTCAGCATCGGCGTGTTGCCGGGCGGCGATGTCCACAGACTCCTGGACGTCTGCCATCGCGGAATCGATCTCAGAAATCCGCTGCTGCAGATGTTCCACAGCCTGATGACATTCGCGGTATTCCTCGGTCTCCCGAATCGCATCGTCCACAAGCTGCAGCCACCGGGTACTCTGCTCGAGAAACGGTTCGTATTGTTTCAGGCGTTCGGCTGCCGGCTGCAGTTCTGCAGTCTGCTGCTCAATGTGACTCAGCACATTCTGCCGGCGTTCGTATTCGGCCACTGACCGATCGTGTTCGCCAGTTGCTTCTTCCTGATGAGTCTGTGCCTGCCGGAGATTTTCTCTGGCCAGGTCCAGACGTGAGTCCAGGGCCCGGGCCTGGCGGATCAGCGGTTCGATGTTCTGCCGTTCGGTTTCTTTCTGTGCCAGGTCGCGATCCGCCGTTTCGCATGCGGCGCGGATGCCCTGTTCTTCGTGCTGCAGTTTCTGCAGCCGGTCCGTCAGTTCTGCCTGTCGTGCTTCCGCCAGTGTCTGTCGATGCACGGCCTGTTCCCATTCGTTCCACAGCACGGCAGCTTCCCGCTGAACGGTTTTCGTGGTTTCCAGCTGCTGCCGTCGAGGTTCCAGGTCGGCCAGGTCCTGCTGAGCTTTCCGGTGGGCCTGTTCGGCCTTTTCGCAGTCTTTCTGCAGTCGCTGCCGCTGCTCGTACCAGTCGGAAAACCTCCGGACGATGTCGAGTTTCTGCTCGGTTCGGTGCTGCTGACGGATGGTTCGATGGAGACGTTCTTCGGCAAGACGGCGTTCGTCTTCCGACAGGGGCCGGATTCCTTCGAACTGAGCTTCCAGCAGTTCGATCTGCTGCTGCTGTTCCCGGGCCCGGGCATAGACGGTCTGAGAAATCCGTTCGAAGCGATCCGTTCCTGTCAGAGCCTGGAGAATTTCAGCCCGTTCCCGGTCTCCGGCTTTCAGGAATGCGGAGAATTCATTCTGTGCCAGCAGAACGGCCCGCGTGAACTGGTCAAAGTTCAGTCCCAGCCACCGCACAATGGCCTGCTGCACCTCCGTCTTCTTTCCTCCGGCTTCGATCGGGCCGTCTTCGTCGATTCGAACATCACCCCGGTACAGCACCATTTCCGGGGCCTGCAGGCGGCCGTCCGATCGGTTGTAGCTGCGCCGGATACTCCACCGGGCCGTTCGAATCTGACCGTCCACTCCGGTGAACACGACTTCCGCCCATCCACTGCCCGCCCCGCGCCGCAGCAGATTCGCCGTGCTGTCCTGAGTCACACCGTCTTCGAGCCGTTCCATCCGTCCGGCCCGGTTCAGACGCGGAATCCGGTCGAACAGAGCAACACAGACTGCATCCAGCAGACTGCTTTTTCCGGAACCGGTGGGGCCACTGATGGAAAACAGGCCGGCGGACCGAAGCGGTTCCTGCGTGAAGTCCACATGATGCGTGCCGGCCAGCGAAGCAATGTTGTGCACGGAAATCCGCAGAATCTTCATGCTTCCGGTGAGTCCTCCCGGAGAATTTCGCGAAGTGCATCCAGCACGCTCCGATCCGGAACGGTGTCGTACTTTTCTTTCCAGGCTTCCAGGAAAAGCTCCTCCGGATCGATGTTCTGAAGAGCCGATGCATCCGGCGGTTCGGGGGAGACATCGGATGAAGCTGTGCCGCTTCGTTCGACGCGAATCGATGCCAGGCGAAACGGCCGTCCTTCCAGGGCCTGCTCGATTTTCGAACGACGGGCCGGGTCCGGCCCGTCTTCCTGAACGCGGACTTCCAGATACGGAAACCGATTCGGGTCCGTTTCGCCGTTTTCGGGCAGATCGTTCAGCAGCCGAAGAACTTCAGGCAGCACCGCACTGCCCCGTGGCGGAACGCGCAGAAGCTGCGTCGTGCGCGGGATCAGACGGGATTCCACGGACGTGAGCCGATTTCCGTCCACCTGGACCGACAGGATCTGGTGGCGGTAATCGATTTCGGAAAACGAAAGCGGAATGGGACTGCCGCTGTACCGCACCCGGCCGCCCTCAAAAGACTGGGCCAGATGCAGATGTCCCAGAGCCACATAGGCAATGCCGTCATCGAACACGTCCGCCGGCAGCGCCTCCGCACCACCGATGACCAGATGTCTCTCAGAATCCGCGGTGGAGCGGCCGCTGCGGATGTGGCAGTGTCCCATGGCGATGATGGCCGCGTCCGGACATTCGGCGGCCCGCCGAGTCGCTGCCGCCTGGTACGTCTGACCGTAGAGTTCCCGAATGCCGTCCAGCCAGGCATCATGTCCGGCAGCCACCGCAGGCACATCGGACGGCCGCAGAAAGGGAACGGCCATCACCAGTGCGGCGGTCGTGCCGTCTCGTGAACGAATCGGCACGATCAGGCGGTCCGTGTCGATCTGTCCCTCACGGTCTCGCGGGACGGTACCCACAATGGAAATGTGCAGCGATCGGAGCACATCGGCCGGCGCTTCCAGGCGGGCTCCGGCATCGTGGTTGCCGGCTGTCACCACAATCTGCAGATCGGGAACCGATGCATGAGCATCCGCCAGGAAGTGGTACCATCGTTTCTGAGCAGCCGCGGACGGATTGATGGAATCGAAGATGTCCCCTGCGATCAGCAGAGCATCCGGACGCTCCTCCTGAAGCTGTTTCAGCAGCCAGGACAGAAAACACCGGTGCTCTTCATCCCGGTCATAGCCGCGCAGCGACTGGCCCAGATGCCAGTCGGCCGTATGAAACATCTTCAGCATCAATGTTCTGAACTGCGGTTCATCAGGTGCTGCACGTCGGGTCTGATTGTGCATCGGTTCCGACGCTGTTCTCTCACTCCCCGAGGACACTATACGCCGAACGTGCCGGGTTCTCGACTGTTCCGTGTCATGCTGTGTCCGAAGGAATGCTGTGCCCGACGGTCAGGATGACAGCGAACGCCCGTTCAGGCTGAGTGTCATGCGTTTCGATCGCGAGATCAGAGTGCCGATCGGAAATGCGGCTGCAGACAGAAGAGCTTCCGGAGAATCATGAGGAATGGCGATCAGCGTGGCGGCGGCCGGGTGAAGGGACAGCCCCAGAGCGTCGGCCGCTCGGA
The DNA here is from genome assembly GCA_015485495.1 of Planctomycetaceae bacterium. Classification (GTDB taxonomy): domain Bacteria; phylum Planctomycetota; class Planctomycetia; order Planctomycetales; family Planctomycetaceae; genus S139-18. The sequence continues at coordinate 34,091 of WFTL01000133.1, forward strand.
CAGTCACCATCGGCAAAAGTGTCTCGACAGACATCGAAGGGGCCCGGGCGGCCAGAAACCGGACTTCCTTCCACAGGTTCAGATCCGGATTCGAACTCCGCCCGTCGGTGGCCAGAATGACCGTGCCTCCACCGGCCAGAATTTTCTGCCAGGGATGAGGAGCATGGCCGAAAAACGCATGTGTTCGCGGACAGTACACGGCCGCAATCTGCGGGTGCCGACCCAGAAACGCGATTTCGTCCTGTTCGAGATAATTGCAGTGAATCGCCAGAGCATGGCGGAGTCGACGGAGTTCCTGCAGCCAGGACCGGATGCGGGTTCCCGGTTTCAGCACCCGGGGATGCCACAGGTCCAGGGATTCCAGGAAGGAACGGAACGGGCCGGTCCCGCATTCCAGAAGCTCGCGTTCTTCGCGGGTTTCTGCCAGATGGACAGCCAGAGGAACCTGGTGATGTTCGCATGCGGACACGGCAGCGCGAAACAGTTCCGGATGCACACTGTACGGGGCATGAGGACTGATGCCCGGCAGACACGGACGGTCCTGTGACTCTGTCTGACGACAGGCCCGGATGTGGTTCTGCAGAATGGTCATCTGAGCATCGATGCGGTCCGGCAGAAATCCGGTCAGCTCCCGAAAGCTGACCACGGTTCCGGCAGATACCGCGGACAGAGCGCTGTGTCCGGCGTCGGATGTGGTGATCTCACCCACACCAAGGACACCGGCATCAGAACATTCCTTCAGGCCGGCCGCCACGGCGTCTGCCGGATCGGGAATGTTCCGCCGGCAGCGGATGACGGCACCGATCCACTCTGTGAAGGGACAGGATGGCTGCAGGGGTTCGGGAAGAGATGAAAATTCCAGATGGGTGTGGGCATTGACCAGAGGAGGAATCACGGCCAGGGGCAGTGGCGGGGCCGCGGCGGGAAGGGCCGTGCGGGCGATGAGTTCCCCGTGATGATATCGCAGCCGGACATTTCGCTGTGGTCGACCGCAGCGGTCGAACCAGAGTGCCACGTCGAGGACCTGGTCGCCGTCAGCGGAATTCCATTCGGCGGCGGCGGACGCTGTCAGCCGGTTCAGATGAAACGAAGCAGTCACGTGCAGCCTGATGACAACAGCAGAATCGCATCGGTCCCGTTCAGTGCAGCTTCAGACTGGCGATGCCGACAATCGCCAGCAGAGCAGAACCGATCCAGAAACGCACCACGATCTTGATTTCGTGGTCTCCGCGAAACAAAAAGTGATTGTGCAGCGGGCTGCAGCGAATCAGACGCCGGCCCGTGATTCGGAACCAGACGACCTGCAGAATCACACTGACAGTTTCCAGGACGAAAATCCCTCCCACAACCGCCAGCAGCAGTTCCTGTCGAATCACCAGAGCCGACAGGCCCAGCAGTCCGCCGATTGGCAGCGCTCCGGCATCTCCCATGAAGACCTGGGCCGGATAACAGTTGAACCACAGAAATCCCAGCATGGCTCCCACCAGTGCTCCCAGAACAACCGCCAGTTCCCCGCTGCCGACAATATGCGGAATCATCAGGTATTCCGCCATGGTCCGGTGGCCGCACAGGTACGTCAGAGCCACAAAGGCGGTGCCGACGAAGATCGTGCAGCCGGTGGCCAGACCGTCCAGACCATCTGTCAGATTCACGGCATTGGACGTTCCGACCACGATCAGAATGCCCCAGAGAACAAACCAGGGGCCCAGCACGATCATCCGGTTGCCAAACGGCCAGACCAGGGCCGTCCCTTCGGGCTGATGCTGCTGCTCCAGCCAGATCAGCAGAACGGCGACGCAGGAAATGAACAGTTGTCCCCCCAGTTTCTGGCGAATCGTCAGGCCCTTGCGCACAGTCGTCAGCTTGATCCAGTCGTCCAGAGCCCCCAGGGCGGTCAGGGTGCCCATCACAAACAGGCCGGTCAGCACATAACGGCTGGTCAGATCGCCCCACAGAAGCGTCGACCCGGCAACCGCCGCCATGATGAACACTCCGCCCATCGTGGGGGTCTCGTTCTTGCAGGCATGCAGCCGGTTGAGCTGTTCGGAATCGCTGCGAATCGGTTCCCGAAAACGGCGTTTCAGCCAGCGAATCACAGGAGGACCCAGAACCACTGTGAGGATAAAGGCTGACACACCGGCCGCTGCGGTGCGAGCCGTCAGGTAGACGTCCGAATCACCGGCCGTCCGCCTCCGGACCTGCTCCATCAGCGAACCGAACGAATGGACAAACCACAGAAACATGATCAGCGGCAAAGCCGGAAAGAGAAACAGATCGAAATCACGCCGCTGCAGTGTGACGAAAAGCGAAAAATGCGGATACCCCAGTGATTCGTCCGCATTTTCCGGTGAAACCTTGTGTCCGGTCATTCGATCCGTACGATGACCTGCCCCGTCGGAATCCGCTCCCGCCGTTCCTCCGGGGCATCCGATTCACGCCGTCCGACAGAGATCCGACAAAGAAGGGCCGTTCCCGGTGCCAGGGGCGGACAGTTCATCTGTGCAGCCGACAGACAATGATCTGATTCTTGTGACCGGAGCCACCGGACTGGTGGGCAGTCATGTGGCCGAGCAGGCTCGCGACCGCGGCTGGAAAGTCCGCGCTCTGTGTCGCCCGGGATCGTCCACCGGTCTGCTCAGGAAGTGGGGAGTGGAAATCGTAGACGGCGACCTGGGCGATGCGGACAGTCCGGCCCGTGCCTGCGAAGGAGCCACCATCGTCGTTCACTGTGCGGCGAAAGTCGGTGACTGGGGGCCCGTCTCCGAATACCGCCGGATCAATGTCGACGGGACCCGTGCTCTGCTGGATGCCGCCCTCGCTTCCGGATGCCTCAGACGGTGGGTCCAGATCAGTTCCCTGGGTGTCTACGAAGGAACCGATCACTACGGAACGGATGAAACGACTCCCCCGAATGCCCGCGGAATCGACGGATACACGCTGACCAAGGTCGAATCGGAACAGCTCGTCGTGAAATACATTCAGGACCACGGGCTGCCGGCCGTCATTCTGCGTCCCGGGTTCATCTATGGTCCGCGCGACCGCACGGTTCTGCCGCGCCTGATGGAACGCCTCGCAGATGGAAAATTCGCTTATCTGGGTTCCACGGACCGCCTGATGAACAACACGTTCGTCGGAAATCTGTGCCAGGCCGTATGGCTTGCGGTGGAACGAGATGATCAGATCGGAGAAATCTTCAACATCCGCGATCCGCGTGCTGTGACGAAGCGGGAATTCGTTGAAACGATCTGTGAAGCGGCCGGATACGAGAAGCCGAAAAAGGTCGTACCGCTGCCCGTTGCCCGGTTTCTTGCCCGATCAATGGAAAGGCTCTGGAAACTGCTCGGCAAAAAAACGGCCCCCCTCCTGAACAGCGCCCGCATCAAATTCCTGGGCCTCAATCTGGATTTCAG
>WFTL01000133.1:42500-55203 GCA_015485495.1 Planctomycetaceae bacterium
GAGCTGCGATCTAACCAGCTGATCTACACGTCCTGAACCCCCCACCGGTCGTTCCCGCTGGTGGTGACTCGACGGGCGTGGCATTCTGCCAGCCGGGTACGGGGCTGTCCAGCCCATCTGGGACGTTCCTGCTGAGAAATTGGGCCGTGAGAACCGGCAGGGATTCCGATGCCGGTCGCTGCGGGCGGGTGACGGGACAGCCGCAAAATCGTGGCCGGCGGGGTTCTTGAGGGGACCGGGGAGGCGATGTAGAGGACGGAAATACTGGCAAATCATGGGGTCCGGCAGGCCGGAAGTCTGGCAAAAGAACGGGCGGAGGCCATAGGATCCCGGTCAGCATCACCCCTGCCGAACTTCATTCAGAGAAAACAGGCGCCCCCCTCCCCCGCTGGTCTGGTTCTGCTCGTCTGCTGCCCGGGAAAGCGCTTGTTCGGGGCAGGGGAATGCGGGCAGGCCAGACATCAGGGTGTCAGAGAATCAGGGGTGAGGACAGTTTTGAGAAGCTGACAGCGACGACCGGCCATATTTCTTCGAGCAGGCAACATGAAAGATTCTCGTATTCCCCTTCGATCTCGCGGCACGGCAGCCGTTCTGGCTTTTCTGCTGCCCGGGGCCGGCCACCTGTATCAGGGGCGGCGGTTCAAGGCCGCTGTGTTTTCCGGGTGCATCCTGTCCACATTCGTCTGTGGTCTGGTTCTGGGAGAAGGGCAGCCTGTCTACAGTCAGGTGGTTCACGTGCCGGGGCCGATGCGCAGTCCCGCCCAGCTCCATTCAGGGAGGATTTCCACGGAGTGGAGTCTGGGCTATTACGCGCAGGTCTTCGTGGGACTGCCGGCCCTTCCGGCTCTCGTGCAGACCTGGCGGTTTTCCCACCCGTCCAATGTGCCCGGCCGCGTCGCCGGGGCAGTGGATGAGCCATTTGCGGGGAACCTGATCATGACGGCTGCGGACGGGGAGCAGTCGGTGGTTCGGGTCCAGGGGCGGCTGCGTCTGGGCCCGACCTCCGGTGACCGGACGGAAGGCGTGTTCTCGGGAACAGATGCCGGAGGATCGGCAGTGGAGCTGGAAGTGGACGGAAGCGTCACTCTTGGCAGACCGGTTTTCGGAGCGCCAGGGCGGATGGTTCGCTGTCAGGTCCGCGGAAACGGCCGATTTCTCGGCGGGCGTCTGGACGGTACGATTTCCCGCCGATTCGTTGACTGGTTTCAGGCGCCGCGGGACAATCTGGAGCTGGATCGGCTGCACGCCACACTCAGTCAGCGGTTCGACATTGCGTGTGTCTTCACCTGGATCGCCGGTCTGCTGAACGTGATGGCCATCTGGGACGCCTTCGACGGACCGGCGTACGGTTACGGCGATGAGTCCGACGAAGACGATGGGAAATCTGCCGACGCCTGATGGGCGTGCATGCGGTGTTCTGCGGCCGCCGGGAACCAGGCGGCCGCATCCTGGGAAACCGGACCGGTGGATGTCCGGAATCTGACTCACGACCTTTTCCGAAACGGCAGGCTGTTGATGCCCGCAATCGTGTATGCTGTTCCGCTGTCGCTGTCGATCAGCCTGGTCTACTGTGCGACGCGTTATGAACTGCCTCAGAAGATCGTTCGGTCGGCGATGGCCATGTTTGCCAGGATTCTGGCCGGGATGGCTGCGATTTACGGCCTGCTGACCATTTTGTCCTGGTAGCTGCCCGTCTGCCATACCGGCTGTCAGGTCTTCGCGGCTGCCGGCGCCTCGTCAGATTTCATCGTCTGTGTCGCCGGGCAGGAGTTCTGAGCTGTCCGTGTCCGGCGGTGTCACTTCCGGCATGGTGGCGGGCCGGTTTCGGCGTCGTCGTTGCGCATAACGCTGAAAATCGGCCACGCTGTCGACATTGCGGTAGATTCCGGCAGTGGCATCCCAGATGAGCAGGGCTTCGTCGAGTTTTCCTTCGGCGTTGAGTTCTTCAGCGTGTTCCAGTCGGGCCCGAAAGTGTTCTCGGACATCCGGATCTTTCAGCACGTTTTCTCTGGCCTGCTCCAGTCGCCGTCTGAAGAGGACTTTCCAGATGCGGAATTCGTCTTCGCTGAGACCGTCCGGGGGGCTCTCCTGCCGGTTGAGTTCCTGCAGGGTGTGGTAGTAGCGTTCCACGGCAGCCAGTGGGTTGGCATCCAGGTCGTGTTCGGCGTTGTAGGCCGCCACGTAGGTTTTTTCGAGTCGCGTTTCCGGCGTGCCGTATCCTCGGGCACGTTTTTCCATCTGCCGTTCCAGGATCCCCAGGCGAATCTCATCGGCCCACAGCCGGGCATCGACGGCCCAGGGACTGTCAGGATCCCGTTCGATGATGGACAGGATGTCCGGCAGCATGGCCCGCTGTTCGGACCAGGTTCCTTCTTCCATGACGAGTGCGGCCCGGGCATGGATCGAAGCGGAACTTTCCGGCCAGAGCAGATAGGTGGTCAGTCCAATGAGGGCCAGGAGGCAGAGGGTCAGAAACCACGTGCGTTCGTGAAGGGGGACGTCTTTGTTTTTTTTTCGTTTCTTCTTCTTTTTCTTTCCCAGAGCCTGTCTGAGCTGTTCGCGGTCGGCCCGGGTGGCCGACCGGCCGACCGGTACGGTAGCGGCGGCAGATGCGGCGGCCACACTGTTTCCTTCAGCCAGCCGATCACGGATTTCACCCAGCTCCGTATGCACTGCCAGGGCATCGAACGGGCGGTCGTCCGGTTCTTTCGAGAGCATGCGGTCGATGAGGCTGTCCAGCCAGACGGGGCAGTCCGGGACGAATTCCGACACGTTGTGGGGTTCGTCGTTGAGATGCTGCATGAGCATTTCGGCCGGATTGTCGGAAACGAACGGAGTTTCTCCCACGAGGATTTCGTAAAGGAGACATCCGAGTGCGTAGATGTCCGTTTTTCCGGAGATCGGGTGGGCTCCATTGATCTGTTCCGGAGCCATATAGGCGTAGGTTCCCACCGTTTTTCCGGCCGCGGTCAGTGCCGTGGCTTCCGTATCGCGGGCGATTCCGAAATCGCCCAGCAGCAGCCGGCCGCGGCTGGACAGGAACAGGTTGGCCGGTTTGAGATCCCGGTGAATGATTCCGGCGTTGTGCGCATGTTCCAGAGCGGAACAGACCTGCCGGCCGACGTGGATGGCCTGTTCCCAGGTCAGCCGTCCCCGCTGTTTCAGAACGTCCTGGAGGGACCCGCCGTCAATGAACTGCATGGCGTAGTAACGCTGATTGTTTTCCGTCCCGCCGCCGTAGTACTTGACGATATTGGGGTGATTCAGCCGTTTGAGGATCTTGATTTCCCGTTCGAACCGGCTGAGAAGCTTGGGTTCGGCCATGAGTCCGGGGGACAGGATTTTGACGGCGACCTTCTTGTTGGTTTTGGGGTAGATGGCACGGTAGACGACGCCCATGCCGCCCACGCCGATCTGTTCCTCAAGAATGAATGGACCGATCTTTCTCTTGTCCATCTTGTCCATGATGAGGAACCATTCCACATATCTCAGGAGATTCCTGGTCAACACTGTCCCGCCAGGCCACCGGTGGCCGCTGTTATCCACGGGGCCGTCCGTGTCGGCGGCCTGCGGTCGGCTGCCGCGGACCGTTCCGTCCGGCAGCAGCATATCGCCTGCTGCGTCGCACCATCCCACAGCTTTCAGCAGACGGCGACGGCGCCCGGACCTTCAGTTTAGCCATCCCTGATGGCGGCTGTCCATTCGACCGGAGGATAATGGGGGGCAGATCGGACACGTGATCCGCGTGTCCGGGCACTGTTCAGACCGCACCGTTTTCCGGCTGCACAAACGGTCCGACCGGCGCCTTCCTTCGCCGGGTCGGTACTTCCGGCCTGTCGGATGTCTGCCCTGCTGACGGACCGGTCCGTGTCCGTCATCGACAGACGACCGGTGTTCGAAATCATTCCGCGTATGCGCTGGCAGTCTGCTCGTCGATGAATCCGTAGTAACGGGCTCTCCAGTAAGCATCGATGAATGCAGCGCCGCCGAGTTCCCGGCGGCGATTTTTCGTGAACTGAAGAAGCAGAAAGGCGCTTTCCCATGATGTTCCGCCGTCGCGGGACACATACAGGCCGGCCGGAGTGCCGACATAGATCCCGTCTCCATGCCGAGGAACGAACAGCGTCCGTGCAAGCGGGATGTGGAGTCCTGTTTCCGTGGCCTGCCAGCTCCGGCCTCCATCAGAACTTTTGAGCACGCCGCGGTCGGCCACTGCAAAAAGGATCTTCGGGTTGCGCGGATGGAAAGCCATGGCGCGAACTTCGCCTGGTGGAAATCCGTTGATGTATTCCATGAGTCGGCCGGTAGTGACCATGTTCATGGCCGTTTCCATTCCGTTGCTCCAGTTTCGTGATCCGTCCTTCGTTTCCTGCAGAATTGTTCTGACGGGGAACATGCGTGCCAGCGTTGCTGCGCCTGCGAATGCGTGCAGCGGATTGGTCGGGTCCACTGCGAAGAACGTCAGGCGTTTCGAGTACTCGCCGAGCCCGATCTCGCCGCCCTGGATCCACGATGGTTCCGCAGTCGAACGTGTGAAGAACCGATCGCCGATCCGGACATAAATGCGGACCGGGTCGCCAGGGACAGCATGAATCTGCCGTTCCGGCCCCTGTGGCAGCGTGTCCGTCAGGCAGGTCCAGCTTCGCCCTGTGAATTCCGGGCCGAAATCACGGCTCAGGTACGCATTTTTCGTTGTCACTGCAAGGAGACGGTGTCCTTCGGTGTCTGAAAACACGAGCCGAACAGGCCGGCCTCCATCAGCAGGGACAGGGAGTCGGTTCCACGAGTGTCCACCCGTTTCACTCAGGAAGAAGCCTTCGTCACAGGCTGCAGCCAGAATGCGACTGCGGGGACCGAATTCCACGTGCCGGACCCGTCCCGGCTGATTCGTCACCGGCCGCCACCCATCGAAACTGGCGGCTCCGTCGACCGACAGGTACAGGTCCCCCTGGGTATCGGCTGCTGCGATCACCATGGGGTCCTCTCCGGAAACGTCCAGCGTTGTGACGATCCGTGACAGCCATCCATCCGGCCGCAGGAGGTTTCCTTTCCAGACGTACTCGTTGTCCCATGCTGCCTGATGAACCGGGTACGGAGCTTTCCGGTCAGGGAACAGGCTGTTCATCTGTGGGCGCAGTGTGGTGTCAGTGGGCCAGGTCTGCAGAGAACGAAGGGCGTCTGCAAGAGCCTGTTCGCGTCCCGGAGCGTCGGGGCGAATGGAGAAATAGATGTATGTGAAAAGGCTTTGAGCGTCCTGTTTGTGGTTGGCCCACAGTCCGTCAGCCACGATTCCCCATGCTCGTCTCAGCTCCGGATCTGTTTCGATACGGAACAGGTTTTCCAGATGGCAGAATACGTGTTCGGCATCATCGAAATTCTTTTCCGTGCGAAACGATGTCAGTCCGCGGACCCCGTACTGTTCGATCAGACGATCATGGACCTTTCGGAATTTTTCCTTTCCCGTAGCATGCCAGGCAACGCGGGCACCGGCGATGGCCATGATGACGCGCGTGTTCAGCGTGTGGCCGTCTGTGTAGCCCAGAATCGGCACGCCGCGTCTTGAACGGTCGAGTTTGTGGATCACCAGGTCGTTGTCGACCCAGTAACTCACCAGGGCATCGATGGCTTCGCGGGCCCGTTCTTTCTGCTTCCCTTCCGCACACAGGTCGTAGTACTGACCCAGTCCGTGAATGGCATCGCTGTAGTTGTGGTGGCTGGGATTGCCACGCCAGCGAAGTGCCTGCCCGTCCACTTCTCCCTGATGCCATTCGTCAACATGGTGCGGGTGCTGCCGTTCGGCGTAAACCGGTCCATGTCCCAGGAAGTAACCTCGTGCCTGGAGTCCGCGAACTCCTGTGACACGCTGGCAGCGGTAGACGGCTTCAAACAGTTCATCCGCACGTTCCCGTGCCTGCCGAACCAGATCATCCGGAGCTCCGTTTTCTTTGAGAAACCGATAGCGGTAAGAAGCGCCTGCCAGGTAATTGGATGTCCAGCAGACAGCATGAACGACATCGCTCAGCGGAGTTCTGGTTGTGATGTCGACGGCTGCTCCATCAGGAGGAATCTCCACCATGGACGGATACAGTCCCAGAATATTGTGTCGCTTCAGGATATTGGCTTCGTAGATGCGTTCCTTTTCTGCAAGCGGCTGCTTCCACGATACGTCGTCGGCAGAAGCCTTCAGAAAAGAACTCAGGAAGACGGCGAAGAAGACCGGGACCAGACGGTGAACAGGGATGTGATGCACAGATACCTCAGGACAGTTGCAGGAGAAAAGGGGCGGGTCGAGAGCAGGAGTCGTATTGTGTCCGAATCGGGTGGGCAACCGGCAGAAAAATCGGTCGTGAATTTCGCAGTTGGAAAAGAATTGTCTGTTGTCCGGAATTCCAGGCTGTTTCGGGCAGAACAGGTGTGCCTGGAAGCGGGAGGCGGTCTCTGAAAATCGCGTGACCGTGGCCTGAAATGTCCTGGCACGATCGAGTTCGGAGCGGTGCGGACTGCCGGTGCCACCTGTTGCCTTCGGTGGAACACAGATGTCAGCGGATCGGATCCAGGCCCAGAGCGCGGCGAATGAGGCCGATCTGTCCGGCGTGCACGTGTTCGTGCAGCGGGCAGAACAGGACGGCTCCCAGCCGAATGGGCCAGGCAGTCCAGGGAGGGTCGACCGGTTTCAGCAGAACATCCGAGTCGGTCTGTCGGAGTTCGTCCAGGGCCGTTTCGAAAACACGGTGGAGTCTCTGCAGCAGTTCATCCGGATTCGGCTGCGCGGACGCATCGCTGTCGGGAGTCGTCTGACGGCCATATTTTCGTCGAAACGGGCCTGGAATCAGATCCAGATCTTCCGGTCGCCGACCTCTCAGCCGAAACAGAAGCAGTCCGTACTGGCTGACGGCCAGATGCCCCACCTGCCAGGCGATGTTCGTCGGCAGGCTGCCCGGGATTTCGAACCAGCGTTCGTGCGGTGTTTGTTCCAGCAGAGCGAGCGTGTATTCGCGGGCGAAGCGGATCTGTTCGATGGCGCCATTCAGCAGAACAGCCGCCGTGGCGGCATCGGGAACGGGGGAAGATGCGGTGGGCGGGGTCATGAATTCAGGAATCTGTTCAGAAGACGGCCGCTGGTATGGAGGGGGCGCAATGCCGCGCCGGTCCCTGCGGATCCGGCACGGAGGGCATCGTAAACGAAGACTGTGGACGAGTGAATCCGGTGACCGGGGCTGCTTCGGAATCCGTCAGGATGAGACGGAATGATCGGCTGCCTGAAGCAGCGGGGCGAACCAGGTGCGGAAAGAAGAACCGAATTTTCCGGCCACGGTGAACAGGATGATTCCGGGATCGGCAGAACGGTCCGTCTGAATCCATTGCCCGCCGCAGACAGCGGCATCATCCGTGACGAATCCGGGTGCTCGTTCTACAGTGAACTCGGACGTTCCCTGCCAGAGCAGTTGCGGATCGTCTTCGGCGCGAAACATCAGGGTTCGGCGGCCGGCGGTCGACTTCACGACGATCAGCCACAGTTGGTCGTCGTCATCTGTCGGACCGGCCGTTGTCGTGATGTTCGTGTAGACCGCTTCGACGGTTTCGTCGGTATTCGGAGTCAGGAGCTGAAGAATCTGGCGGGCCGGAAGCGCGCGGCGGCTGGTGACGGGAGCCTGCGGATCGAGATGTCTGTCGGCTTCCCGCTTCCAGGCATCGGTGATCAGGCGCCGGATTTCTTCTTCGCTGCGACGGAAATACCGCCCCGTTTCGACGAGCAGTGTTTCCAGGGACCGGTCGAACAGATGCCCGCGGCAGATGCAGTCCGTCAGATCGTGCAGAAAATCATCCGTGAGCGATTCGGCAGGATCCAGTTCGGGAGGATAAAAGGTTTCCGGAACCGCTGCCGACAGTGTGGATGTGAGCTGCTGCTGCAGAGGTGTCGGAAGACGCCGCCACAGCGGAGTTTCGGAAAGAAGACGGACGGACTGCTGTGCCGAAAGCCCGGCTGCTGCAGTGAGAAACGAATGAATGGCAGACAGGATTTCGCGGGGACCGGATGAGGACCGGTTCGGTGTCGGCTGTCGGGAAAGCGTCAGCCGCAGGTCGAGGCGTTCTTCGACTCCGCATTTCCATGCCTCCACCTGGTCGTCCGCCGCCTCCTGAAGATGTTCCGCGAAAAACTGTTCAAGCTGCCGGGCAATGGATTCCCGTTCATCCCGTGTCAGGATGGTCGGATCGGTCAGAAAGAATCCCGATGACCGGTGTTCGGCCAGGCAGCGGTAGAGATAGACGCGGTCGTATTCGCTTCTCAGCGGCAGACCGGTGACCGCAGTCAGTGCCGCCTGCAGTCGTTTGCGGGACACCGGAAAGTGCGTGGTCAGTTCCACCAGTTCGGTTCCCAGGATCCAGGCCGGATCGCGCTGCCGAATGCCGGGACCGTAAACACCGGCCACTTCGTAGCCGATCACACGGAGCACATCGTGAAGAAAGGCCACTGCCCGCTGATCGACGTAATGATCGACCAGTTTTCTGGTGCCGTGGCGTCCGAGTTCGGACGCCAGCCACCACGCTCCGAATGTCACAGGGCTGGCCCCCGTGGCGATCCGTCCCGCATACAGTCCACGGCTGATGCGGGTCAGCCAGGGAGAAACGGTCTTCCAGGTGCCCCAGGCGCTGACGGCCTTCCGCACGTAACCGTACAGTTCTGTCAGCGTATAGTGCCGGATGTCGACGGGAAGCTGTTCTGCCAGCACGAGCGTCTGCAGGCAGATGCGGCTGGCCGCGCGGGCCAGCTGGTCGATGCTGGTTTCCAGAAGCGGACTGGTGCTGTCCGGCTGATAGATGCGGGCTACCTTTCGGATCACGTCGAGAACATCGCGGCGGATGGCATCGATGTCCAGGCGGCCGTCGCATCGGTAGCCGTCACTGCGAATTTTTTCGTAAACACGGGCCGCTTCCTGTTCCAGAAGGCGGTTGACGGCCCGGTCTTTTTCGGACAGTTCCACAGCCTGTTCATCCGGTTCAGATTCCTCTTCCCGGGGATATTCCTGGAATTCCCGGAATCGCACCATCTGGTGGTGCAGTTCCTGACGCTGCTGATCGATCCGGCGGCTCTGCGCTTCCAGCTCTGCCCGGATTTCATCCAGCCGGTCCCGATCACAGATCGGCGTGGCTTCTTCCGGAACGACCGGCCGTCTTTCTGTGGACGGACGGAGGCGGCGGATGAGCAGGGCCACGGCGGCGCAGGGCATCAGGCATCCGGCCAGGATGGTCAGCTGTCCGGTCGTCGGAAGCGGCCACAGCCAGAGGGCGGCTCCTGTGACGGCGCAGCCGGTGACAGCCGCCGCGGCCGCCCCCCATCGCAGAAATCGATGCATCGATCGGGTGCCTCCGACGGAACACGAAGATCCGGACAGACGTGTTCAGGAAGCGGTCAGGAAGGCCTCCAGAGCGTCGAGTCCGGCCTCGATGATATCCAGACTCGTAGCGAACGACAGGCGGACATATCCCGGTGCTCCGAACGCGTCTCCGGTGACAAGGGCCACATGGGCCTGTTCCAGCAGGGCCGTACAGAATTCGGTGCTGCTGGTTACCACAGATCCTCCGGGCAGTTCGCGTCCGAAATGGCTGCTGACCCGGAAGAACACATAGAAGGCACCGCCTGGTTCTGCAAAGGACACTCCGGGCATGGCTTTCAGCCGGCGGACGACATATTCCCGCCGCTTCTGAAACTCCTGGCGCATGCTTTCAATGGCATCCTGCGGGCCGTTCAGAGCGGCGATGGCGGCGTGCTGACTGATGCTGCACGGGTTGGATGTCTGCTGGCTCTGCAGCCGCGTGATAGCGGCTGTTACATTTTCAGGAGCCAGCGTCCAGCCGATGCGCCAGCCGGTCATGGCCCACGACTTGCTGACTCCGTTGACAATGATCGTGCGTTCCTTCACGTCTTCGCCGAACGATGCGAACGTGCGAAACGTGTGACCGTCGTAAATGAGTTTGTCGTAGATTTCGTCTGACAGCACGATGATGTCCGCGTCCACGGCGGTGCGCGCCAGCGATTCCAGCGTGTCCACAGGGTAAACGGCGCCGGTTGGATTGCAGGGACTGTTGAGCATGAGCAGACGGGTTCGGTCCGTGATGGCGCTGCGCAGCTGATCGGCCGTCATGCAGAATCCCGATTCTTCGGTTGTTTCCACGAGAACCGGAACGGCCCCGACCAGTTCCACCAGAGCGCTGTAACTGACCCAGTACGGCGTGGGAATGATGACTTCGTCGCCTGGGTCGCAGACGGCCGACAGGACATTGTGGATCGCATGCTTGGCTCCGTTGGAAACGGCCACCTGAGAGGGCGTCCAGCAGATTCCATAATCCCGTTCGAAGGCATCGCACACGGCCTGCTTCAGTTCCGGCAGTCCGGTTGCCGGTGTGTAGTGCGTGTGGCCGGCGTCCATCGCCTGCCTGGCGGCGTCTCTGATGTGAGCCGGAGTGATGAAGTCGGGTTCTCCCAGAGTGAACTCCAGGACATCGATGCCCCGGGAACGCAGTTCCCGGGCTTTTGCCGCTGCGGCGATCGTGGCAGACGGTTTGAGCTGCTGGACGAGGGATGACGTGTGCATGAGAGGGCATGAACCTGAAACGGGAAATCTGCGGCTGCCGCACGATTGTGCGGTTCTGGGAGCATTGCAGTCCTCCAGGCCGTTCACGGGAAGCCTGGGCGGCCGGAAACCCGAATTTCCCGGTCATCGGACAGTCGGTGTCCCGTATCAGGTTCGCCCGTTTGCGGACTCATCGGCCGACAGACCTGGCAGGTGTCGTATTCGATCGGCACCGAAAACGGGGCCGCAGCACCTTTTCAGTCACGCCGGTTCGACGAACGCTGCGGCCGCTTCCGTGGTCTCGACAATCCCCGATGTGCTGTCCATGATGCATCTGGCAAACCCGTCTTCCCCGGTTCGCCGGCCCAGAGGCCCGCCTGGGTGAGCGGATACGGGCGAACAGAGACGCGAATCGAAGAACTCGTTCAGGCGGCAGCTGAAATAGACGTCTTCCGCGGGCATCCGGCTGCGGAGGACGTGATCCGGATCAGGGGACACCATGATGAATGCGGGAAAAAGTGATGCCAGGCGGGTTTGAGTCGCCAGCGGGGGCAGAAAAACGATGAAACGTATCAGGACGGACGTGCTGGTCTGCGGAGGCGGATGCGCCGGGATGGGGGCTGCTCTGGCCGCAGCGCGCAACAATGCCCGAACACTGCTGATCGAACGGGCCGGGTTTGCCGGCGGCATCATCACGGCGGTCGGCCTGCCATATTTCGACGGCATTGCTGACAAAAAAACGGGCCGCATCGTCGTGCGCGGCATTCCGTTCGAACTGCTCGTGAAAATGGGCCGCTGCAGGCCGGACGCGACCAGCATCCGGCCCCACAATCCGACGATCGACAGCACCGAACGCTTCAAGCTGCTGGCCGACCAGTGGCTCGGGGCACACGGCGAGATGCTTCGCGTGCTGTACCACACGCAGGTCTGCGATGTCGAGTCGAGCGGCGGCCACATCACGAAAGTGTTCGCAGCGAACAAGGACGGACTTGTCGCCATCGAGCCGCGTCATGTGATCGACTGTACCGGCGACGGCGACGTCGCTGCGTGGTCCGGCGCACCGGTCGAAAAGACTCAGCCACTGATGCCGATGACACTGCATTTTCGTATCGGCAACGTGCGACAGACCAGGGAGCTGCGAGCTCGTGCGAAAACGGCGCTGATCGAAGCGGAGAAGGCGGGACAACTGCCGATGTTCTACGGGCCGGGAATCATTTTTCAGTTCGCGGACGATGAAGCCTACGTCCACGCGATCCGAGTCCCCGGCGACGCAACCGACGCTGCTGACCTGACCCGAGCCGAGATGCAGGGCCGCCGAGACGCGTGGGCGATGTTCCAGACATGGAAGAAGAACGTACCGGGATTCGAAGATTCGTATTTTGTCACCTGCGGGCCGTACATCGGTGTACGGGAAACACGCCGGCTTGCGGGACGGTACGTTCTTACCGAAGACGACATCCGAAGCCGCCGGCGGTTCGATGACGCCATCGCCACCGGCTGCTGGTACATGGACCGTCACCCCAACCGGACCACCGTCGGCACGGCGAACACCGGTAACGGCGGCTACCAGCCCGATCCGTACGATATCCCGTATGGTGCGATCGTCGCCCGCCGGGTCGGGAACCTGCTGGTTGCCGGCCGCTGCCATTCGGCGACGGCCGCTGCTGCAAGCTCAACCCGCGTGACGGTCACCGCAATGGCTCTGGGTCAGGCGGCGGGTACGGCGGCAGCAATGGCTTCGAAGACGCGCACCAGCGTCGCCGAGCTGAACGGAGTGAAACTGCGCGAAGAACTCTCAGCACAGGGAGCCGGGCCGTTCACCGAGACCTGAATTCGTTCGATCCGCTTTCATGTGCCTGTGAGTTCGACGGCCCCGCCAATTCACTCCGGCACTTCCTCCATGAAACTCGGAAAGCGGGTATCACGGAAAGCTCCCCGAGACGGGAACCAGGCGCAACCCGTATTTCCGGAATCACCCAGAATTGCGAGCGGGCCCCTGCCCTGCTGGCCCCGCCCCCAAAGCAACTCCCTGCCTGCATACGTCGCTGTGTCAGCCCTGTGCTGCCGACCGCCGAAGCTTCCAAAGTAAGAAAATCATGGCGATTACGTTTGCAATCACGAGGTACGGC
>WFTL01000134.1 GCA_015485495.1 Planctomycetaceae bacterium
ATGGGGCTGAACGAATCGGATATTCTGTACGAAGACAATCACTGTCTGGTCGTTCGCAAGCCGGCGGGCGTCCTGACCGCCGGCGATGCCACCGGGGACGAGAGCATGGCCGACCGGGCCCGCGAATGGATTCGCCTGCACTGTGGAAAACCGGGCCGGGTCTGGCTGGGCATCGTCCATCGTCTCGACCGCCCCGTATCCGGTGTGCTCCTGCTGGCCCGCACCAGCAAGGCCGCTTCGCGTCTGTCCGACCAGTTCCGCAGAGGACAGATCGCCAAAACGTACCTGGCCGTCGTGGAAGGATGCCCCCGGGATGACTCCCGGCAGCTCACGAACTGGCTCGTCAAGGACACGGCCCGCAATCACGTGTCTGTTGTCGGCCCGGATGCCCCCCACGGAAAAAAGGCCGTCCTGAAGTACGAAATTCTTTCCAAAGGACCGCAGCGGTCCCTGCTGCGCGTAAAACCGCTCACCGGCCGCAGCCATCAGATTCGCGTGCAGCTCGCTCATTTGGGACACCCCATCGCCGGCGACGTCCGTTATGGAGCTTCCGACCGGCTGCAGCATCGCATTCTGCTGCACGCGCTGTCGCTCACCTTCACCCACCCGACACGCCGCACTCCCATCACAGTCACCTGCGAACCGCCGCACGGATTTTCCGTGTGAATGGAATTCTGAACACCGCCCCCGTCAGTCTCCGGACGTCCCGGACGCGCCGTCCCCCGGGGCAGCCGTTTCGCCGGCCGGCTTAGAACGCCGTCTTCGCCGCCGCCGTTTTCGTTTCCTGTCAGACGTCGTTTCCGGATCCTTCTTCGGAGCCGCGCGGCCGGATGCGGAATCGGCAGAGAAATCGGCCGTCGATTCCACTGGATCCGCAGCGGCTTCCGGACGCCCTCGGGACCTGCGGCGCCGGCGTCTGCGGCGCCGTTTTCCTGCCGGCGCATCGGTCGATTCGCTGTCCGGTACAGCTCGCGTGTCCTCACCATCGGGAACGTCGCCATCCGTGATACCGGCCCCGAATTCTTCTTCCTGGGATACCAGTCCCGAATCCCGTGAACCGGTCGATTCGCCAGTCGGAATGCTGTCCCGCAGCATCGGCCTGACCGGATGACGCCGGGCATGAGATTCCGGAGCGGCCGCGGCCAGATCAGCCGGATCCGGAAGCGGCAGATCGGTGCCATCGTCATCGTCGCGGGCGTCTTCTTCATTCAGATACGACACGAACGGTGTCACATCCACGGAAGAGACGGGATTCGGTTCCTGCAGCTTCATCTGCGGCCGTTCGGAACAGTCGCATGTCCACGCTGTCACATGGCCCGGAAGACGGACCAGGTTCCCGCAGGCGGGGCATTTCCAGCACCGCAGGACATTCAGTTCATGGTGAAGTGATGGGCCTTTGATATCCGCATCTCCGATCACAGGCTGCACGCAGGTGCACACGAGTTCGATGATCGCTGCAGGAAACACAGCGACCGGCAGGCTATCGTTCTGCCGGCGCAGCGGCAACAGAACGAACGAAACGCCGCAGTTCTTCCAGAACAATCCGCCGGCTTCGCAGCAGGATGTCGTTGTGACCCGTCTGTGGAAGAGTCACCCACCGGCGGGGAATGTTCGCAACGGATCGTTCCGGAGCCTGTTCGAACAGCCGGCGCCCGAATTCAGGCTCCACGATGCGATCGTCCTCCCCATGGAAATGCAGAAACGGCACCGTCACCTGACTGATCCGGTCGGCCGACGGGTACCGATCCAGAAGAACAGCGCGGACAGGAACCCAGCGGTACTTCGACGCGGCCACTTCCACCATCGAAGAAAACGTGGCCACGGTCACCAGACCGGCAGGAACCGGGCCGTTCCGGCACTGTTCGGCCGCCAGAGCAACGGCCACAGCGCCTCCCAGGGAGACTCCCATCACCACAATGCTCTCCGGATCACGTCCCAGATGATCCACTGCAAAGGCCCACGCAGCCCGCGCATCGTTTTCCAGGGCTGTCTGAGACGGCTTTCCTTCAGAATCTCCGTACCCCTGATAATCGATGGCCAGAACATCGCAGTCCACATCTGCCAGCACGTCGTACCAGCCCACGCGCCCGCCTCGATTGCCTCCATTGCCGTGAAAGAAAATCACCAGGGGGCGGGCGGCGTTCCGCGACGAATCCTGTTTCAGATACCACCCGCGTACCCGATGGCCGTCTGTCGACGGAAACTCCACGTCCTGAGATTCCGGGAAGCGATGCAGAATGGTCGGAAAGGAAGCCACCGGCAGGCGGTCCGCCCGTTCGGGAAAATACATGAGCCGGCGCTGAACAAAACTGAGCATCACGACCACCGTCAGCCAGCAAAGAACCAGGAACAGTCCCGTCCGCCGCAGAAACCGCATCCGGCGGCCCGGCCGCGGTTCCGTCGGTGGCGGAGGCTGTGCCGAATCGTCCGGTAAAGCAGGTCCCGTGTGCGGTATCATCACTGAGCATCCTGTCCGAAAGTCGATCCTCCAGACCACCGGTTCCCGACAATCCGCGACAGATTTCCGAACCGGGGTTTCTTCTTCTGGCGCACAGCTTACGATCCGGCGTCACAGAATGCATCCTGATCGGATTTCATCTGCCGCATTCGGCCGGCAGCCCGATGCGAAATCCGTCAGCAGATCCGGAATATTCGGGTGTCAAACGAAACCACCACATCACGGTCTCCGGCTGCGGAAGCTGTGGATGGCCGGATTCTGCCTGCTCTGACGAGCCTGCAGGATGCCGACCTGACCGGCTGGCTGAGCCGTCGCGGTCACCCGCGGTACCGCACCGATCAGATTCGCCGCTGGATCGTGGAACGCCGGGCCGGTTCGTTTTCCGACATGACGGACCTGCCGCGCGAACTCCGCACCGACCTGGAACAGGCGTTTCGGTTCAGCACGCTGGGCATTGTCAGCCATCAGACTGCTCGTGACCGCACGGAAAAACTGCTTCTGCAGTGCGCCGACGGCGAGCTCGTCGAAAGCGTTCTCATGCGCGATCCCGGCCGCCGCACCGTGTGCATCAGCACTCAGGTCGGCTGTGCCATGGGCTGCGTGTTCTGCGCCAGCGGACTGCAGGGACTGCGCCGCAGTCTGGCTGCATCGGAAATCATCGATCAGGTGCTGGCTCTGAACCGCCTGCTGGAAGAAGACGAACGGATCACGAATGTGGTCGTCATGGGCATTGGCGAACCGCTGGCCAACTACGATGCCCTGCTGGACACGCTGACGTTTCTCACCAGCCGGTTTGGTCTGGGAGCCCGGCGGATCACGGTGTCGACGGTGGGGCTGCCGGCGCGGATGCGGCAGTTTGCATCTTTGAAACGGCCGTACAATCTGGCCGTCTCCCTGCATGCTCCGACCGATGCCCTGCGAACACAGATTGTCCCTGTCAACCGGGGAACCGGAATTCAGGACATCCTGGCAGCGGCCGACCGTTACTTTTACGAAACCGGACGGCGGGTCACGTATGAATACGTTCTTCTGCGCGGCGTCAATGATCTGCCCGTCCATGCCAGGCAGCTTGCCGACCTGCTCAGCGGCCGCAATGCCCACGTGAATCTCATCCCCATGAACCGGGTTACCGAACTGACACTGGCGGCGCCGGATCATCAGGCCACAGACCGTTTCCGGTCTGTTCTGCAGAGGCGCGGTATTCCGGTCACCGTACGGAAACGCAGGGGGGCCGATATCGATGCGGCCTGCGGACAGCTTCGGCTCAGCCGCACTCCCGCCCGGAATGCCGCATCAGCAGGTCGCTGAAGCGGTCAGTGGTTCACGTGCGGAGCCAGACCGATGCCGGAATACAGAAACCCGCGCTCGGCCATTCTGGCCGGATCGTACAGATTGCGACCGTCGAAAATGACCGGCCGGGCCAGTTTCCGCTTCACGTAGTCGAAGTCCGGATTGCGGTATTCGTTCCACTCAGTGACGATGGCCAGGGCCTCGGCGTCCTGACAGGCATCGTAATGATGGTCGAAATAGGAAATGGCATCGCCGAACTCCGCCCGGACGTTGTCCATCGCCACCGGGTCGCTCACCTGCACCCGGGCGCCTGCGTCCAGCAGACTGCGAATCAGAACCAGCGACGGCGCTTCGCGGATGTCGTCGGTCCGCGGCTTGAAGGCCAGTCCCCAGACGGCAATCGTGCGATCGCTGAGACGGCCGTCGAAATGGTTCCTGATTTTTTCAAACAGCACCTGCTTCTGCCGGGTGTTGATTTCGTCCACCGTCCGCAGCAGGCTGGCTTCCATGCCGCGCCGGGCCGCCACGGCCTGCAGAGCCCGGACATCCTTGGGAAAACAGGATCCGCCGTAACCGGCTCCCGGAAACAGAAACGAAAATCCGATGCGGGCATCGTGTCCGATGCCCCGGCGGACTTCGTTGATGTCCGCTCCCACACGCTCGCAGATGTTGGCCATTTCATTGATGAAACTGATCTTCGTGGCCAGCATGCAGTTGGCGGCGTACTTGATCATTTCTGCGCTTTCGATGCCCACGCGAATGTAGGGTTTTTCCGTGCGCAGGAAGGGCTTGTACAGTTCGTAAAGAATGTCGGATGCTTCGTCGTCGTCGACCCCCACAACCACGCGGTCCGGTTTGGTGAAATCCTCGATTGCGGCGCCTTCCTTGAGAAATTCCGGGTTCGATGCGGAACGAAACGGCGTGTCCGTCCGGCTTTCGATCCACTGACGCACCTGACGGTTGGTCCCCACCGGCACGGTGCTCTTGCAGATCACCACCGCACCGGGCTGCAGATGCGGCGCCATCTGTTCGGCGGCACTGCGAACATAAGACAGATCGGCCGCTCCCGATTCGTCCTGCGGAGTTCCCACACAGATGAAAATGCAGCGGGCCTTCGGAATCGCCTGAGCATAATCGGACGTGAAGCGGAGCCGCCCCGATGCAGCGTTGCGGTGAACCAGTTCTTCCAGTCCCGGCTCATAGATCGGAAGTTCGCCGTTCTGCAGCCGGCCGATTTTCGATTCGTCCACGTCGAGACAGACAACATCGTTGCCGCTTTCCGCGAAACAGGTTCCTGTGACCAGGCCGACATAGCCTGTGCCGATCATCGTGATGTTCATGTTGAATGTGCCTGAAGGTCAGAGAACTTGATGCCGGGAATTCTGGCGGTCCCGGACGAGCCGGCAGCCGTGGTTCTGCCATCCGGCCGTGCTGCCGGTTCGGTCAGTGCCGATCCCGGGACATGTCCGGAATCGTGCCGGCCGCCGGGCGTGCGGACTTCCGTTCGACAGCGAGAGCCTGGTCGATCTGGTGCATCAGGTCCAGCAGACGGTGTTCCCGGAGGTGTGATTCCGATTCTTCCGCTGCCGGTGGCTGTCGACGGCCGATCACACGGTCCACGATATGGCCGGGACGGCCCCGCACCTGATCGTAGATGCGGATCACGTACTCGCCCAGCACGCTGATGCCCAGAGCATTCAGGGAACCGAAAAACGATGCCGTGATGATCACCGATGCCCAGCCGGGAACGGCCAGCCCCGTGACCAGTTTGTGCCAGAGCACGAACGTGACAGCCCCCGCACACACGGCCGCTGACAGCGCGGCAATCACGGCGAACAGTGTCAGAGGAAACGTGGAAAAGCCGAAGATGGCCGTCTTGGCCAGACGGAACAGGCCGCGCAGGGAGACTCGGGCACGATCGTCGTAACGGGCTTCCCGCTCCACGGGAAGTCCCACCTGGCGAAAGCCCACCCAGCTTCGCAGCCCGGGAAAGTACCGATCGGTCTCCGGAAGACTCAGCAGCGTATCCACAACGCGCCGGTCCAGCAGTCCGAAGTTGCCGGCATCCTGAGGAATCGGGGTGCGGGCAATCAGATTGAGAACCCGGTAGAAGCTGAAGAACAGAAAACGTTTCCATACGGATTCCTTGCGATTGAAGCGCTGCGCGTACACCACGTCGTAGCCCTGATGCCACAGGGACAGAAAACGAGGAATCGCTTCGGGACGATCCTGCAGATCGGAATCCATCACGATGACCGCATCGCCGGCGGCCTGCTGCAGGCCGGCCTGGACGGCGGCCTGATGACCGAAGTTTCGGGACAGACGGACGACCGTGATCTCCGGCGAACAGCCGGCCAGCTCCTCGAGAACCACGGAGGTTTCATCCGTGGATCCATCGTCCACGAAAATGATCTCCCAGGGATGTTCTGCCGACACCAGAGCCGCCGTGACACGCCGCGTCAGCTCCCTGAGGATTTCGGCTTCGTTGAACACCGGCAGAACAACAGACACCAGGCCGTTCGACAGCACGCGGGCAGACGTCATCGGGTCAGGACTCCCGCAAGAGACAGGCCGGCGGGAACCCCGGGCCCGTCCATCCACACGCGTTCAGCCGCCGCAGCTCCCAGCAGCAGACGATTGGTCACCTCCGACACCTGCGGAAAATCGGGACGGGTTCTCCTGGGAAACAGCTTCTCCCAGCTCCGCACGGCCAGTGCGGCCGGCAGGGTGAAACTGTTCCAGTGATTCAGCCATGTCACGCGAAATCCGGCCTGGCCCGCCTGTCGCCGCAGTTCCCGCACCGTGTACCGACGGTGGTGTCCCAGCTGTTCGTCCCAGCGGCTGAACAGCCAGGGATAGGCCGGAACGGTGATCACAACAGCCCCGGAAGGATCCAGGGCGCTGCGGGCATGCTGCAGTACCCGAACCGGATCTTCGATGTGTTCCAGAACATCCAGCAGTACCACGGCCCGCAGGCTGGACGGGGGCACCGGCCACGGTTCCGCCAGGTCGTGCACGTGAACATCTTCCACACCGCGGGCACGCACATGATCCACCGCATCCGGCAGCACATCGAATCCCGTCACCGTGTAGCCCAGTTCACGAAATTCCACCAGGTTGCGGCCGGACCCAATGCCTCCTTCCACCAGTCGGCCCGGAGGAGCGGCGAAGCGCTTCAGCAGACGCAGGACAAGCTGCCGCTTGGCCACGTGCCACCAGTAGCTGTCTTCCAGCTTCACAAGTTCGCAAAGATGCGCAGGATCCATGGGAATCGTCGGCTCAGAACACGGAAGATGACGTGCCCAAACCTGACACATGACCACCGCGCCGCCGTACATGGCGGCGACGAAACGAATACTGGAATCGGTTTCTTCGGAACCTGTGCGGGTCGTGCGTATCCTGTTGATTTTCGGCAGCAGGTATCAAAATCGCTCCCACCGCTCAAACCGTCAGAGCTGTGCGGACGTGAGGGGAATTCCGGAAACATGACCGTCGCGCAGGCTCCGCAACCGGTTTCTGTTCCAGGCTTCCTGTATGGGACAGACCGCATCCAGGTTTTCGCCGCCGCTGCTGACGACGGCCGCACCGTCCGGCGGCCCGTCGCTGCGTTTCGTCACCACCGCCCTGCTGCTGTGGCTGCTGCTGGCCATTCCCCTGTTTCTGGCCATGCCGGTCTGCTGCGATACGGCCCTGTACGATGTTCAGGCGCGCTGTGTTCTGAACGGCGGCACGGCGTATCAGGACATCGTCGAGCCGAATCTTCCGGGAGCCATCTGGATTCACATGGCCATTCGATCCCTGGTCGGATGGTCGTCGGAAGCTGTCCGTGCTGCAGATCTCGTCCTCCTGACAACATCACTGGTCCTGTGGACCTGGGCCGCAACAGGACGATTCCGGCACGTTCCCCTGGTTCTTCTGGCGGGAACGTTCTTCTACATGACACGCACCGAATGGTGCCACGTTCAGCGGGACACCTGGCTGCTGCTGCCGACAGGAGCAGCCCTGGTGGTCCGAAATCGTCGCCGCTCCCCCGGCTTCTGCCGGTCCGCCGTCTTCGAAGGCGTTCTGTGGGGAACAGCCTTCTGGATCAAACCCCACGTGTCTCTTCCGGCCCTCCTGGTCATGGTGGCTGATGTTCCGGCCCGCCGCAGCTCCTGGCGGTCTGCCGCCGCTGACATTGTGGCCGTGATTCTGGGCGGGATTCTGGCAGCTGTTCCCGGCGTGGTCTGGCTGCTGCAGACCGGCGCCTGGCAGTCGTTCTGGACGATGATGACCGTCTGGAACCCTGAATACGTCCAGGCCGGCCGGGAACGGATGTCCCTGGAACGCTGGCACGCCATGGCACGCCGCTTCTCTGTCTGGCTGCTGGTCGTGCCGGCGGCCGTTTCCCTGGCTCTGCACACCCTGCTGCGTCTCCAGCACCGCTCAGATGTTTCGCCCGGTCTTCGCCGGCGCAACCTGCTGAGCGGCTGCCTGCTGGGCTGGGTGCTGCAGGCGGTGGGGCTGCAGCACGCATTCGACTATGTGCACGTTCCGGGAATTCTGCTGAGTCTGGTTCTGATCGTCACGCAGCACCGGCTCCTGCCACCGGCACTCGCCCGATCGGCCGTCATGGCGTTTTCGATTCTGGCCGTCTTTCAGACCCCCTTTTTTCTGCCAGGGCATCTGCGGCAGTGGCCGGCGGCTGTCTCGTCCGGAAGCACAGTGGCCGTCCGGTCTGCACTGGCCCATGGGAACCTGCCGTCCTGGCCGCATCTGATGGACACGGTGCGCTGGCTGGAACGGGCCGACGTGACCGACGGGGACATCACATGCCTCAACGTCCACAGCGTGCATGTGTACAACGAACTGAAGGTGCAGCCGGCCACTCGTTACTGGTGCGTGAACATTCTGGAAGAACTGTTTCCCTCGCAGGCCGATTCCATCCGGCGGTCCGTCATTTCCGGCGGCCAGCGGTTCGTTGTCTGCGAGACGCAGGAATTGCAGCAGGCCGGTCAGACACTGCCCGACTGGGTTCGCCAGTATCCTGTTGTCTATTCATCGGGAAGCTACCAGGTGCGTCAGGTTCTCCGGCCGCTTTCCGAAACAGCACACACGACTGCCGGAAGGCCGGCTGCCGATTTCTGATGACCGTTTCCCGGCGCCCTCCTGCGTCGGTTCAGCCGTTTCTGTGCGTTTCAGTCGTTCTCCTTCGGAGGCTGCTGACCGAAGAACAGAAAACCACCGAAACGGGAACCGCCGCTGCCCGGATTGAGGATGTAATCGGCATCCAGCGCCTTTTCGATCCGTCGGCGGGCCTGTGTCAGATGAGCGGTCGTGTAGGGGTCGTGACGATCACCGGCGGTGTTCTGAGCCTTTGTGATGCGGTCAAGAATCACGGCCAGCTGAGCGGAACTGAGCATGGAAATAGCGCGTGACGCGGCACCGGAACTGTTACCCGGCAGGGTGAGATCGATGAGCCGTTCCAGATGTTCACGCTGCAGACTCCGCCGCAGACTGGAAATCATCGGTTTTCGGGCAGTGTACCTGTCTTCACCCTGCTGCTCCAGCTCACTCCACACGGCCTCGGAAATCGTTTTCAGCAGTTCCGGCAGAGTGAGCGTATCTTCGTCAGCGGGAAGCCGCAGTTCGTTGTCATAAACCCAGCGAAGCGTGGTGGGATTCATCAGCATCGTCAGGGTGGCCGACTGGATCCCCATGATCCGGTCGTGGATCGGCCACGTGGATTCCTGGAAGAAGCTGTACGGGTCGTCCAGCCATTTGTCGCGGCCCATGGCCGTGGCCAGTTCCGGTGTGAGACCGAATGCTTCGTCGCGGAAGGCATTGTTCACGACGAATTCCAGAGCGTCCCGCTGATCCTGCGCCGGGACGACTTCGATCGGCATGCGTCCGTTGGGATCTCCCTTCTTGTCCCGATACACGAACGCTCCACCCACCCAGTTGGCCATCATGGAAATCACGCGTGTCTGGAGAAACAGCGTCAGCTCGTAACCGTAGCGCACGCGGTCCCAGCTGTCACCGTCCTCGATGAAATCGGACAGCAGACGTTCACGGTGGTAGCGGGCCAGACGCATCTGATTTTCGGCGAAATCCAGAGGACGGCGACTGAAATCGTAGCGCCGGGCCAGCGGGTCCGGGCCGACGGTGTCTTCATCCGTGGCGAATGCCAGTTCCGGTTCGGCCACCCGTTTCAGCACATCTTCGGGGTCGTCGAATGTGTAACCGTATTCGATGGCCCATTCGTCGTACGGACCGATGCCCGTCATGCAGTAATCGCCCTGCAGTTCTCCGGATTCCATGTTGATATTCACACCCAGATAATCCATCACTGAACCGGCGAACTGCTTCTTCCCCTTCATGGCGGGGCTGTTGATTTCTGCCAGCGTGTACAGTGAAGACGCTTTGAAGTTGTGCCGCAGCCCCAGCGTGTGGCCGACTTCGTGAGCGACCAGATGAGCGATCAGCGGTCCGACGAACGATTCGGGCATGCCGTCCAGCATCTGCTCTTTGGAATCGTCCTCGTCCTTCTCGTCATCCTCATCCTTCTCGTCCTTCTCCTGATCGTCCTCGTCGTCATCGCCGTCCTCGTCGTCATCCGCCCGGGCCAGCAGGTTCAGCGTCATCCTTGTGAGCGCCAGATCGTAGGAGATTCCTTCGCCGACCAGACACATGCCGTTGACCTGGCTGGTGCGGCCCATCAGTCCATCGAACTCATCGTCACCGATCAGTTGCGAATCCGCCATTCCGGCCGGATGTCCGGCGAACGGCAGGCGGCTTTCCATGCGGATCCGGGCGGCCACCTGTTCGCGCACTGAGGGAGCGGCCAGGCGGATGCGGGGATCCCAGTCCGGATGTTTCGCCAGCCAGCTCAGAATCTCCGGACCGAAACCTTCCATGGCCACCTGCGGCAGCAGCTCACTGAACTGCTTCTGGTAGTGTCGGATCCATCCGTCCGTGAGAATGATGTCGGCGTCCAGAATCTGGCCGGTCAGCGGATTGACGCGGCTGGGTCCGATGGCCGTTCCGACATCGTTGTTCAGCCAGCGGATGAAGTTGTAGTTGACATCTTCCGGATCCTTGTCCATGTGCGCTCCGGACACCCGGTCCTGGTAGTACACTTCGATCGCATTGGCAATCCCCACCTTTTCGAACGCTTTGTTCCAGGCCAGCACGCCTTCACGCACCCAGCGGCGATAACGCACGGGCGTCGTGTGCTCAATGTAAAACACAATGGGTTTCTTGGGAGGACTGAGTTTCAGTTTCGGATCGGCCTTCTGAAGATGCCAGCGATTGATGTACCGCACCCGGGTTTCCCGGTCGTTGTATTTCGCCAGATCAGAATAACTCGTGGTGAAGTATCCCACCCGCTGATCGGCCACGCGCGGCTTGTAGCCGGTGCTCTTCGGGATCTCGCTGATCGAATAGTGAAGCCGCCTGAGCTTTCCGGATTCCTGTCCGTTCAGGAAATTCCATGGCAGCATCATTCCCGGCGCCGGGCCGCCGGCCGGAACTTCAAAAGCCACTTCGATGTTGTTTTCGAACGCCTTGGCCGTGGTCACCCTGAACAGCCCGTGCCGCACGGCTGAAGGAGACACCTGTCCGGCGCGCCCGAAGAACCGCGTCGCCTGACCGATCAGCAGGGCATCCAGGTCGATCAGCGGCCCCCCGCCAGGCCCCATGGTCACAATCGGAATGTCCAGAAGCACGCGGTCGGTGAACAGCCGCCGAACACTCGACTCCGCTTCCTTGTCTTTGGTGGCCCGCACACTCACGTTCGGTTCGATCAGAGCCAGACGCTTGTCATAGCGGCGCCAGTACACGTAAAAGTCGCCGCCCTGAAGCCCCGCATACCGGTCCCCGCTGGCCAGAGTCACCGCAATGAAATACTTCTTGTCCGCGAACGACCGCGGCAGCTCGGCATACATCTGATCGTCGGACTTCCGCCGATACAGCGTGTACATGGGCCGGATCCCGGCCCGCGTGACCACCTTTTCAAACCCTTCCAGAACCTTCGCGTGCGGTGGGAACCTGTCAGCCTTTTCTTCATTCCCCTTCGACTGCAGGTTCCCCAGCAGCATCACGCTGACGATGGTCAAAACAGACAGATGACGAGTCAGCGGCATATCAGACCTCAGTTCCTAAGCAGACGCATCGACCGCAGTCGCCGCACCGCCTGCAGAACAGGACGGGCAACGAATCATGCAGCCGGAACGGGAAAAGTCGGTGGCAGGAAATTCAGACACAAGCATCAGGCGCATCACCCGTTTTCTCGGCCGCCTGACGATCGCGACTCGCAATTCTACCCGCTGACGACCAAAGGAGAAGCAGCGAGGATACGGAATTCAGGAAGCTCACAGAGCTGTGGAAGAATAGATTGCCTGTTGAGTGTCATCCGGTGCACTGCTCCATCCGATCAGGTCATCCCCATTGCGACAAACCGAGTCACTTCAGTTGCCACCGGCAATCCCGACTACCGACCTCCGACAGTTTCCCCCACACACGATCAACATTGTCGTCGCAGTTTCCGCAGCCCCCACTTCCTGCACCCTTCCAACTCCCTCACACCCCGGACCACCGCCGCAGCCACCTCCCCCCATCGTCCTTCCTCACCTCCTTCCATTCATGTCCCCACACCGGGCCAATCGCCAACAATGCCATATTGGCACCACCGCAAAGACACAGGGTACTGCCACAATGGCACTCTTGTCGTTCACGGCACCACGGCACAAAAATCACACAACATACTGTCGCATAATGACTTGCAATCACAGGAGTTTATTTGGCACGCTGTTTGCTATATGTGCTGGCGACAGTGACTTCAGCGGTTGACGTCACATCAATCTCGAACCATTGAAGAAAGGAGCAGGAACATGAACGGTGCCACTCTTCCGGCAGTGATGTCCAGTCCGTTCCGAATCGCGGATCGCGTCTTCGATGGTCGTCTGGACGTTCGGTATGTCGGTCCCGGCGCGGTCAGCGTGACGGAAACGGGGTCGGCCACGATCTTCGAATTCGACGTTCCCGGCTTCACCGCCGATTCTCTCAGCATTGACGTGGAAGACGGTCGTCTGATTGTTGCCGGACGCCGCGAAGAAGCCGAAGGCGATCGGAAGGTGTACAGCGAACGGCGGATGACGAGCTTCCGGCGGATTCTGACGCTGGATCGTCGTCTGGACCCGTCCGCGATCACAGCCGACCTGGCGAATGGAGTCCTGAAAGTGACGGTTGCCCGCCGTCCGGAATCCGAACGCCGGCGCATCGACGTGCGGACAGCTTCGTGACCGACGGTCACGAAGATCTGCGGCCGCTGTCGCGGGTGCCGGGGCGACAGCGGCTCAGATCGCCGGAGCTCTGGTCGTCCGGCGAACACGCACCCGCAATCTGTGGACACAACAGCAACACAACGAAAAAGGAGTCGCATCATGCATCTGAACCAGTTCGAAAACACTCTGTCTCTGTTCAACAACTTCGTCAACGAAATGCTTCCGGATGTGGCGGACTACTGGCGTCCGGAACTGTCCATCACGGATTACGAAGACCGCTTCGTGATCGAATGCGAGCTTCCAGGCGTCGATCAGGAACACCTGAGCCTGGATGTGCACGATGGCATTCTGGAAATCTCCGGTGAACGCCATCGTCAGGAACTTCCGGATGGCGCCACAGTCCGAGTGGACGAACGGCGCTGGGGAGCGTTCCGTCGGCGCATCCGCCTGGATGATTCCGTCAACGCGGATCTCATCGAAGCCGATTATCAGGACGGCATCCTGCGAATCACGGCTCCCCGGCAGAAGGAATCTCTGCCGCGGAAGATCGAAATCCGCAGTGCGTCCGGATCGGCCGCGCCGAAAGCCAAAGTCGTGGAAGCTTCTCAGAGCTGACCGCATCCGGCAGCAGCCCGGCGCATCCACCGGCCGCGACCGCTTTCCGGTCGCGGCCACTTTATGCGCCCAGATATCGCGGCCCGGTCATCCCGCTCAGAACAGGAACACCCTCACTCCCATCCCCCCTGCCGTCCCGGCCACGCCGAATCCGCCGGACACCGCGAATCCCGCCCCCGGACCATCGTTCTGCCCCTCCTTCTGCCCGCTGGTAAACCGGCTGCCATTGGCCGGAATCTGACGGCCGGCTTCGCTCCACAGCCAGGACAGCGCTTGTGACGAACCGGTTTCCTGTTACACTTCCGCCCCGCGCCGGCCGAAGCGGTGCCGTGTCGACAGAAAGAGGGCGTAGCTCAGTTGGTAGAGCAACGGACTTTTAATCCGTAGGTCCAGGGTTCGAGTCCCTGCGCCCTCACTGTCTCCCCGTTCAGTTCGCACATCTGTTCTGCCACGGCGGGACCATCTGTTCTGCTCTCGGTGGAACGATGGAGTTCTCCGCCACGGGGCCACGTTTCGCGCAGTCAATACCGGCAGTCGCGATCGAAGATGCAGCAGGAAGCTTCGACGCCAACCGGAAAGACCGGATTTGTCGGCCGGAAGACGGCGCCCCAGAACGTCACGACAGGCTGGGTTCTTCGGCCCGCAGTTCGCGATCCATGAGCCGCACGAGCGTTGCCAGGCTGTTGACCCGCATTTTCTTCATCGCTTTGCCGCGGTGCTTTTCCACCGTCTTGACGCTGATGTCCAGATCGATGGCCACCGACTTGTTTGTGGCGCCTCGAAACACGAGTTCGACAACCTGGCGTTCTCGTGGAGACAGAAAGTCCAGATAGCGCTGGCCGTTGGGCAGCGGAGCCGGAAGACCATCGTCAGCCAGCCGTTCACGATCCAGAGCGGCAAAGGCTCGTTCGACCGCATCCAGCAGATCACTCGTCTGGTACGGCTTGTCCAGCACGGTGACCGCCCCCCGCCGCATCGCTTCCACGGCAATCTCCGTGGCGGGGTAACCGGAAATCAAAATCAGTTTGAACGATCCCGGATGTTCGCCCACCCGGCGCTGAACCTCCAGGCCATCCGCATAAGGAAGCCGCTGATCGGTCAGGACGACTCCCGGCAGCAGGTCCGAAAGCTGCCGCAGAAACGGTTCGGGGTTGTCGTACGTGAACACCTCGAATCCGGCACGAGTCAACTGAGCACGCAGGACATCCAGGACCGTCGGATCATCGTCCACAACGTAAACACGACGCGCTGACACAGCCCCGTCCGAAGAAAACGACTTTTCATGCATGGTGGTCATTTCGGCCCTGAAAAATGTCACCTGCTTCCACAAACCTCACAGCAGTGATCGGCTCAGCCGCCCGGTGCTGTGACCTCCCTGCCGTTTCGTTCGGAAGACCACAGCACCAGTCGCTGTGGCAGGATCTGACCATCCTGCCGGTCGTTCACAGCCGGGAGTGTAGCATATTTTACGGAGAACAATCAATCCGA
Source organism: Planctomycetaceae bacterium (assembly GCA_015485495.1). GTDB lineage: Bacteria > Planctomycetota > Planctomycetia > Planctomycetales > Planctomycetaceae > S139-18. The sequence goes on from WFTL01000134.1 coordinate 15,115, forward strand.
CGCCCGTTTCGTATGCGGATACGCACACCACGCCATCCGTTTCCGCGATACCGGCTGCCGCGTTTGCGGTGCCGCGGCAGCCGGTATCGCGGTTGTGGCCCATCATTCGTTCTCCTACCCTTCCTCTGCTCTTTTGGCTTCAGACAGCACGTTCCCCGGTCACCAGTTCATTCGGCGCAGAAAGCTCATTCCCCTGATGCACCGGCCCTTTTCAGCCCGTGTCCCCGATGGCAGCACCAGACCATCTCAGACGTGGCTGCTGCTGGGAGCGGCCGGTGTCGGCATGCGGTCTCTGGCCGGCATCCTGCTGGAAGCCGGGCACCGGCTGCTGCTGGCCGACAGGTGTTTTCAGGAGACCGACTTCGTTCCCGCCGAAAGCGCAGACCGCCGGGATGTTCTGCAGTCTCATCGGGACGCAGTGCGGATCATTCCCTGGCCGCAGTGTCCGGAAGCGCTGGCGATCGCCGGCTGCATCCGGTCACCGGCGGTGCCCCCGGACGCCGCTCCCGTGCCCGCTTTGAGAAACCGCGGATGTCCGGTTCTCACACCGGCCGCCGCTCTGAACCGCCTGTTTTCCGATCGCCGACAGGTGAGCGTCGCAGGCACCCATGGGAAAAGCACGACGACGGCGCTGCTTGGCTGGATTCTGGACGATTCCCGGTCGTCAGCCGGCTGGTTTTTCGGAGCCGATCTGCGGGGGGATGCCGTGACCGGCGACCACCCGGCCCGGCCGTCCAGCGGAGGTCGGTACGGCACAGGTCCGTTCGCTGTCATCGAATCCTGCGAATATGCCGATTCATTTCTGCAGCTCGACCCGGCCCACATCGTCCTGACGGGAATCGATGGAGATCATTTCGACTGGTTCCGTCAGTCCGCTCACGAAGATGCCGCTTTCGGAAGGTTTCTCGATCGGCGATCTGAAGACGGCCTGCTGGTTCTGCGTCAGGACTGTGAACGTTCCTGCCGCATTGCCCGTGGCCGCCGCAGAACCATCACCTGGACCACATCCGGACATCGTGCGGCAGACTGGAGCGGTTCGGTCATCGCAGCAGCGAAAGGGCGGACCACCGTTCGTATCCGCCGGGCCGGCCGTCGCGTCACCGACGTTGTGGTGCCTCTGACAGGACGCCACAACGTATCCAATGTCACGGCCGCTGTCACGATGGCCTGTCTACTGGGAACATCGATCCAGCAGATTCGCTGTCGGGCCGAACACTTTCCGGGACTGAAACGGCGTCTGGAACCCCGAGGACAACTGGGACAGACCGTGCTGATCGATGATTACGCTCATCATCCCACGGCCGTCTCCTGTGTGCTGCAGACGGTGCGACAGCAGTATCCGGATCGGCGACTGCGAGCGGTTTTCGAACCGCATCAGGCCCTGCGGCTGCGCCGCTGCTGGAAACCGTTCATTGCCGCGCTGCAACAGGCCGATGAAGTGCTCGTGCTGCCCGTGTTTCCGGCCCGGGAAAGGACCCCGCCTGCTCAGTGCGGTGCGCTGTCTGATCGACTGGCTTTGGAAATCCGGGCGGCGGGGACTTCTGCCACGTACCACAACGCACTACACTCCGCGGCAGCAGCCATTCAACAGACCGCCCACCATCGCGATGTGGTCATTACGATGGGAGCCGGTACCGTGCATCAGATCCATGACGAAGTCCATCGACGATTTCAGCGACATCCTGCAGCGTGACCGGTCTCTGGCGGAATTCACCTGGCTTCGCGTCGGCGGACCGGCGGAATACCTGCTGACACCTCGCACTGAACAGGAACTCATCGACGCTGCCCGCTGCTGTCTGGAAGCAGACCTTCCGCTGCGTATTCTGGGCGGTGGATCGAACCTTCTGGTTGCCGATGAAGGTGTTCCGGGAGTGGTCCTTCGCGTCATGGAACCGCTGCTCAGTGAGATTCACGTCGACGGCACACGCCTGACGGCCGGTGCAGGAGCCCTGTTGTCTCATGCGGTGTCCGAAGCCGTGCGGCATCAGCTCGCCGGAATGGAGACCCTGGTGGGCATTCCGGGAACTGTCGGCGGGGCCGTTCAGGGAAACGCGGGCGGAAGACACGGCGACATCGGAGAACTGGTCGAGTCCGTGCGCGTGCTCGACCGCGACGGCCAGATTCTGGAGCGGTCCGGGGACGAGCTGTCGTTTTCGTACCGCAGAAGCAGTCTGACCGATGCCCTGATCCTGTCCGCCACGTTTCAGCTGCAGAATGATGCGTCCGATGATCTGACCCGCCGCATGCGGCAGAACTGGATCATGAAACGGGCGACTCAGCCGCTGGCCGATCAGTCGGCAGGCTGCATTTTTCGGAATCCGCGCGGTCTGAGTGCCGGAGCACTCATTGAACAGTGCGGTCTGAAGGGCAGCAGCGTGGGGGAAGCCCGCGTCAGCGACCGTCACGCCAATTTCATCGTCACCGAAGAAGGAGCCACGGCCTGCGACATCGACCGTCTCATCGGCCGCATCCAGGCAGCGGTGGCTGAAAAATTCGGTGTCGAACTGGAACTGGAGATTCGCCGGTGGCCCTGATGCGTTCGGCCGGCGGAAAATGATCCGGCCGAACAGCAGATCATCCGTGACACGCATGCCTCCCCGCATTCTGATCATTTCCGGTGGAACATCTGAAGAACGCTCTGTCAGTCTGGAAAGCGGTGCAGCCGTACAGGCCGCTCTGGAGGAAGCCGGGTACGGCACCGGTCTGTGGGATCCGGCGAACATCGATGCCGAGGCCTTCCCGTTTGCGGACTGGGATCTGGCATTTCCGGTCCTCCATGGGACCGGAGGCGAAGACGGTCGACTGCAGAACCTTCTGAAGAAAAACAGACTTCCCTGGATCGGTTCCAGTGCGGAAGCGAGCGTCCGAACGTTCGACAAAATCCAGACACGCCGCCTGCTGTCCCAGCAGGGCATCCCCGTGGCGCCGGGGATGTGTCTGCATGAACCGGCCAGCGACTGTCCGGACGAATTCCCGGTGGTTGTGAAGCCGGCACGTCAGGGATCCAGCATTGGAATCTCACTGGTCCGGCACCGCAGAGACTGGGATGCTGCTGTCAGGAACGCGTATCGGCTGTGTGACGACATTGTGGTCGAACAGTTCATCAGTGGCCGGGAAGTGAGTGTTCCCGTGATTTACGGACACCTTCTTCCTGCGGTCGAAGTGCTGCCGGACGGTGTGTGGTACGATTTCGACAGCAAGTACCGTTCGCAGTCCACGCAGTACCGAGCCGATCCTCCCGATCTGCCGCCGGAAGTGCTCCGGCTGGCCCGGCAGGCCTGTCAGGCGTGCCAGGTCGATGGAATTGCACGTGTCGATTTCCGTATCGACCGGGCCGGCCGGCCCTTCGTTCTGGAAATCAACACGATTCCCGGAATGACCTCGCACAGTCTCGTTCCGATCTCGGCGGCGGCGGCCGGTCTGAGTCTGCCGGAGCTGTGCGATCGATGTGTCCGCCATCGCCTCGGCGAGAAACCCTTTTCAGTCCACGCCGAGTGAACCGGCGGCCGAACGTCCGTTCTCCGGCAGGACGCTGTCGCCCCCCTTACGCAACCGGCACTTTCATAGCCTCTGGTGCAGAAATGGGAACGTCACAGGGTTCTTCGCCGGAAACTGTTCCAGCGTGCCGGCCGCGCCGGAGACCGACCGGTCAGGTCTGATCGGCCAGATCCACCGTAACGGAAAAGTCCTGTCCGGCCTCCGACAGCGCCGACAGCAGCGTTCCGATGTCCAGACCGGATGGCAGCGCGACTTTCATCACCATTTCGAATCCGCCGCTCTGCCGGGTCCCCACTGCCCGCATCCCCACGATATCGGCCTGCTGCACGGCGATCACGGACGAAAGTGTCTGCAGCACCCCCGGCCGATTCTCGCCCCCCAGTCTCAGCGTATGCACCGTGGACGGAACAGACGCCGTACCGGCAATGCCGTCGGCATCCGGACTGTGCAGGCCGACATCGATCCCGAACGGCCGACACGCATCTTCGATGTGAGATCGAATGACCTGTTCGGTCAGCGTGTCCGGAAACCGGGCCGAAAAAATCATCGTGAAGTAGCCGCGCACGACGGTCTGGCTGAGTTCCTGCAGGTCCCCGCCCAGTTCGGACAGAGCGCGGGTGACCGCGGCCAGAATCCCGGCTCGGTTGGCAGCAGTCATGGTTAGAACAAATTCCTGCGGCATGACAGCCCGTTTCCTTCATCCCGTCCGGCAGCCGATTTCGGACATGTTTTCAGTCCTGATCCGGTTCGCTGCACAGTTCCACGATGTGTCCGTCGGGATCAGGCAGAAAGACCTGAACGGCTCCGTCCGGCCGCCGGCGAACATCCCCGATGATCGGAATTCCGCATTCCTGAAGATGTTCGGCAGCGGCCGCGGCATCTTCAACGGAAAACGCCAGATGATGACAGCGGCTGCCGTGGGCGCGATCGGGATCCACGCCCGGCCGGCCACTGCCTTCGTGCGCTTCGATCAGATGCACCAGGGTGCTTCCGGCCTGGAACCAGGCACCGGGGAAGGAAAAAGCCGGACGAGCGACCTCCGTCATTCCCAGCAGATCCACATAAAAAGCGCGGCTCCGCGAAAGATCCTCCACAACCAGCGTCACATGATCGATCTGTTGTACCCGAATCGTGGTCGCCAAACTGTTCTTCCTGATCACATACCTGAAAAACAAAACCGCGACGAAACAGACACTCGGTTTCTTCGCGGCAACACATGATCGACTGCATCAGGGGAAACAGAAGGCCACCCCATATGAGCCGCTTTGCCGGGACGGATTGCCCCGCAGCCGCACAGGCCGCGCACCGCCGATCGTAGGAGAATCCGCCAACTTCACAACTGTCGTCGAGCAAAACGGGGCTGCCGGTACGCCGGCAGCCCCTGCGGCAACTCATGAACCGGTCCCGCAGCCCGCCGGAATTCAGATTCGGCCGGCGGTTCATGCCCGCCGCCTGCGCCGCATGATCGCCAGCACGACGGCTGCGACGATCAGTGTGTTTGTGATTATCACCAGGATCCACCGATGTCCCGCCCCGGCGTTTTTCTCATGCATCAGTGTTTCGCCAGGCCCCGGCCACGAAGCAGGTTCCCCCACGACAACCGTTGCTCCGTCCCGGTTCCATCGGCGCATGACCTGATCACCGGATATCACCCGAAACCCATCGGGAATCCGCGCCAGGATGCCATCGATCACCCGATCGACTTCTTCCCGTTCCGTGACGAACCGGCTGACAGTCATCCGCCTGGATTCGGTCATCGGTTCGCCCTCCCTGGGCACCATCTCCCGTGTGACTCGCGCCACCCAGGGAGCCGTCAGTGTGCCGAGCTGCTGTCCCTGGATCACGCATTCGTGCGTAATTCGGGAATAGCCATTCGGTACCAGTCTGCTTTCGAATTCCGCCAGAGGCACCGGGAGATAATCACCCAGCAGGGAGTCCTCCTTCTGCTCGAACGTCATGAAAACCGAATCGTCGCGGGTCGTCAGTCGGAAGACACCGAAGCTGTTTTCGGATTCGGCATGACCGTTTGTCAGATCGAACGACTCAACATCCGCGGGAAATACGGCCCGCGTTGGCATCGAAAAGAAACATGCCAACTCCAGATTTCCTGGCGGTCCGACAATCGCGCGACTCAGCCAGGCCCGCGGATGGCCTGGCGCAGCACGAGCATCCTGCTGCTCAACGAGGGAATCGACGACCAGATCCTGTGCCTCCGTCAGATGGTCTCCTTCCGACCACATTTCGATCGAGACGGCCTTCGTGAGCACAGTGGAGGAATAAACATAATGACGTCTTCGGAAAGTGTCGTCGCCGGCCGTGACTGACCAGCCGGCCAGAACTCGTTTCGGCGTCACGGCAACCAGCAGGTCCGTGCCGCGGGAATCTTCCGTGGAGTCGCCGGAAGTCTGCGCTTCCAGCAGATAACTGTCCGGAATCAGTTCATCGGCCGGAACAGCAGCTTCACAAAGAGTCATTGCCACGGCAACGCCTGAAACCGCGAATCTCATACCACACCTTTTTCTGAAACTGTGCCGGCAGCTGTTTGCGGCTCATCGAGGATTCATGGGCGCCGGGTTGAAAAATGTGGAGATGCCGGTCTGGTCGGTGATTGTTTCGCGCCATCAGGTCCGTGGGACCAGTGTGGCCGCGAGCCTGTTCTGTGAGACGCCGGACACTTTCGCCAGCAGGCCTCAGTCGATGTGCCGGCAGGGTGGAAGGACCACCATGCCGCTGAACGCCGATGTCCTGCAATTCCACCGGACGAACAGCATTCACAGCATTCGGTGCGGAACTGTTTCGAGACGCCTGGCGACGCCGGGCTGAATGCCACTGTACGGCGATGACTTCGCACATCCGGATTCGTGTTCACGAACGATCCGTCAGAAACGTCAGTTCCATGTTCATACGCCAGAGCCGACATTCCAGGAGATCGCTTCGCCGGGCGGTTCCGGATCTGATCCGGTTTTCCACAACGCGTTCGACTGCCCTGACGCGTTCCAGGTGTTTCTTCAGGACTTCTGACCGAGCATCAGCAGTTTCGGCTATTTTCATTTCGATATCGAACAACTTCTCCTGTGCCGCAATCAGTTCGTGAAGCTGCCCCCTGCCACCGAGAAATTCCTTCATGCGACTCTGGACCAGCAGCTCGGATGTTGTGCGCATCTCTTCCAGCAGTTCGACCGTTGATGCCTCTTCTTCGCCGGTCGCAGGTCCACCCTGTCGGGGCTCAACCGAAAGGAGCAACGGTGCGGAAACAACAACACCGGTCACCAAAAGCGTCACCCTGAAAATCCTGGACATGGGAGCTTACTCCTTTCAGGTGCATAAAACGCCGGGAGATTCCCCAAGTGATTCTCCCGGCTGAACGATTTTCAAATTAGCGGATTCCGGTGAACTGTCAATCTTTTCCCACAGGGTGCGCTGCAGCGGAATTCAGCAACCGAATCAATTCAGCGACCGAATCACGGGATCGGACGATCAGCTGAGCCAGCCAAAGCCGAAAGGTGCACGTCGTCAGGGGATCGGCAGGCACCCGTCACGTTTTCCATTTGCGTGTGAATCGCCAATCAGAGTCCGCTCGTGATTTCACGCTGACACGTTCCGCGCCGACTGTCGCAGAATTTCAGACAGGAACGTCCTTCTGAAATATCTCGCTCACGAGACGCACAACAGGAACGCGTCCTGAGGATTCACGATCGCACCATGCGGAATGCCTGACCTGCGTTTTCTCTGCCGCCCCACGAAACGTTCTGCGGAGCCGGCTGCTGCTGGACGGTGCGCAGGTGTTTGGTCATACTCTTCTCGTGCGATCGGAATTCTTTTCTGATGGAGCCGGATACGAACGGGACGAATTCATGGCAACGCAACGACTTCCGGGGCGGCCGGCTTCCCTGCTGCCCCGGGCCACCTGCCCGCACTGCTGGCACCGGTTTCCTCCTGAAGAGTCGCTCTGGGTATCTGCCCATCCCGATCTCGACGACGACGATGTCGTGACTCCACGAGGTCAGCGGCGTTTTCTTCCCACCCGGATCACCGCAACCGGCCATGCACTCGACATTCGCGGGGAAGTGTGTCATCACCTGGCCTGCCCGCGCTGCCATCTGACCATCGTCCGTGCTCTGCTGGAACTCGATCCGCTCATCTTTTCCATCCTGGGAGCCCCGGGTTCGGGGAAGTCGTACTACCTGGCCGCATCCATCTGGCAGCTTCGCAGAGTTCTGGGAACACAGTTCCAGATTGCATTCGGTGATGCGGATCCGTCCGCCAATCGGATGCTGAATCAGTATGAAGAAACGCTGTTTCTGAACAATCAGCGGGATCAGCCGGTGGCCCTGCCCAAAACGGAAAAAGAAGGCGACCTGTACCAGTCTGTGGTCCTGGGCGGCCGGCCGGTTCTGTTTCCGAAGCCTTTTGTGTTTTCAATCCGTCCGCAGCCGGATCATCCGCTGTCCCGCCATGCCCGGGCTTTGTCCCGCGCGTTCTGCCTGTACGACAACGCGGGGGAACATTTCATGCCGGGCGAAGAATCGTCCAGCAATCCCGGAACTCAGCATCTGACCGTTTCCCGGGCTCTGCTGTTTCTGTTCGATCCCACACAGCACCACGAATTCCGCGAAGCCGTGGCCTCTCAGACCGACGACCCTCAGATGGGAGAACAGGGCTGGAACTTTCGGCAGGATCGCATTCTGCTGGAAGCCGAAAGCCGCATCCGCGCGCTGACCGGCCTGCCGCAGTCGCAGCGCGACAAACGGCCGCTGATCATCGTGGTCACCAAGCACGATGCCTGGCGGTCTCTTACGGGCGGCAGCCACCTGGATCCCGACTGGTTCATCCGCACCAGCCGCAGCGGCCGGTGCGCTCTGGATGTGGCGCGGATCGCCGAAACCTCCGAACAGATCCGCAGCCTCATGCTGAAGTACGCTCCGGAAGTGGTCAGTGCGGCAGACGGGTTTTCATCCGACGTCACGTATCTGCCCGTCAGCGCTCTGGGACGCGGCCCGGAACTCGTGGAGGAAGCGGAAACCCGATTCGCCATCCGCCCGCGCGACGTGAAGCCTGTCTGGGCCGAAGTGCCCCTGCTGTACGCGCTGCAGCGCACCGTCCCCGGACTCATCCCCTCATACAGCGGACGCGGCCGCATGAAGGCCCGGCTGCACACGGCAGAAGGTCCTCAGGGATGAGTCACGAGATCGTGTATACCTCTGCGCCGCAGGGACTCAAACCCGGCAGCAAGGGGTTCTGCACGGTCATCAGCACCGAAGGCATTTCGGATTATCTGGTGGAACGCCTCGAGATGCTCAGCGGATACCGCCATGCCTTCTCCCCCGGCGATCCCAGAGCTCCGGTCAATTACTCGCATCTGCAGATCCGCGTGGGACGAGAAACCTACTACGTCCTGTCCCGCATCTGCGACGCCGGTTTCGACTACAGCCAGCGGTCCAACAAGCTGGCTCACCACATTGCGCTGTCGGCTTCCGAACGCGTGGCCGCCGGTCCGGCAGCCGTCCTGGCCTCGAAAGGCTTTTTCATCACCCGCTGGGACGGGCACGTGCGTGTTCTCCCCACCGGTCGGCTCCCCGCTCCCCGCCCGGCTCCCGGCGGCACGTGTCGAACATGGAAATCCGTCACCGGCGATGCAGGCTGGGCCGGCTGGCTGGCTGAAACCGTCCTGCAGCCGCGGCCCCGACCCGTGACCCTCCTTTTCCGCCCCGAAACCGACACGCTGACGCTTGTTGCCGAAGCCATCTGCCTGCTGCCGGCTCACCGGAGGTGGGATGTGACATTCAACACGTATTACACCCGAGCCGTCGCCGGCAGCGACTGTCTGTGGCGCTTTGTTCTGGACGGCACGCGGCAGGCCGATGAACTGCGGGTGCGTCCGGATATCCGGCTGGTGGACCTGAACCATCCGGGCCGCCTGAAAGAAGAATCCGAACTGATCGCCCTGGCCCGCAGCGGAAAATGCACCACCGCGGCCTCTCAGAGTTTCACGCTGCCGCCTCCGGAACCTCCCGGCAGCCGAAAGCAGGCGTCGTGGCCCACACGACGCAGGCCACGGGCCGCCAGCACCGCGTCCGTAGATGATTCCACGGAATCCGGCATGCTCCCAAACAGCGACAGTTCCCAGGTGTGTGTTCCGGAACTGCCGGCATCACACCGTTACGACGCGATTCGCCGCCGCCGTCTGCGTCGTCTTCTGCTGATCGGGTTTCTGGCCGTTTCAGCGGCGGCCGGAGCGATCGTGGCCGGAGCCTGGTATTCGCGTCAGCAGGCTTTGCGGTCGGCGCCGGACTCCCTGCCGACAGAGGTTCCCGACACGGCCGCATCGGGCGCCGGGGGGGCCGATCATGAGGTTTCCGAAGAAGCAGACACGCCGTCGTCCGCGGCAGACAGCAGTGAGCCTTCGCCTCGTTCGGCCGATCCATCCGATGCCGGAACCGGCACCAGCCGTCATTCCGATTCCGCACAGGCAGGTGGACCGGGCCGCCAGAATGTCGTTGAAACCGGTTCCCGGACCGTTCAGTTTCGTGATCCGGCCGGGACGGCCGTGCTCACCTGGACGCTGCATCCGGACCTGCCTCCTTCGATACTCGAAACACTCCGGTTTGACATCCGCATTCAGCCATCGCCGTCCCGTTCGATTCCCGACGCCCCGCAGATGGAATTCCCCGCACTGATCGGTCAGCTCCGGTCCGGCCGACAGACGATCCGTCTGTCTGTGGATGCGGACTTCCAAATGGCGGCCACTGTCAGTCCGCTGCGTTCTTCTCGTCTCGGCCCGCCTGGCCGCCGACAGAATGCCGACCGTACCGTGGCCGAATTCGATCTCAGACTGGAAGCCGTGCCGTCCTCACGGCGGAATTCGGATCACCGTCCGGCTCTGAAGCTGACGATCGAGCCGCCCCGGTTCCCGCGAGGTGTTCGGACGAGTGGAGTGCGTGCGGCCCGTCGGCTGCTGCACGGGGACCCCCGACTGGTGACCGGAATCGCTTTTCCGAGCTGGCTGCACGATGTCGGCGAATCCGACGAAAACGGATTTCCTCTTCCGGTTCTCGATCAGCTCGTCAGGGAAATCAACCGGTCTGTGGAACGGAACGACAGAATCGCCGCCGATTCCCGGTCCCTGGACGCGATTCGATCGCGGCTTCAGAAATACTATCTGGAAGATCCTCCGGAACGGTTTTCTGCAGCGGCTGAAGGATTTGAGCATCACGTGGAGGCGCTGATTGAGCAGCACCGTGTGTTTCGCGTTCTGCGCGACCATCTGTCCGGCGCGGAGGTTGTCCTGCAGGCTTTTGTGACACAGCCCGCTCCTTCTGACAAACTGTGAAGGCAGTCCCATGAACGAATATGAATCCGTGATTGATCAGATTCAGGCCGTGCTGGCCTGGGATCACGATCCGGATCCGGAATACATGCAGGAACTGGCTGAAGAATACACGCGGCTGGTGCGTCAGGTGAACGACCGGCTGCGGGCCTGCGACAAACTGCTCAGCCGTGGTCTGCGAACCGAAGCCATCCAGCAGGCGGAAACCGAACCGAATCTGCTGGATGTCACCGCCATTCTTGATTTTCCGGAAGCGGAATACTGGGCCGACTACGTCTCGCAGTACGAACTGCCGCCGCTTCCGGAACTGCTGGTGAGCATCGCTGCCGATCTCAATGATGCCTACGCCGCCGAACAGCCGGTGGCCCGTCTTCTGAAACTGCATCGCCTCCACGCCCTGGCTCTCAGCCCCCTGCGTGACCGCATTCTCATTCTGCGGGAACTGGCCGAACGCGACGTGGAAAACGCCCACTGGCTGGAAGATCTGGAACAGTACGAACAGGCGCGGCAGGTCCAGATCGAAGAAGAACTGGAAACGGCCCTGCTGGACAAGGACATGAAGTCGGTCGCGGCTCTGGATGAAGAACTGTCGGAATCGTCCTGGCGCGTGCGGCCGCCGCGTTCCTTAAGAGCCCGGGCACGTGCGGCCCTGAAGCGGCTTCAGTCTCTGGATGCCCGGCGTCAGGCCCGCCAGGTCGCTGCCGAACTTCTGACCGCCTGGAAAGAAGGCGATGAACAGCGAACGCTGGAGTGCGCCGAACGCTGGGAAGAACTCGCCGCGACCGCCGACTTTCCGGAAGACGATCCGCTGCTGGAACAGGTCGTTCCGGCGCTGAGCTGGGCGGCGGCCCGCAGTACGGAAGCGGCCGGCCAGAAAGCCTGGTTCGATGCCGTGGCTGCTTTGAAAAAGGCCCTCGACCGCGACGCACCGATACACAAACTGCAGCGTCTTGTTCAGACTCTCGAAGACATCTCAGGCGACATCCCGGACGATCTGCAGGCGGCCGTGAAGGAACGCTTCGATCAGCATGACCGACAGCTCGCCCGCCGGCGTCTGCTCGTGATTTCCGCAGTGGCCGCCGGTGTCCTGTTTTTCCTGATCATCATGGGGCTGCTGGCTGCTGCTGTCCTGGCTCCTGGAAAGAAAACCGATTCTTCGGAGGACGCGTCTGCATGGCGACAGGAAGAGTCGGCTGCGACGCTGTGCCGGCAGACTGTTCCGGCCCCGGCCGCCGCATGCACGATGCCGCACGCGCCCACTGCCGCGGTATCCTTTCAGACAGGCGAAGCGGCTGCTCGGCGACCAACACGCACACCAGGCGGAGAATGCTGATCCATGAGTGACACATTTTACATTCAGGTTCGCGGCAGGAAACAGGGGCCCTACACGGCCGACCGGCTCCGCCGCATGGCGAAGATGGGACGGTTCGGCCGTCAGCACCGCGTGTCCCGGGACGGCCGTCGGTGGAAACCGGCGGAAGAATTCCCGGAACTGTTTCGCGCTGAAGGAGAACGCAAGCAGCGGCAGGACATCGCCGGGGTCGCCCCGGCCGGAACGGCCGCTCCGCCGGGAGCGGCTCCTGGCGGAACGGATCCCCTGCCGGCCGGAAGCAGCTCGCAGGGATGGCACTACAGTCACGGCGGCCAGCAGTACGGTCCGGTGTCCTTCGAAGTGATCCGACACGCTCAGGCAACCGGTCAGCTCACGGCCACCGATCTGGTGTGGACAGCCGGCATGGCCGAATGGAAACAGGCCGACCGGGCCTTTCCGGGCCTGTTTTCAGGAGAAGCGTCCGGTGCGGGATCCGGTGCCGCCGGGGCCGCCGCCCCGGCTCCCGGCGGGCCGGCCGGCATGCCGCAGCAGGAAGGCATCGTCCCGCATGCCCCCATGTCCAATCTGGCCCTGTCCAGCCTCGTATTGTCTTTCATTCCGATCATCGGCAGCATCGCTGCAGTGATCTGCGGACATCTGGCTCTGGCGGAAATTCATCGAAGCGGAGGCGCCATGAACGGACGGAAGTTCGCGGTGGCCGGTCTGGCGATTGGATACGGAATTCTGTCTCTGGCCGTGCTGTACGGTCTGTTCTGGCTGAGTTCGTCGGCGTTCGCCCCCGGCGATGTCTGGACTCCGGAACTCGTTTCACCCCCGCGGACCCGCTGAACATCCACAGCCCGATCATCGACCGAACCCGGAACGAAATCGACCGGCTCGTCAGACCGCGTCGAGCCCGTGGAATTCCAGCACGCTTCGAACGACCTGCTGGGGCGCTTCCGTCTGCGGGTAGTGGCCGACATGGGGCAGCTCCACAACATCAGCCGCCGGGACCAGTTCCCGATACCGTTCCACCATGTGGGCTCCGGACACCGGATCCAGCAGCCCGTTGATCAGCCTCAGAGGACAGGTCGCCTTCTGCAGCGCTCCAGCCCAGCGGTCCCGATACTGCATTCGTTCGGGAATGTATTGGAGCAGACGGTGGAACAGACGGGGCGCCCCGTTCCAGGTGAGAATGTCCCAGAAGGCATCCAGTTGTTCTTCGGTCGGCCGGGTATCCGGCCCGAACACCGCGGCGAACGATTTCCCGAACGACCGCCGCGTCTGCAGGCGACTCAGAACAGGTCCCGCCGGGGTGAGCAGCAGTTTTTGAATGAGCCGCGGCCGATGGGTTTCGGGAAACAGACCGCCATTCAGCAGACAGACGGACAGGATGTCCGGATCGTCTGCGCCGTCGTCCGCACGCCGGGCCAGCAGTTCCTGGGCCACGGTGTCACCATAATCGTGAGTCAGCAGATGATATGCCCGGATGTTCTGCCGCTGCAGCAGCTCCACCACAATCTGCGCCTGTTCAGCAATCGTGTAATCATGCGGAACGGGACGGTCGGAAAATCCGTAACCCAGAAAGTCGGGCGCGATGAGTCGGAAGTGGCGGCCGAGCATCGGCCGGACCGGAACCCAGTCCCAGGAAGACGTCGGGAATCCGTGCAGCAGCACCAGCACGGGCCGGCTGCCGCCGCTGTCGTGAAAGAAGATCCGATGTCCCGCCAGAACCGCGTCCTGACCGGCGTGATGCCACTCAGCAGGATTCATGGAAGGATTCTCCGCTGCCCCGCAGATACTTCGGTGCATCGGCCGACTTCGGGAAGTCTCCGTATTTCTTTCCTGAAGGAAAGTACTCCGCGGCCGCCTGAACGATTCCGGCGCAGCGGCTGCCGGCCGTTTCCGCAATGAATGCCAGAATCAGATCCATTCCGGCAGACACTCCTGCGGCTGTCCAGATCCGGCCGTCCCGCACGAAGCGTTCTTCGGCGACCTGAACGTCCGGCAGTTCCCGCAGACGATTCAGATGCGCCCAGTGCGTCGTGGCGGTTTTCCCCCGCAGCAGTCCCGCCGCATGCAGCAGAAATGTTCCGGTGCAGACTGACAAAACATGATCTGCCTGCCCGGCCTGATCCGCAATGAACTGCACCGTCGTATCATTATCGACTTCCCGACGTGTCCCCTGACCACCGGGAACCAGCAGCACATCCAGAGAAGGACAGGCGGCGTATGTCGTGTCGGCCGTCACCGTCAGGCCGTTGGCACAGGTGATCGAAGCGGACCGCTGACTGACCGTCAGACAGCGCCGGGGGCCATCCGCCCGTCGGCTCCACTGGCCCACCAGTTCCCAGGGACCGATGAAATCCAGTTCCTCAACACCATCGAAAACCAGTATCCCGAAGATCACGGAAGAGACCACTCCTGCCTGGACGGAAGAAAACCCGACCGGTCCGGCCACACAGATTTCGCCACCGGACGCCGCATATCGCTTCGACATGATATCCGACAGGACACCGTGCCACGGCCACGGTAGAATGGTCGTTCGTTCGATGTCCTCTGTCCAGCCCTGGAACCGTTTCCGGTGTCTCAGCATTCCCGCACTCCCTGCCAGTCTCTTTTCGATCGTCTCGATCCTCCGGTGTGGGTGGTGACATCGTGTCACACCGGCCGTCCCGGTGGATGCGTGGCCACGTTCGTCATGAACAGTTCCATCGCTGCAGAAGCACCGCGGGTGACTGTCGGCCTGGCGAAGCGCCATCACACGCACGAACTGGTGGCCGCATCGAAGAAGCTGAATGTGTTTCTTCTGGCAGCCGGTCAGACTGATGAAGTCGTGCGGTTCGGCCTGAACAGCGGACACGATACGGAAAAGTTTCCTGATGCGGCCCTTCCGGACGATGAACTGCCGCCGCTTTCCGGAACGGCCGCGGCACTTCGCTGCGCTGTGGAAGCGGAACTGGACATCGGAGACCGCACGCTGTTCGTCTGTGACGTGCGGCAGTGCCGGACGACGGAACGGCCGATTCTCCATCTGTCCGCTGTTCTCGGACAACTGTCCGACGACCAGCGTCGCCTTCTCATTCAGCAGTACCGTCACGATGCCGATCTGGACGCCGCCGCAATCAGGCAGTGGCGACGTCGAAACCTGTCGCGAGGATCGTCTTCCGACATCACGGCCCGTGAACCGCTCTGATCGGCGGACACAGCGCATCGGTCCGCGGGACGAACGCGATTGCACAGCGACACGGGCCATCCGGCCGCGTTCGTGCGGCCCGGAGCGCTGTTTTCGGCAGAATGCGGGCGTTGCGAATCCGGAAGTGTGGCATTTTCGTCGTCAGGCCCAATACTCTGATCAGACCGATCGAAATCGATCGGCGGCAGGAATGTTTCCGCCCCGGGGCCGTCTGCCGATGAACCGGCCGGCCGTTGCGGACGTGCGCATGTGCCGTCTGGAACACTGTGGGAAGTCTCCAGGGAGTCAACCGATCATGCGGCGATTGCGCCTGGGTGCCGCGATTCTCAATCAGACACCGCTCGACTGGCCCGGAAATCGGCAGCGCATCATCGATGCGCTGGACCAGGCGAGGCAGTGTGGTGTGAGCGTCCTGTGTCTTCCGGAACTGTGCATCACGGGATACGGATGCGAAGACATGTTTCTGTCGCCGGCCGTCTGGAAGACCGCCTGGCAGACGCTGCAGCAGATCGTTCCGGCCACTCGGGGAATGCTGGCCGCTGTCGGCCTGCCTCTGTACGTGACGAACGGGGTTTACAACACCATATGCATCGTGTGCGACGGACAGATCGCGGGATTCGTCCCCAAGCAGCATCTGGCAGGCGACGGTCTGCACTACGAACCGCGCTGGTTTCGTGCCTGGCCGAAGAACACGATTGCAGAATATCGCTGCGACGGGCACTCCTGGCCGGTTGGCGACCTGCTGTTCGAAGCGGACGGAGTGCGGTTCGGGATGGAAATCTGCGAAGACGCCTGGGTGGCCGATCGAACCGGACGCCGCATGGCTGCCTGCGGCGTCGATGTGATTCTGAATCCCAGTGCCAGCCACTTCGCGTTCGGAAAACACGCCGTGCGGCACCGTTTCGTTCTCGAAGGATCGCGTGCCTTCGGAGTCGGGTACGTGTATACCAACCTGGTGGGCAATGAAGCCGGGCGGGCGATTTACGACGGGGGCGCCCTCATCGCGTGCGCAGGCGATCTGCTGGTCCGCGGGCCGCGCTTCCGGTTCGATCCGGTCGATGTGGTGACGGCCGATGTCGATATCGAACTGGCGCGGATGCGGCGGGCCGGCGTTCATTCTCTGACAGCCAGTCTGTCTCCGGATGTCCAGGAACGGATTGTGCAGATTCCCGGTCACCTGCAGCCGTCACCGGACACTCCCTGTCCGCCGCCGGAAGAAGATTCCCCCCCGGCCTGCGATGACTACGACGATTTCACCTGTGCCATCGCTCTGGGACTGTTCGATTATCTGAGGAAAAGCCGGTCTCAGGGGTTCGTGGTCAGCATGAGCGGCGGCGCGGATTCATCCGCCACCGCCTGTCTTGTTCGCTGCATGATCGAACGCGCCCTGCAGGATCTCGGTCCGCACGGTACGGCAGCCGCTTTGAACCATATCCCGGATCTGCCCGACAGTCCCGAAGCGGACGCGTGGATGAACCGGCTGTTCACCGGAGTCTACCAGGCCACACGAAACAGTTCTGAGACGACTCTGCAGGCTGCCCGCCAGGTGACCGAAGCGGTCGGCGGAACTTTCTGCAGTCTGGACATCGACGAAATCGTCCAGGCCAACTGCCGACTGGTGGAACACACTCTGGGACGCCGGCTGGAATGGGACCGCGACGACATCACTCTGCAGAACATTCAGGCCCGGACCCGCGCGCCGCTCGTCTGGATGTTCGCCAACCTGAACCACGCGCTGCTGCTGTCCACCAGCAATCGTTCCGAAGCGGCTGTCGGATACGCCACCATGGACGGGGACACCTCCGGAGGACTCAGCCCCATCGCCGGGATCGACAAGGCCTTTTTGAGAGAATGGCTGCGCCGCATGGAAACCCGCGGCAGCGGCGGCTGCCCCCCGGTACCGGAACTGGCTCTGGTCAATGCCCAGGAACCCACCGCCGAACTGCGTCCCGCGTCCCACGGGCAGACGGACGAATCCGACCTGATGCCCTATCCGATTCTGGACGAAATCGAAGGCCTGGCCATTCGCGACAAGTACAGTCCGGCCGAAGTCCTGCACGCACTTCGGGACCGCCATCCGGACACACCGCCCGACCGGCTGACGGAATGGGTGAATCGCTTTTTTACACTGTGGTGCCGCAACCAGTGGAAGCGGGAACGCTATGCCCCCTCGTTTCATGTGGACGACAAGAATCTCGACCCCCGCACCTGGTGCCGTTTCCCCATCCTTTCAGGCGGGTTCCGTGAGGAACTGGACAACCTGCGCAATTCAGGGCACACAGGCAAAGAGCGACTCTGAGTTTCCTGACAACATTCCTGGCAGCTGATCTGGTCGAACACTTCCGGGAACGGCAAAAATTACAATCTGTGAATACGGGATCCGATCGGGACGATCGGTGCGTTCTGTTCGGTGCAGGACGGGCCGCGGCATGGTGGCTGTCTTCGACAGAGCAGCTTTTCGAATCGCGGCACGAGGTTTGCAGACGAAATGGTTCGACACACACCGTCAGGTGGATTCCGTTCCTGGCAGGCCGGTGTTCTGCTGGCGGGCACAGGCAGCTCCTCGGAAGCTGCTTTCCAGGAATGTTCTTCATGGAGGTTGCAGATGACCGACAGCCCGCACAGCTCGCACAAAATGCCCGAAGACGCCAGCACACACGCCATCGAAACGCGTGTCCGCCGCGAACTTCTGTCCAGTTCGCAGCTGTCTGTTTCCAGCCTGGTGGTGCGCCGCATGCCCAATGGCGTGTGCCTGGAAGGAATCGTGAAAGTTCATGACGACAGTGTCGATGTGGATGCCGTCGTGAAGCAGATCAGCGGCGTGGAAGAAGTCCGCAATCACCTGCTGGTCTGTGCCGGACGCTGCTGAGCCGAATGCTGCGGAGAACGTTCGTCGTCTGACATCAAACACACCGTCTTCCGGCCAATCGGGTCGGCGTTTCGTCCCGGATGGTTTTTCGGACCGTCTGTCAACCGGATCCGGCGGGGCCGACAGACCGGATACCGCGAATTTCGGGGTATTCCTGTTTCAGTGCGTCTGCTGCTGTTCGAGTTCGTTCATGCCGACCTGAAGGCATGGTCTTCTGCTCCCGCCAGTCTGAAGCAGGAAGGCGGAGCGATGCTGCAGGCGCTGGTCGATGATGCCATGTCGGCACAAACGATCGACCCGGTTCTTCTGGCCTGCCCGGATGCCGCATCGACGCTGCGTCTGTCCGGCTGCACGGTGCAGCTTCTCAGCGAACAGATTCCCGTCCTCGATCAGCTCGCCCATCATGTGCACCGTGTCGATGCCGTTCTGCCGGTTGCTCCGGAATGCGACGGCGTCCTTTCTGCCGTGTCGGACTGTCTGCACCGTCGGGCCGCTCAGTGCCTGCTGCCGCCCCCGGAGATCCTGGTCCGGCTTTGTGATAAATGGAAAACGTACGACTGGTTCCGCAGTGCGGGCATCCCCATGGTGCCCACATCGGTTCCGAATGAATCGGTGCCGGATTCCTGGACGATCTGCAAACCCCGCCTGGGAGCCGGCTGTCATGGCATCACCCGCGGACGACCATCCATGGCGGCCGATTCGGACCACTTCATCTGCCAGCCGGAAATCTCCGGCCGGTCTCTGTCGGTCGGCATCCTGGGAAACGGGAACGGCCACCTGGTGCTGCCCGTGGCGGAACAGCACGTGCAGTGGGTCGATGATCATCCCGAATACCGGGGAGGCACCGTGCCGGCACGGGTGCCTGCCGGCATCAGCCGGCAGATCGACCGGATCGTGGACCGCGTGCTGGAGGAACTGGGAGCTTTTCGGGGTTACGTGGGCCTGGACTTTCTGATAGCGGACGATCTGCAGACAGTCCTGCTGAATGAAGCGAACCCGCGTCTGTGTACGAGTTTTGTCGGATATCGCCATCTGTATCGTGACAGTCTGCTGGCCTGGATGCTGTCTGGCGCCTCCCCCGTCCCGACGGATCCGGCGGCCCCGGCTGTTCGTTTTCATACATCCGGTTTCGTCGAAGTGATTCCCGACCCGGCATGACGGGACGCGATCCGCGCATTCAGCCCTGCTGCAGGGCCAGTTCCCGACGAATGCGAATCGCGACATCCGGAGACACCATCGCTGCGGTCGCCATCTGACACATGACGGCTCCTGCTTCCAGACAGCGCCGCACGTCGTCGGCGGTCCGGATTCCTCCGACAGCAATGAACCGCACCGGCCCAAAGCCCTTTTGCTCCAGACCGGCAAACAGACGAAGCTGACGTACCGATGCCTCCAGAATCCCTGCTCCGCAGATGCCTCGTTTCTGGCCGCCAAACAGCAGTTGTCCGGAATGCCGAACGTGAGTGGCCACACTGTTGGTCATGGAAACGGTATCCACGAAGGGACCGACTGCCTGCAGCAGGGCTCCCGCCGCTTCCACTGAAGCCACGTGTCCAATCTTGACGATGAAGGGCACACCGCCGATGGCATCGCGCACCGCGGCAGCCACACCGGCTGCAGCCTCCGCGTCCTGGTAAAGCTGGCCGTCCGGAGTACACACATTCGGACAGGAAAAATTGGCTTCCACCGCGTCGGCACCACTGTCCACCGCCCAGCGGGCGCAGGCAGCGTAATCCCGGGCCAGTTCTTCGGTTCCCTGGCCGGATTCGACGGTGGCCACCACGGAAACCACCAGAACCTTTCGGTCCGGCAGCATACGCCGCGTCTGTTCGACATCCGCGCGCCAGATGTCCGGGTCCGCGGACGGCATGCCGAACGACACGGCCCACGTTCCCTGCATTTTTTCAGAGGCAGCCAGCTCCCCGGTCTGCTCATCGACCTGACCACATTCCACCGGCTGCAGATTGGGCATTTCGTAACAGGGATGAAAACACCGACGCACGGTCTTGTAGGTCAGCACGTCGAATCCCAGACTCGCGTAGTACAGACACCATCGTCCGTTCAGCAGCGGTCCGGCCGGAATTCCCAAAGGAGACTCGATCGGCAGCCCGCAGAAATCCCATGTCCCGGGGACGGACGGAACCTCGATGTCGACAGGATCCGGGGCGTGTTCCCGATTCCATTCATAGGAACGAAAGCGATCGTATCGGGGCAGTCGATCGGACGGCAGCGAAGAGGCGGACATCCGAGGGATCACCTGCGCCGCAGCGGCCGATCGGGAACCCGGAGCTCGGCCCGCGCCGTCCGGGACTCGAATTTCTGCAGACCTTCCTGCAGAAACCTTTCGAATTCCTCCTGACTGACCAGCCCCGACGTCCGTGCCAAAACGTCTCCATCCGGAGACAGAATCAGATAGGTCGGCATGGCGGTGCCTCCGGTCAGCCGCGTGCTCAGCTCCAGGTTCTCATCGAGCAGCCGCTCCCGTTCCTTCGGGTCGGTCACGCCTGGAATGATGTCCAGAAAAAGCTGAGCCCTCGGAAGGGTTGCCAGAATCTCGAGGATTTCCGGTTCGCCAAGCACGCTGTTTTCCATGTCGCGGCAGTTGGTGCAGTTGACCCCCGTAAAATCGACGAAAACCGGCCGGTTGTGCTGCCGGGCCAGCGTCAGCGCATCGTCCAGATCCAGGGCGTACGCGAGACCTCGATGAACCAGCGCGTACCGGGACTTGCGCAGCCCCGGAAACGCATCCTGGACTCCGTTCGGATCACGGCCGCCGACCGCATCTGCCGTTTCAAAGCGCGGCGGAGCAAACCCGGCCAGACGATCCCAGATCCAGTTGTCCGGAGGACGCGGGCTGAACAGCCCCGCACAGATCAGCAGGGACAGACTGACGCATGCGATTCCCCACAGCCCGCCGACCGGAGACACTCCCTCCGCCGATGCCCCGTCTTTTGAAAAACGCACAACCCCCAGCAGATACAGCCCGGTCACCAGAGCCAGAGCTGCCCAGAGAACCATCGTAGTCGTGAAATCCAGGAAACGGGGCATCCCGTCCGGACTGAATCCGATGTCAGCGACACTCAGAAACTTCACCACGAAAGCCAGTTCAATCAGTCCGGCCGTGCTTTTGACCTTCTGCATCCAGCCACCACTTGCCGGAAGACGGGCCAGCACCCCGGGAAACAGTGCCAGAAGAAAGAACGGACTGGCGAAGGCGGCCGAAAAGGCCAGCATGCCGAGAATCGGCCACAGGTAATTTCCCTGAGCAGCCCAGACGAGAATCGTCGCCACGAACGCCGTCGTGCAGGTGAACGAAACCAGCGTGAACGTGAGGGCCATGAACAGCACCCCGACCAGCCCCCCCTGAACTTCCCGTTTCGATGTCCAGTTCAGAAGCGCAGCCGGAACGCGGATTTCGAAAACCCCCATCAGCATGAGTGCAAAAGCGATGAACACGGCCGCAAAAATCAGGTTGAGCCAGGGACCGTTCGCCAGTTCCGTCATCATCTGCGGACCGAACAGAATGGACACCAGCACTCCGATGATCGTGAACGATCCCACAATTCCCAGACAGTAAACGACCGCCAGAACCGTGGAACTGCCTTTTCCGGACTCCGCCTGTTTCAGAAAAAAGGCGACCGTGACCGGAATCATGGGAAACACACAGGGCGTCAGCAGCGCCACGAAACCGGAAATCATCGCCGCCACCAGAAATGGAATCAGCCCCTGACGATGCGCATCGCGGATGCCGGCGGCCGGTGCATCCGACGTGTCCGGCGACGGCGGGGCTTCCGGTGGCCGCGGAGGGGCTGCCGGAGGAGCACCGGCCAGACGATCTGTCTCAGCAAACTCGAACGGTTCCACAGCATCCGGTCCTCCCAGGCCCACCGTAAAATGAGCATCGGCCGGAAGATTGCAGACCGTCGAACACGCCTGGCCGGACACCGTGCCGCTCACCGTCGCCTCCGCGGAAATCACCCGAAACGTGGCCGACCAGGTCACCTGACCTTCGTGAACCTCGAACCACTCGCCGTCCAGAACCCCTGGCTTGCGCTCCGGTTCCCGATCGGCCTGGAAATCGGTGAGCTGTTCCAGGCCGCGCACATCCGCCAGAACAATCCTGGTGGGCGTCCCGGCATCAGGGTCCATCGAACGGGAATAGGTGTGCCAGCCTGGAGCCAGTTCCGCAGTGACCGACAACGTCACTGTGTCCCCCGGCCCGGCGTCCGGAGGATTCAGCGCCACGACATACCGCATGCGTGCATCGGACGCCGACACTCCTTCCTGAAAGACGGCCACACGCGAAGGAATCCGAGGAGCCTTCGGCAGCCGTTCTGATGAGGTGCGTTCAGCCGGCGACCTGCTGACCGTTCCGGTCGCCGTAAATTCCGGTGGAGGATACAGGGCGATGCACACGCCGCCCGGCCCGACCGAACAGATCTGCCCGCGCAGCCGGCCGGAGACGGAAATCTCGTCAGATCCCCGATCCGTCACGCGATACCGACGCGACCAGGTCACGGGATCTTCATACTTTTCAATATTTCCCTGAAAGTCTTCGCTGAATACCACCGTGGGCGCATGATCGGGTACGAAACCCGGCTGCACAGGATCCAGCCCCGTCGGGTCATCGAGCACAATCTGTGTTTTCTGTCCGGCCGGAGTCGTCATCGAATACAGGTAGAAACCTTTCGGAGGAACCGCCGTGACACGCAGTTCCACGATGCCGTCTCCGACAGGCACCAGTTCGGCGTCCAGCCCCACCGTCGCCGTGTCCGGCCCCTTCAATGCGGCATCAGCTCCGCCTCCGGAATCGAGAAACTTCGAAAACCGGTCCGTCGTCGAAAAACCGTCCTGGCCGACTGCACCAGCCGAAAGCCACAACAGCAGGATCACAGGGAAAGCCCGATTCAACATGCCGTGATTCCATCATCCATTCACAATTCCCGACTGTTTTCCGAAAGATCAGCCGGAACAGAAAACCCGTCCAGTGTTTCCGATGAGACGCCGCCGGACGTCCGATGCTTACGGACGTTTCCCGGACACACTCCGTTCGACAGAACGCCGATTCCGCGTTCCGGCCGAATCCTGCTCCCGCCGATCCGCTTCCGGCCATGCCTGCCGCCCAGTCCCCTATTGTCTTCGGCGACCGACGAAAAGTCGACACGAATGAACGTTGGGAATCGGCCACAGAACAGAACACACATCCCCCCTTCCACGGAGAACACCCGTTCACCCGACCGGACGCTGTTTTCCGCTGCCGGCCCAGCAGCCGCAGGCTCCGAATCGATTCCGATCCGCGGGAATCCCCGCAGGTGCAGCCCTGCTGCGAGCTGCCGATCGGGCCCCCACATTCGCCTTCCCGGCAGGTTCCGCCTCGTTTTTGACAGAATGTCAGAAATCTTCTTGTTTTCTGACAGAGTGTCAATCATCATGAAGACATGTCCACACTGACCCCCAAACAGCAGGAAATCCGCGACCG
This sequence comes from Planctomycetaceae bacterium, assembly GCA_015485495.1. Lineage (GTDB taxonomy): Bacteria > Planctomycetota > Planctomycetia > Planctomycetales > Planctomycetaceae > S139-18. Next base: position 38,796 of record WFTL01000134.1, read on the forward strand.
GGAAACGCGGATTCTGGAGGTGGCTCGTCGTCTGCTGGATGACAGCGGCTACCTGGGGCTCAGTATGGATGCCATTGCGGCCGAGCTCGGGTATTCGCGGGGCACGATCTACAACCATTTTTCCTGTAAAGAAGAGATCATCATCGCTCAGGCGATCCGCACCATGAATCAGCGGACGAACATGTTTCGCCGCGCCGCTTCGACCTCCGGACGGCCGCGGCAGCGGCTGTCGGCCATCGGGGTGGCGGCGGAACTGTTTGTTCGGCTGCACCCTGATCACTTCGCCGTGGAACAGCTCATTCGATCAGCATCCATCTGGGACAAGACCTCCGAAAAACGGCGCCGCGCCATGCATCTGGCGGAAAGCCAGTGCATGGCCATCGTCGCCGGAATTGTGCGGGACGGGATCGCCCATGGGGATCTCACTCTGCCGGATCAGTTCAGTCCGGAAGATCTGGTGTTCTGCCTGTGGTCTGTGACCTTCGGAGCGTACTCCATCATTGCCACCAGCGACGGACTGGAAGCACACGGCGTACTCGATCCCTGGTATGCCGTTCGGCTGAACATCAATCGCACGCTCGACGGATTTCAATGGGAACCGCTGTCCACAGAATTCGACTATCTGGCCCAGTTCGAACAGCTCATCCACGACGTGTTTCCTGAAGAACAGCGGCAGCTTTTCGGCTGACCTGTGTCTCACCAAAAAACCACGATGCGCCATTTTCTCACATCGAGACGGACTTTGCTCCTGTTTCTGCTGATCGTTCTGCTGTCGGCAGCGGGGTCTGCCGTGCACCGGCCGGCCGCACAACCTGCAACGCATCCGGATGCCGCTCCGGCGGCTCTGCCGGTTTCCGTCATCACGGCTCGTCCGGTCAGTTCGTTCGCTCAGACCCGCCACTACACGGGAACTCTGGTAGCCGGCCGCACGTCGGAACTGAGTTTCCAGCGTTCCGCGGAGGTGGTGGAAATCGCCGTGGATGAAGGAGACGCCGTACAGACCGGCGACGAAATCGCCCGGCTCGACGTGCGGCGTCTGGACACCGCGCAGCAGATTCTCGAAGCACAGCGGGCCGCCGCGGCAGCCCGGCTGCGGGAACTCCAGGCCGGCCCGCGCCGTGAAACGATCGAAGCCACGCGTGCCCAGGTCGCCGAACTGGAAGCGCAGCAGGAACTGGCTGAACGAACTCACCGCCGCACGCTGGAACTGCAGGCGCGGAATTCCGCATCGGCCCAGGCAGTGGATAACACGCTGCTGTCTCTGGAAGCAGCCACCGCCCGGCTGCGGCGCGCGCGCCGCCGTCTGGAAGAACTGGAATCCGGAACACGTCAGGAACAGATCGACGCGCAGCGAGCCGCGGTGGCTCAGCTGGATGCCCGGCTGGCTGATCTGAAACTGGATCGGGAAGACAGCGTGCTCCGTGCTCCGTTTGCCGGACGGATCTCCCGGCGGTACCTGGACGAAGGCACCGTGGTGACTGTCGGGCAGCCCGTCGTGCGGCTTGTGGAGGACACTGTTCTGGAAGCGCGCATCGGGCTTCCGGCAGACAGGCTGTCTCATCTGCACGAAGGGGATTCCGTGACGCTGCGGCACAAGGACCGGCTTCTGAAAGCCGCGTTCCTTCATGTGCTGCCGGAAGTCGATCTGCGAACCCGCACACAGACTGCCGTTTTCCGACTGACTGAGCAGGATGCCCGAAAAGCGGCCCCCGGGCAGACCGTGAGAATCACGCTGACCAGCGAGGTCCCGGCCCGCGGGTTCTGGCTGCCCACGACGGCTCTGGCCCCCTCCCGCCGCGGTCTGTGGTCGGCCTATGTCGTGGACCACCGCGACGGACACGACGTGATTGCTGAACGAACCGTAGAGGTTCTGCACACAGAAGGAGACCGGGTTCTGGTGACAGGAACTCTTTATCCGGAAGACCGTGTCGTGGCGACGGGGGTGCACCGGGTGGTCCCGGGGCAGCGTGTGACGGTCCTGCAGCCATGACCTGCCGTCTGTCGGGCCGGAATGGCCACCCCGTGCCGGATCCGGTTCGGTCGAAGAAAGTGTGTCGGTGATTTCCACGTTTTTCTATCGCCAGCCTCGCATCACGATCCTGGTCATCAGCCTGATTCTGGTGTCCGGGCTGTCGGCGTTTTTCGTTCTGCCGCGCATGGAAGACCCGCTGATGACCGAACGCGTGGCGATGGTCAACACGGTTTATCCCGGAGCCAACGCGGAACGGGTCGAAGCACTGGTCACGGAAAAGATCGAAGAAGAACTTCAGGAAGTGGACGAGATCATGGATCTGCGTTCCTTTTCCGGAGCCGGCATTTCCACGATCACGATCGAACTGCGGGATGACGTGTATGCCGATCAGGTCGGGGCCATCTGGTCCCGGATTCGTGACAAACTTGACGACGTGGCTCCACGGCTTCCCCAGGATGCCCGGAAACCGGAATTCGTCGATCTGAAGCTCAAAGCCTATGCCCTCATTGTCGGTGTGGTGTGGGAACATCCTGATCCGGAAAACGCCGCCCCTTCGTGGGCAATCCTCCGACGAACCGCCGAACAGCTCGAAGAACGCATCCGGGCGGTTCCCGGCACGGAAGTCATCGATCTGTTCGGCGAACCGCAGGAAGAGGTCGTTGTGGAAGTGGATGCCTTCCGGCTGGCGACATTCGGACTGACGGTCCGCGACGTGGCCGATCAGATCCAGGCCAGCGATGCCCGCATGTCGGCCGGTCTTCTGCGCGGCCGGTCAAACCTGATGGTGGAAGTTCACGGAGAACTGGATTCGCTCGACCGCATCGGACGCATTCCAGTTCGGTCCACGGCCGACGGCCGTTTCGTCCTGCTGTCGGACATTGCCGACATCCGCCGTTCCATCGTGGATCCTCCGCAAAGCATGGTGCTCATCGACGGACAGCATGCGGTCGCTCTGGCAGTCACCGTCCGGAACGATCAGCGCATCGATCAGTGGTCCGAACGTGTCCGGGCGGTCGTTCAGCAGTTTGCAGCCGGTCAGCCGCGCGGAATCACTGTGCGTCCGGTGTTCTGGCAGAGCACATATGTCACACAGCGGCTGGAGAATCTGCTGTGGAATCTTCTGTTCGGTGCCGTCGCCGTGGCAACCGTCGTGTTCATCATGATGGGCTGGCGCAGCGCCCTGGTCGTCAGTTCCGCCCTGCCGCTGTCGGCTCTGATGGTTCTTTCCGGAATGCGCCTCCTGGAGATTCCGATTCACCAGATGTCCGTGACCGGACTGATCGTGGCACTGGGTCTGCTCATCGACAACGCGATCGTCATCGTGGACGACGTGTCGGTGAAGATCCAGGAAGGGCAGCATCCCGCGAACGCCGTGGGCACCAGTGTGCGTCACCTGGCGGTTCCCCTGCTGGGATCCACTCTGACCACCGCGCTGGCCTTCGGCCCGATTGCCCTCATGCCGGGGCCGGCCGGGGAGTTTGTCAGTTCGATCGCCATGAGCGTCATTCTGGCGATCTTCAGTTCCCTGTTTCTGGCCCTGACCATCGTTCCGGCTCTCACGGCCCTGGGCATTCGCCCGGATGATTCTGCCGGGCGCGGTCCGTGGTGGCAGGACGGGCTGAGCATTGCCGCGGTCAGCCGCGGCTATCGGGCCAGCCTGCAGTTCGTGTTCAGCCGTCCGGCACTGGGAATGTTTCTGGGAATGGCCCTGCCCCTGCTCGGCTTTGCCGCGGCATCCGCGCTGCCGGAACAGTTCTTTCCTCCGGCGGACCGCGATCAGTTCTATCTCGAAGTCGACTTTCCTCCACAGACATCGATTCACGAAACGCTGCGTCAGGTGCGTCGGATGCGACTGGATCTGCTGGAGAATCCCGACATCACGGACGTCACCTGGTTCGCCGGCGAAAGTGCTCCACCGTTCTACTACAACGTCGTGCAGCGTCGCAAAAACAATTCCCGCTATGCACAGGCCATCGTTCAGCTCGACGGCACCATCGCCACCCCGGAACTCATTTCATCTCTGCAGCAGCAGTTCGACGCCCGCTACCCGGAAGCCCGGGTTCTGGTGAGGCAGCTCGAACAGGGACCTCCCTTCGATGCTCCCGTGGAAGTGCGGCTGTTTGGTCCCGATCTGGATGTGCTGCGGCACCTGGGCAGCCAGGTGCGGCTGACACTGGCCGAAATCCCCGAGGTCATCCACACGCGGTCGGACATCAGTGAGCAGGTGGCGCGGCTGTCTGTTGTGGTTCCGGAAGAAGAAGCGCGTCTGGCCGGACTGACATTCGGTGCGATTTCCCGCCAGCTCAGCAGCAGTCTGGAAGGCGTCACCGGAGGTTCCGTTCTGGAAGCCACCGAAGAACTCCCCGTCCGCGTGCGGGTGACCAGTCGGTCTCGCAGCGACCTGTCCACCATCGCCTCCACGGAAATGCTGACGCAGCGCTCTGATGCGGCCGGCGGAGCGGCCCCTCTTTCGGCCCTGTCTCAGGTGCATGTCATCCCGGCCACCGCCGGAATCACCCACCTGAACGGACGCCGGCTGAACGAAGTGAAGGCCTACCTGAAAGCCGGTGTTCTGCCGGCCGTCGTCCAGAAGGAATTCCTGAGGCGGCTGGAAGAATCGGACTTCGAGCTGCCTCCGGGATACGTCCTGACATTCGGCGGAGAATCCATGGAACGGGACGATGCCATCGGCAATCTGATGGCCAGCGTGGGAGTCCTCATGGTCCTCATGGCCGCCACGCTGGTCCTGAGTTTCGGTTCGTTTCGCATGGCGGCCATCATCGGAATCATCGCCGTTCTGTCTGCCGGACCGGGGCTGGGCGCTCTGTGGCTGTTCGGTTTTCCCTTCGGCTTCATGGCCATCATCGGCACGATGGGACTGATCGGTGTGGCCATCAATGATTCGATCGTCGTGCTGGCCGCCATTCGGGAGGATGACCAGGCATCCACCGGTCGCCGCGATGCCGTGCTTCAGGTCGTCATGCGGGCCACGCGGCATGTCGTGGCCACCACGCTGACCACGATCGCCGGATTCGTGCCTCTGCTGATCGGCGGCGGCGGATTCTGGCCGCCGCTGGCCGTGGCCATTGCCGGCGGTGTCGGCGGAGCCACCCTGCTGGCTCTGTATTTCGTGCCATCGGCCTACATTCTGGCCATGTGCCGCGGCTGCGAATCGGAAGCCGCCGATTCCCGCCCCCAGACTCTGGCCGGACCGCAGGGAACACCGGCCCTGACAACCTGAAGCAGAACGCTTCCGGCTGACCGGAAATGACAGGGGCTCAGAGCGCCTGCCTTTCGGAATCGATCACTTCAGCGGCGCCGACACTTCCAGGAGATCGACCGCCGGACGGCCGTCGCAGAAGATCGTGGCCATCCGTCCGTAGGTGATGTCCCCGTCGGGCATCCGGAAATAGTGCGCCAGTCCCGGACCGGCCGTCAGTTCGATGATCGCCCCCAGATCGATATGCCGCAGCACATTGTGCTGAATCAGGACGCGTCCCAGCGGAATCTTCTGCGATTCGATTTCCCGCCGCACGGCCGGACTGACGAAATCGAAATTGAACCGCACGATTCCGAACTGAACAACATCCTTCGTGCTGCTGTTCTTCAGCAGAATCTTGCGGCAGTACAGATCGTTCTCGAACCGCGATTCCAGCACCTCCACTTCCACACGGCAGTCATGGTAGGATTCCATCGTGACGGTCATGTGATGTTCGTGGACCAGCATCCGATGGTACGGTTCCGGAGTGGCTTCCCGGGCGATATGACGGGCCTGCCGATACAAAGGACGGTGTTCGGTTTCCGGAAACAGCTCCGTCAGTTGCTCCAGTTCGACAATGGGATTCACAGTTCCAGACCACTCCGGGACAGAGATTCGAAACAGAAAAAACCGGCGGCTCGTTCGGTCCCCCGTTCGTGCAGCCGGTCGTCGTAAAATGCGATCAGGTGTAACGGATGTCGCGGTGTTCTTCTTCGAAGTATTCCGGCAGAAGACTGTCCACCTGCAGCAGACCGCGTCGAGTCAGCCTAACGCGGTCATCATGAATCGTCAGATAGCCGGCCGCCTGCTGATTGCGGAAGGCATCTGAAAATTCCTGCAGAATGTCCACTCCGTACCGATCCCGGAACGGCTGCACGGACACACCGCCCTCTTTCAGCTGCAGCACCAGCTCCCGGATCAGAAGCTGATGCTCCGTCGGCCGCAGCGCCCGGCTGACCGGAAGCCGCCCCTGGTCCACTGCAGCCACGTACTCGTCCATCGTGTCCAGATTCTGGTAATGGACTCCCTGCAGATGTCCGAAGCTGGACACCCCCGTGGCAATCAGATCGGCTCCCCGCCACACATTGTCCCGATAGATGAAGTGGTCCGCATCCGGATTGCGAACCAGTTCGTTGGTGCTGGAAATGTGATAGCCGGCTTCCAGAAGACGATCCATCGCCTCCCCGACCCAGCGGCGCTTCGTGTTCCAGTCGGCAACCGGCGACTGCCGACCTTCTTCCCGGATCTCCCGCGACAGCAGCGTGTTGAACGGCAGCTCCATCTGGTAAATGGTGATGTTGTCCGGTTCCATGTCGATGACCCGGTCGATGCACCGCTGCCAGTTCGCGTCCGTTTCGCCCACCATGCCGGCGATCAGGTCGATGTTGACCTGAGCGAAGCCGACCTGCTGAATCCAGTCCCATGCCCGGAAGACTTCCGCCGACAGGTGAGCGCGCCCGTTTTCTTCCAGAATCCGGTCGTCGAAATTCTCCACCCCCAGCGAGATGCGGGTCACGCCGATGTCCCGGAGTGTTCGCAGCTTCTCCAGACTCAGCGTTCCCGGTTCACATTCGAATGTGACTTCCTGCGCCCTGTCCCAGGACACGTGTGCCGACATGCGGTCGCGCAGCGAACGAAGCTGCCGGGAACTCAGGTACGACGGCGTCCCGCCTCCGAAATACACGAACAGCAGTTCGCGGCCGCGGACGCACGGCTGTCGACTGACCAGCTCGATTTCCCGAATCAGACTCTGCACGTACCGTTCGATCGCCCGCGCATTCTGATCCGTATACACGCGAAAATAACAGAACCGGCAGCGGCGGCGGCAGAACGGAATGTGGATATACAGTCCGGCCGGACGATCATCGGCAGGAGGCTGGCTGAGCACGCTGTCGAGCCGGGGAATCTGTTCAGGAGTCCACACCGAAAACGGCGGGTAGTTGGAAATGAAATAGCTGCCCGGCTCAGTGGCAGACGACGTGTCAGTGCTCATTCGTTTTCCTCCGAAGCGTGCCGCAGCCGTCCCATCCTTTTACGGCGGTCTTCCCGCCGGAGTCAGCCGAAGCACAGCAGACGCCCGTTCGCGGCATCTTCCCCCGTGACCATACACTCCTGGCCGATGGCCATGCCAGCGGTGACAGGGCGTCCGGCGTGGTATTTCCAGACCTGCTCTCCACTGCTCAGAGAAACACCGTAAACGTTGCCGTCGGCTGACCCGAAAAACACCCGGTCGTCCACGGCGGCCGCCGAACATTCGATTCGCCCGCGGGCCGCGAATGTCCAGCGGGCTTTCCCCGTGGCCCGGTCGATCGCATGCAGCAGCCGATCGTGCGACCCGACCACCACGAGATCGTCCGTGGCCACCGCGGATGCCCGAATGGACAGTTCCCGGCGCCCCGCGTAACGCCACTGAACCTTTCCGGTCCGCCAGTTCAGTGCCGTCACGATTCCCGCGTGTGATCCCACATACAGCATGTCCCCGACCACTGCCGGGGAGGCAATCAGATAATCGTTCATGTCGACAGCCAGTGTCTCCCGCCCGTCACGGATATCGATCACACGCAGCATTGCATCGCAGCCGGACACGAACGTGAAATGTTCCACGACCGCCGGAGAACAGTTGATCCGGTCACGCGTCTGAAACCTCCAGATCTCCTCCCCTTTCGGATTCAGGCAGTACAGAAAGGAATCGTGAGATGCCAGAATGAGCCGCCCTTTCCACCAGGCCGCCCCTCCGGCGATTTCCGCTCCGGTTTCGAACTTCCACCGACGTTTTCCGGTACGCGCATCCACGGCGTGCAGGAACCCGTCTTCGTCTCCGACGTAGACCGCATCGCCGACGACCAGCGGAGCCGCTTTGAATCCGGCGGCAAACTCCTCTTCGTCGCGACTGTCGATGGACCGGTACTTCCACAGGATACGCCCGCTTCGACGATCCAGACAGTACAGATATCCTTCCAAAGCCGGAGCATACACGCGATCGCGGACAATGGCCGATGTTCCCACCCAGCCGTCCCGCGATGCCAGACTCCACAGCAGCCGCGGATCGCCAGCCAGCCGTGTCCTGGAAATGCCTCGCTGATCCGGAGTGCCCCGAAACGACGGCCAGGCTCCCAGTGAATCGAATGCCGATGAACCGGACTGCGATGAACCGGAATCGGCCCCGGCCCGCACCCGACCGGCTGCGGCTGCTGCGGCTGCCAGGACGGCCAGAACCTGCCGGCGGGGCATGCCGGAGCGTTGGAAAGCAGACAGCGCTGAAAACATGAAAGACCTGTCGTTCGACGAACGCGATTCCCGGGCGGCATTCGGATCGGCTGCTGCCGGCACGACGCTCCCACGACGCTCAATGATCAGCCGGATTTTTGGTCAGGACATCCGACTGACTTCCGATGAAACAGGACGATCCGCACCGATGGCATTCAGATACACCTGTCGAAAATCGGCCTCCGCCATTTTTCGGGGATTGAACTGTCCCGTCCACTGCTCAGATGCCTGACGCGACAGAGTTTCCAGATTCGCCAGCAGATCGTCTTCCTCAGCCAGCTCACACAGATGCGTGGGCATCCCGGCCTGGCCCACCAGCCGCAGGAACCGATCGGCGAGAACCTGAGCGGCGTCTTCTGCGGACGCACGACGGTCGATCCATCCGGACGTCACGGCCAGGTCGTGGTACAGATCCCCCGCAACAGACGCGTTCCACCGAATCACGTGCGGCAGCAGAACTCCCACTGCCTGGCCGTGCAGGGTTCCGAACCGGGCGGTCAGCGGATTCGCCAGAGCATGCGCGGCCCCCAGCATGCTGTTCTCGATGGCGGTTCCCGCAAAATGTGCTCCCAGCTGCATGCGGCCCCGTGCATCCAGATCATCCGGATCCGCCAGCATTTCAGGAAAGGCGCCCGCCAGCAGTTTCCAGGCTTCGCGGGAAAACATCGACGAGACGGGATTGCGGTTGCGCGTCACGAAACTTTCCACCGCATGCGTCATCGCGTCGATTCCCGTCACGGCGGCCACGGCCGGCGGCATCGTGATCGTCAGTTCCGGATCGAGAATGGCTGCCCGGCAGGCTGCCTTCGGATCGCCGCACGGCATTTTCATATGTGTCACAGGATCAGCGATCACGGCAAACGACTGAGCCTCGCTGCCGGTTCCGGCCGTCGTGGGAACAGCCACCATGGGCAGCATGACGGAATGCGCCCGCCCCACGCCGCGATAGTCCTGCATCCGGCCGCCGTTGGTGATCAGAAAATTGGCGCCTTTGGCGCAGTCCAGACTGCTGCCGCCGCCCAGGCCGACAATCAGGTCCACATCATGCGGACGAGCGAATTCCACACACCGGTCCACATCCTCAGACGTCGGATTCTCGCTCACCCCATCGAACACGAACACATCGCACCCGGCTTCGTTCAAAAGCTGAACGGCCCGGTCCGGATGTCCGGCATTCCGCAGCCCGCGATCGGTCACCAGCAGAACGCGGGTACCGCTCAGTTCCCGCGTGACATCGCCCAGCCGGGCGAACGAACCGGGTCCGAATATCAGACGCGTGCGGGGTGTGTACCGGAAAGGCGCCGAACCTGAGAAAGATGCCGTCATGGAAGCTGGAATCGGACGGCCGCTGCAGACGGCCCGCAGGAGGGAATCGAATGGAACCGGACACCGCAAACGGCCGCCCGTGCCGCTGATCGAAAACGGAATCGGTGCGACGGCAGTGGATGCCAGAATACCGAGTCGGTCGGGCTGTGAAAACCCACCGCACAGCCCTCTTCGCCCGCACTCGGTGCTCCGCGGGAGCCCGTACGAGCTGCCCTTGCAGACGATTCAGTCTGCCCCTACCTTCCCGACAGCACATTTCTGTCGGGACGGAAACCCATCACTTTCAGGAATCATTCTCATGCCGCATCGCGCGATGCTGTATGCCGGCTGTTTCGTCTGTCTGCTGCTGTGTGCCGGCTGTTCCTCGCAGGAAGCGCCCGATGCGTCCGGTTCACCGGCTGCGGCGGCTGCGGCAGCCGGCCGCAGCGACACATCCCAGACGGCGCGTGTCAGTGATGAAGAATTCCGGGCTGCCTGGGAACAGCGCCGGGCCTCCGGGAATCTGAAAACGGCCCGTTTCCCGATGCGATCCGACGGCCCGGCGTCGCTGGATCCGGTCCGCGGATCCACGATGTACGAAAACATCTGTGCCAGCCAGATTCTGGAAACCCTGCTGCAGTACAAGTACTTCAAACGCCCCTTCGAACTGGAACCGCTGCTGCTGGCGGAAATGCCCGTCTGTTCCGATGACGGACTCACCTGGCGGTTCCGCCTGCGTCCGGACATCCGATTTCACGACGACCCCTGTTTTCCCGACGGCCGCGGTCGCACCGTGACAGCCGCCGACGTCTTCTATTCGTGGAAACGTCTGGCCGACACCGACACGGGCAGCAAATCGTGGTGGCTGCTGAACGGCATGATCGCCGGATTCGACGAATTCCGGGAAACCCAGAACCAGGCGCCTCAGTTCGACTACGACGCCGAGGTGCCGGGGCTGAAGATCATCAGCGATCTGGAATTCGAAGTGACACTGACCCGGCCCAATCAGAGTTTCCTGTGGAAGCTGGCCATGTTCCAGACGGCCGTGGTTCCCCGCGAAGCCGTCGAAAAGTACGGGGATCAGTTCGGACTGCGTCCCGTCGGCACGGGGCCCTGGATTCTGCGCGAAGGCGACTGGGTTCAGGATGTGGGCATTCGCTTCACGCGGAATCCCGGTTATCGGGAAGTCTATTTCCCCACGGAATTCATGCCGGAAGACGTCGAAGCCGGCCTGACCGGCGGACAGGGAAAGCGACTGCCGATTCTGGATGAAATCCAGGTGGTGTTCTTCAAGGAAGACCAGCCCATGTGGCTGCAGTTTCGTTCCGGAAAACTCGATTACACTCAGGTTCCTGCCGAAAACTTCCGTCAGGCCTTCAACCGCCGCACCGGGCGTCTGAAACGCGAGTTCCGGGACCAGGGCATGACGGGCCATGCCGTCCCGCTGCTGGATTTCATCTTCCGCGCCTTCAACATGGATGACCCGCTTCTGGGCGGCCGGTCTGACAAAAGCCGGTACCTGCGGCAGGCCATCTGCCTGGCACTCGACTGGGACGAACAGAACGACGCGTTCTACAACGGGATGAACGTGGTGTACGACGGCGTCATTCCGCCCGGACTGCCCGGGCATCCGGAAGGCGGCCGATCGGAACATTCGTACCGAGGCCGCGATCTGGAGCGCGCGAGAAAGCTGCTGGCCAAAGCCGGATATCCCGAAGGCCACGGGCTGCCGACGATCGATTATTACACGTCGCGCGGCGGAAACGGCAAAGAACAGACCGAAATGCTCACCCGGCAGCTCAGCGACCTGGGCATCACCGTGAAAGCCCACCTGCTGGACTTTTCTCAGCTCATTCAGAAAGTCAACAACCGAAGCGCTCAGTTCTTCAGTTTCGCCTGGGCATCCGACTACCCCGACGGAGAAAACAATCTGGCCATCTTCTACGGCCCCAATGCGTCTCCCGGATCGAATCATTTCAATTACAGCAATCCGGAATACGACGCTCTGTATGAACAGATCGTCGCGATGCCGCCGGGTGAAGAACGCACGGCCATCTACGAACGCATGCAGGCGATTCTCATGGAAGACTGCCCGTATGCCGGTTCCATGGCCCGCACACGGTATTACATCGTCACCCCTCAGCTGAAGAACTTCAAACCCGTGGAAACGTTTTCCAACTGGTTCAAGTATCTGGACGTGGAACGGTAGCCTCCCGGCATGTGGACTTATCTGATCCGACGTCTGGCATGGAACGTCCCGGTCTATCTGGGCATTCTGCTGTTCATCATGATCGTCCTGCGTGTCCGGGACCCGGTCTTCGCCCGGCTTCCCAAGAATGCCACCGAACAGGACAAGGCCGACATTCGCGCCGAACTGGGACTCGACCAGCCGTTCGTGGCGCAGTACCGGGATCTGCTGCGTCAGGTGTGCACACTGTCCTTCGACCAGGAAAGCTGGTCGCATCCCGGTCAGACCGTCGGACAGATCATGAAACGCAGTATCGGGCCCAGTCTGGCCATCACCGTTCCGGCTCTGGTGTTCACAACCGTCCTGTCCGTGACAGTGGCTTTGTGTTCGGCCTGGTTTCGCGGCCGGCTGCCGGACCGTCTGCTCGTTCTGACGTCGGTGCTGGGCATGAGCATCAGTTTTCTGGTGTACATCATTCTGGGCCAGTACTTCGCTGCATTCCGCATGCGGGAAATCACCGGAATCGACCTGTTCGCGATTTCCTACGACCCGGAAGTATCGGGTGTCGGAGGCATGGAATTCGTCACGACTGTGTGGCCCCGCTACTACCTGCTTCCGGTCCTCACCAGTGTCGTGGTGGCCATGGGATACGACACGCGTTTTTATCGCGCCGTAATGGTGGAAGAATCCTCCCGCGATTACATCATCACGGCCCGGGCCAAGGGAGCTCCTCAGTGGCGGATCATGTTCGTGCACATGCTGAAGAACGCAATGATCCCCATCATCACGCGGGTGGCCACCACCCTGCCGTTCCTGATCACCGGTTCGTTTCTTCTGGAGCGTTACTTCGGCATTCCCGGGATGGGAAATCAGCTTCTGCTGGCCGTGGAAAGTCTCGATTTTCCCGTTGTTCAGGCGTTCACGGCGGTCTTCGCCGCGCTGTACATCGCCACCATTCTGCTGACGGACATCCTGTACGCCCTGGTTGACCCGCGGGTCCGACTGTCATGACGGAAATCGGTTCGTCCCGAGCCTGGAGAAAATTTCTGCGGCACCGGCCGGCCGTGATCGCTTCGGTCGTCATTGCCGTGTACGTCGCCGTGGCGCTGTCTGTGCTTCTGACCGGCTGGATCACTCTGGAAGACACCAGCGCCCGCGTGGGACCGGCCAACCTGCCGGGCTTCGGACTGCTGCCGGATCCCGAACAGCGGATGGACAATGCAGAATGGCTGGCCGAACGCATCGAATCCCTGTGCGACCGCGCGGATCCTGAGGAAGCTCTTGCAGGATTCCGCGATCTGGGCAGTCGGCGGCTGGCCGATCTGAATGTGGACGAATTCCGGCGCCGCATCGACGCCATCTGGGACACCTGGGACCGGCTGGCGGAACTGGACGACGTGAACGAAGCAGCCCGCAGCCCGGAAACCGGTCCCGAAGTTCGGGAAGGGCTCGCGGAACTGGACCGGCGCTGTGAAGCGCTGCTGCAGCCGGTGTCGGAAACCGGATCGGTGTGGCGAACACTGGAACTGCTTCTGGGGACCGATCGGCAGGGCCGTTCGATTTTTCTCAGAGCCGTGTATTCGATCCGAGTGGCCGTGATGATCGGCCTGGTCACCGGCCTGCTGGCTGTCGCCATCGGGACGCTGGCCGGACTGGCTGCCGGTTATTTCGGAGGCATCACAGACGGAATCATCACATGGCTGTATTCCACGTTCGCGTCCATTCCGGGAATCGTTCTGCTGATTGTTCTGGCATTCATGTTTTCCGGCGGCGAACTGGACGCATCGCTGAACCGTGTGACCGGCGGTCTTCTGCGAACGGTTCTTGGAGGGCGGCTGGACGAAACCCTGATCCCCGTCTACATCAGCTTCGCCATCACCTTCTGGATCGGCCCCTGTCGTGTCATCCGGGGAGAAACCATGAAAATCCGGGAACTCGAATACGTCCAGGCCGCCGTGGTGATGGGCTTCGGCCGGATGCGTCTGCTGCTGCGCCACGTGCTGCCCAACGTCAGCCACCTGATGCTCATCAATTTTTCACTGCTGTTCATTGCCGCGGTCAAGTCCGAAGTGATCCTCAGCTATCTGGGTCTGGGCGTCCAGAACGGTCCGAGCTGGGGGCTGATGATCAGCCAGTCCGGACAGGAAGTGATGAAGGGCTTCTTCTGGCAGATCGGATCAGCCACCGGATTCATGTTCGTGCTCGTCCTCGCCTTCAACATTCTCACAGATGCCCTTCAGGACGTGTTCGACCCGAAACACGTGTGACCCGATGTCTTCCGCTTCTCCGTCTTCTGAACTTCCCACTGCGGCGCCCACGGCGCGCCCGGTGCTGTCCGTACGGAATCTGACCACACAGTTCCGCACCGACCGCGGCCTGCTCACGGCGGTCGACAGCGTGTCTTTCGACGTGTTCGAAGGCGAAGTGCTGGGCATCGTGGGAGAATCCGGATGCGGCAAGTCCGTCACAGCGCGGTCCATCATGAGACTGCTTCCGGAGCACATCACCCGCTACGGTCCGGACAGCCGGGTGGAATTTTCCGGCTGCAATCTGCTGGAACTGAAAGAGCGCCGGATGCGGCGGATTCGAGGCGACCGCATCGCCATGATCTTCCAGGAACCCATGACGGCTCTGAATCCTGTGTACACGATCGGAGCGCAGCTTGACGAAGCCCTGCGCTACCACACGTCGCTTTCCCGGCGGGAACGCCGGCGACGCGTTCTGGAACTGCTCGAACGCGTGGAGATCCCCAGTCCCGAACGACGACGGCGCGAATACCCGCATCAGCTCTCCGGCGGCATGCGGCAGCGCATCGTCATCGCCATGGCTCTGGCCTGCGAGCCCGATGTGCTCATCGCCGACGAACCCACCACAGCGCTGGACGTCACCATTCAGGCTCAGATCCTGCGACTGATGGACGAACTGAGAAAAACCTCTCAGACCGCCATCGTTCTCATCACACACGATCTGGGTGTCGTGGCCCAGATGTGCGACCGGGTCGTGGTCATGTATGCCGGACAGGTTGTTGAATCGGCCGGCGTCGACGACCTGTTCCACGATGCGGCCCATCCGTACACCCGTGCCCTGCTGGAATCCATTCCGCGTTCGGGGGCCCGCAGAACGGGACGTCTGGCCACCATTCCCGGCATGGTCCCCGGACTCGATGAGATGCCGGCGGCCTGCCGCTTCGCCGAACGGTGCAGCGGCCGGGAGGATCGCTGCACCCGGATCGCTCCCCGGCTGACGGACATCACCGACGCCCGAAGCGTTCGCTGCCATTTTCCCATGCACCAGGCCGCCGGGGAGACGCACTGAGATGGCTTTGCTGCAGGTGAACCGTCTGTATAAGCAGTTCCCCGTCCGCGGCGGACTGCTCAACCGGCCCATCGGAGCCGTCCAGGCAGTGACCGATGTGAGCTTCGAACTCGATCAGGGCGTGACTCTGGGAGTCATCGGAGAATCCGGGTGCGGCAAATCGACCCTGGGCAAAACGATCATCGGCCTGCACCGGCCCACCAGGGGCACGGTGACATTCGACGGCGTCGAAATCACGTCGCTGTCGCATCGCGGCATGATGCCGCTGAGACGACGGATGCAGTTCATCTTCCAGGACCCCTATTCGTCTCTGAACCCCCGCATGACGGCCGGCCAGATGCTCAGCGAAGTCATCCGCTTTCACGACATCGTGTCGCCCCGCCAGCGCACCCGATACATCGAAGAACTGCTGGAAATCGTCCAGATGCGGCCCGACGCCCGCCACCGCTATCCCCACGAATTTTCAGGAGGCCAGCGGCAGCGTCTCAACATCGCCCGCGCCCTGGCCGTGAAACCCGATTTCATCATTGCCGATGAACCGGTGTCCGCCCTGGACGTGTCCGTTCAGGCCCAGATCCTCAACCTGCTGATGGATCTGAGAGAACGCTTCGGACTGACCATCATGTTCATCAGTCATGATCTGAAAGTCGTGGAACACTTCTGCGATGAGATGATCGTGATGTATCTGGGGCAGGTGATGGAACGGCTGTCCTGCGACCGGATTCAGCAGACCGCCCGCCACCCGTACACCCAGGCCCTGCTGAAATCGAATCCCATCAACGACCCGCGCGACCGGACAGAACTGCATGTTCTGGAAGGCGAAGTTCCCAGCCCCCGCAACCCTCCGCCGGGCTGTCCGTTCGTCACACGGTGCCCTGTGGCCGAATCACGCTGCCAGACACAGCGTCCGGGCCTGGTGCCGGTCGGCCGTCGCCACGATGCCGCCTGCTGGCTGGTCGATGCGGATGCCGCATCTGCCGTTTCCTCCGGTTCCGGCAAAACAGCAGGGTCTTCCGACTGACAGTTATGGCGCTGCTGTTCCCGAATCCGACGATGAACCGGCCAGTTCCGGAAACGCGCCCGCCAGATCCAGATCGTCTCCCGTCTGCCGCTGCAGAACCTGCAGCCGGGCGAACAGCCGCCGCTGCCGCCCGAGTGTCTGTGGACTGCCGGCCAGGTCATTTCTTTCGAACGGATCCTGACTCAGATCGAAAAAACGCCGCCGTCTGATGGCCGGGTAGAGAATCAGTTTGTCCTGTCCGGAAGTGATCATCCGCTGCATGTCCATCCATGCTCCGTACGCCGTTCCGCTCACGTCCGGCACCGGATCGCGCACCTGGTCCATCAGCGACGGAAATTCCACGTGATCGGGCCTTTCGATGCCGGCAATGTCCAGAACCGTCGGCATGATGCTCTGCAGACAGACCCGCTTCCCGCAGCGCCCTCCCGGTCGGGCTCCCGGGCCACAGACAATCAGCGGCACCCGCACACTGGGATCGTACATGTTCTGTTTTCCCATCAGCCCGTGGTGCCCGCATGCCAGGCCATGATCGGCCGAAAAGACAATCCATGTCCGCTTCGAAAGTCCGCTTTCTTCCAGAGCATCCAGAATGCGGCCGATCTGCTCGTCCATGTGGCTGATGATCGCATAGTACTCCTGACGATGAACGCGCACGGCATACGGTGTTCTGGGAAACGGAGCCAGCCGTTCATCCCGGATGCGGTTGCTGCCGATATCGTACGGGTATTCAGGAAGGAAATTCGGCGGCACCTGAATCACTTCCGGCGGATAACGATCCACGAAACGTTTCGGTGACTGGCGCGGATCGTGAGGGGCGCTGAAGGCCAGATACATGAAGAACGGTCGCGAATCACCGGCGGCCATGCGGAGAAAATCACGGCCGTCATCCGCAACGACCTCACTCCAGTGACGCCCTCCCTCCCAGTGTCCTCCCAGCGACGTGTCCCACGGACTCCACCGCGTATCCTTCGGAGACTGAGGGCGATCATACGCGGATTGCACGGTTTTCGGCATGCCGCCCCGCACGTGCCGGACCACATCGAACACCCGCTCGGCCGGTGCCTTCACGTGCCACTTTCCGGAAAAATACGTCCGGTATCCGTGCTGCTGCATGATCTGCGGCCACAGTCTTCTTTCCGGAACCCAGTCGGATGCCAGCTTCCTTTCCGCGTCCCGCGCATGCCACAGAAAACGGCCCGTCATCAGCATCGTTCGGCTGGCCACACACACAGCGCCATGCCAGCCTCCCTGATTGTACGCATGCGTGAACAGAATGCCGCGACGAACAAGGCGATCCAGATTCGGCGTATCAATCTCCGCCTGTCCCGCTGCCGCGATCGTGTCAAAAGCCTGATCGTCAGCAAACAGGAACAGAATGTTCGGACGTTCCTGAGCTGCCCCGAGGGACACCTGCAGCCAGAGCACCAGACAGACCGTTCGCTTCATCATGACACTCAGCGGAAACCGTCCGCTTCCATCCCCTGCAGATATCCACACACCTCACACACCTCACCGAATCGGACGGCTCCCATCCGCCACTCAGTCCAGTTCCTGCAGACAGGTACTCAGATAACGGCGCGATCGATTGATTTCTTCCGTGACCTGCGACGTCGTTTCGCGAATGGGAACGCCGCGCGGAACCGGATGCATGAAAATCTCCGTCCAGCCCTGATAGTCGATGTCCTTCAGAGCCTGCAGCAGAGGGCGAAAATCGAGCGAACCGCGTCCGGGAAGCTGCAGCAGTTCCTCTTCCTTCGGCAGCTTTTCCATGCACCCGTGTCCGTGCTGCCAGGCATAGAACATGGCGATTCGAGATCCCACGGTCCGAATGAGATCACTGAGAAGGACCGTATCCTGGGGCAGATGATAGGGGGCAAGGGCGATGCCCAGATGCGGATGATCGCACAGTTCCACAAGCCATTTCAGCGAGTCGGCCGTTTCGAACAGACCGTGACCGTGGTTTTCGATGGCGATCGTCACGCCCGTTTCTTCCGCCACGTCCAGATGCGGCTTCATCTGGTCGACGAACCGCTGCACGGCGCTGCGCAGTGCGTCTCCTTCCTGTCCTCGCGGTCCGCGGCCGCCGGTCACAATGAGCGAACATCCCAGACGCCGCGCCAGACGCATTTCCTTCTGAAGGCGAAACGGGCCGAGCGCATACTGCGTGATGCAGCCCACCTGCACGCCGGCATCCGCGGCCAGAGAAAGGAACGTGTCTTCGCCAAGCGTGTCCACCTGTTCCCGCTGGCTGCCGTGAACGCGGGGCCACAGATCGACAGCGGACGCTCCGCAGCGCTGTACCTCCGGAAAAATGTCCCGCACGTCGGTGTAACCATACATGCAGGATCCCACAATGTACTTCAGTCGGAATCCGCCGATCTCTTCCCGGTCGGCAGCCGCCTGCCTGCGGGAAGTGCTGAGTGCCCCGGCCGCGGCAGCCAGACGTGTTCCGAAGGTACGCCGATTCAGTCGCATGTTGTCTCCGGCTGCGAACAGACGGTTTCCGCCCGGAAAATCAGACGTCCCGGACAGGATCTGCCATCACGGTCCGACAGTCGACTGGCCCCATTGGCCGAACCGCGCGGCCGCCCGCCCAGTCTAGTGACTCCCCGGACACCAGGCACATGTCCGATTGCCTCTCTGGAACACATTCCGTTGATTTTCCATGTCCCGACTCCGAAACGGACACGGCGGCAGCCCGGCCCCGCCGTCGTTCTCTCATTCCTTGCCCTGCTCCCCGGGCAACATGCTGCCCCTGTGCGGATATTCTCGTGTCCGGCAGCCTCGTGTCTGCATGGCCATTTGCTCGATTCTGACCGGTCGGACGGCAGCCCCCCTTGATCTGTGTCAGGACCAGGGCACCATAAACGAACGAATCCGCATGCTCGTCGGCCCGAACCGTTCGAACCCGACGGCAAAACAATCTCACCTGTCTTTCGTTCTGGATGATTCACAATGCGTCCTGTCGTCTTCTGTTCGTTCGTCGTGCTGCCGGCGGTTCTGATTTTCGGCACCGTGCCGCTGATCCCGTCCATCGTGTCCTCCCGCCACAAAGTGGCTGCCGCCACATCGCAGCCGGCTCCGCAGATGGAATCTGTGGAACAGGACATGCATGAATTCATGGAATACGTCTTCCAGCCGACATACCGCCGTCTCCGAAAAAACCTGAATGATCAGGCCGCCGAAGGCCCTTCCTGGAAGGCCATCCGTTCCGATGCCCTCATTCTGGCGGAAAGCTGCAACCTGCTGTTTCTGCGGCAGCCTGAAGCCGATGCGGACGACTGGATCCGACATGCCGCCGCCGCCCGGGCCGGAGGATCCGACATGTACAAGGCCGCTCAGTCCAAAGACTTTCCCAAAACCGCGGCTGCTTTCCGGTCCATGCTGAACCACTGCAATGCGTGCCACCGCCAGTTCGAAGACGGGCGTCACATCCTGAAGCCCTGACAGCACCGTCCCGGCTGATGACACGACCGGCTGCCGGTCCCCCGTCCCCTTCATCAGAAACAGAAGGACCGCCCGTGTCTCTTTCCATTGAGACTCTGAATGCCCTGCGGCAGTACGACACCCCCACGGTCTGCAATGTCATCGAACTGTTCGATGTACGCCCCCGCAGTACCGGCTACATGAATGCGTCCATTCAGGCCTGCTTTCCGAACCTGCCGCCGATGGTGGGATTCGCGCTCACATCTGAATTCCGCGCTTTGTCTCCGTCGCGGTCGGATGCCTATGGCGGCCTGCCGGCTCAGCTCGAAGCCATGCAGTCGCTTCCCGGTCCTCCGGTCATCGTGTTCCAGGACCTGGACGTTCCTTCCGCGGCAGCTACGTTCGGGGAAGTGATGTGTTCCACTTACAAGGCATTCGGCGCGGCAGGACTGATCACATCGGGCACGGGCCGCGACCTGGATCAGGTGGCCGCTCTGGAATTTCCCGCATTCACATCCGGCACCTGCTGTTCTCACGGCGACTGCCATATCCTGTCCATCAACGTGCCGGTGGTTGTTGGCGGCATCACGATTTATCCGGGCGATCTGCTGCATGGAGACCGCAACGGCGTCACCACGATTCCTCCGGAAATCGCGTCCGAAATTCCGGATGCGTGCGAGGAATTCATGAAGGCCGAAGCCCACGTGATTGAATACGTGCGTCAGGGCACACCGACCGTTCAGGGATTTCAGGAAGCCGCGCAGGCGATGTCGGCCGATATTCGCGCTCTGGCCGATCGGCTGCGGCGCTGACCGGCAGGTCCCCGGACCGGAGAACAGCCATCATGGTACGCATCGACCGAATCTACACGCGTTCCGGTGATGCCGGTCAGACGTCGCTGGGCGACGGGTCCCGCGTGGAAAAGACCGATCAGCGGATTGCCGTCATGGGCAGCGTCGATGAAGTCAACAGTCACCTGGGACAGGCCGCAGCATTCAGCAGTTCGAAAACGCTGACGGCCCTTCTGGAACAGCTTCAGCAGCTCCTGTTCGATCTGGGAGCGGACCTGTGCTGTCCGGCTGATAAAACTGCCGAACACGATGCGTGCCCCCGCATCGCTGCGAAACACGTCACCTGGCTGGAACAGCGTATCGATGAATGGTCGAAACCGCTGAGTCCTCTGAACAGCTTCATTCTGCCAGGCGGCAGCCCGTGCGCGGCGGCTCTTCATGTGAGCCGAGCGGTGTGCCGTCGAGCTGAACGGGAGTTTCTTCGGCTTCTGGAACATTCCGGCCGGGAAACAGTCAACGAACACACGGGCGTTTTTCTGAATCGCCTGTCCGACCTGCTGTTTGTCCTGGCCCGCGCGGCCAACGACAACGGCCAGGCCGATGTTCTCTGGGATCCTGCCCGAACCGTGTGACCTGCGATGAACGACCGTCCCGAAGCCGATCCGCTCCGGCGTCTTGTGAACGAATTTCAGAAAACAATGGCCCATGCCTGGATGGTTCGCACGTTCGTCAAGCATTCGGATGAAATCGAGGAATTCCCGGAACTGATGGGTATCGTGCGGGCGGTGTTCGATATGAGCCGGGCGATTGAAAACAAAGCCGATGACCCGCCTGCCTACTTCCGATTCGCTCAGAAGAAGATGAACGGTCTGCGCCGGGCGGTGCAGCAGTTTCGCGAAGATGCCTGGCGCGCCTCGACACACACGAATTTCCAGCAGGCGGTCCTGTCCATCGAACATGCCCTGGAACGGCTGGAGGACATCCTGCAGCGTGTTCGCGTGCTCCAGGAAGGCGGGAACCTGCCTGACCGTCCGGAAAGCTGACACTGCCGCATCCGGGCCCCCCCGGACGACCGTCACCCGTTCACCATCCGTCGCGTTTTCCACGTTCAGGCATCCCGTCCACGCACACCGCACGCGCGGTTCACGCACTGATTTTCTGCTGCGTTCCGCTGCGGGCTGATTTCAGAGCCGCCAGGCTGACTTTCAGCGTCTGAGCGGCTTCGGCCAGACTGCAAGGAGGCGGCAGACGGCCTTCCAGCACATCCAGCATGGTTTCGGCGTTACGAATGTACCAGGCATCCCGGTCTTCGAATCGGTGCTCCTCCCATTCCCACGTGCCATCCGGTTCGCTCATCCAGCCCAGCCGATGCCGATGCAGTTCGAAGCGCACGGTGGCCTCTTCACACACGACCGTCAGAGTCGATTCGTTGGGATGCTGGTACATGTTGAGCGAATAGACGGCCGGGATGTCTCCGTGCCGGGCGATCAGATGCACCGTGTCTTCCACATCAACCCCGGGCAGCTGCCGGTGGCACGCATCGCTGAACACGGACGTGATCGGCCCGGCACACCATTCGGCCATGTTGAGCAGATGCGTGATGGCATCCTGAATGGCGCCGCCTCCTGTTTCATGCCGGGCGAAGTACGTGTCGGCATAAGCGGGCCGATACAGGGCAAATCTCTGCCCCGATACGCCGCAGACCTGCAGCGGCGCTCCCCAGCGTCCGGACTGCATGCTTTCACGCAGACGGCGCACCAGCGGATGGGCTCTCAACTGATAACTCACCGCCGCCGTCAGCCCCCTGCGTGCAACCAGATTCTGCAGTTCATCCACGCCGTCCAGAGACGTCGCCAGGGGCTTTTCGATGATCAGGTGACAGCCGCATCGGGCCGCTTCCAGAGCGATCGGGACATGGGTATGGGCCGGCGTGGCCACCAGAACGGCATCCCAGGAATCCTGCAGAGCGTCCTGCGTCGACGCGTACGAATCAGACACGCTGTATGTCTGCTGCACGCGGTGTCGGGTCGCATCATCCGCTTCGCAGATGCCCAAAGAGACCCGGCCGGTGGCCCGATAACAGCGTACGTGACGTTCCCCGATCGACCCACAGCCGATGATCAGTATTCTGTGTTGCTGCTGACTCACTGACCGATTCTCCCGTTCATCCGGCATCCTTCAGCAGCGGTCCCTGTCACATGCAAACCGCCCCATCTCCGCCCGGTCCGTTCCTCGGAACACTCAGGCCCGCCGCCACTCCGGCAGGACCGGCAGAAGAGGAACTGTCGCAGACCGACGGCCCGCTGAAAAGGCCGCCCTGGACCGTCGCCCTGTCCCAGGAGGCAATGTTTTCCGGAACGGCTGATGACCGGTCCTGGAAGAATCGTTCAGGATGACCCCGGCGAAGCCGAAGTGGCGTGCGGGGACCGGCGGCGGACCAGGCCGGGCAGAACATCGGCATCCAGATCGGCTGTCCGCCCGGCCCGCAGATACTCCCAGGCAATGGCCGCCATGGCTGCGTTGTCCGTACAGTACTTCAAAGGAGCGATTCGGAGTTCGATGTTTTCCTGCTGAGCCATCGCGGTGAGCTGGTCCCGCAGATGTCGATTGGCAGCGACTCCTCCTCCCACACACAGCCGCCGATGTCGGGTCTGCTTCAGGGCCCGCCGCGCCTTCTGCACCAGCACATCCACGACGGCTGCCTGAAACGATGCCGCCAGATCCGGCACGCGATCAACCGGTGTTTCCGACAGCTGTTCCGGCCCCGGAACACCGCGAGCCGCATACAGCACGGCCGTCTTCAGACCACTGAAGCTGAAATCCAGCCCGGGATTCTTCAGCATGGGACGCGGCATGTCGAAGGCCCTTGGATTCCCCGATTCGGCCGCCGCAGCCACAGACGGTCCGCCCGGATAGGGCAGTCCCAGAATCCGGGCCACTTTGTCGAAGGCTTCCCCGGCCGCATCATCCGTCGTCCCGCCGATCAGACGGAAGTCCACTGCCGATACGCAGTCGTACAGACTGGTATGGCCTCCGCTGACAACGAACCCCACACACGGAAAGATGGGTCCCTGTTCGTCCAGTCCGCAGGCATACACGTGGGCTTCGATGTGATTGACGGTCACCAGAGGAATGTCCAGGCACATGGCCAGGGTTTTGGCTGCAGTGAGTCCCACGAGCAGGGACCCGACCAGTCCCGGTTCGGACGTGACGGCAACAGCCGCCAGATCCGTCCGGCTGATTCCGGCAGCATCCAGAGCGGAAGACAGGACGGGAACGATGCGGGTCACATGGGCGCGGGAGGCGATTTCCGGAACGACCCCTCCGAACTCAGCGTGCAGCTGATCCTGCGACGCGACGATACTGGACAGAATCTTCCCGTCGTCCCGGATCACGGCAGACGCCGTTTCGTCACAGGAGGATTCGATTGCCAGCAGATGTCTTCGGTTCACCAGGCGTCTCCCGGAAAGGCAGCAGGCCCGCCACTGTCGCGGACGGCGTCCTGAGAGTCAACTGCGGTGCGGAACCGCTGCGGAACCGGTATTCGGCCGCCGTTCCCTGAGATTCCCGACCACGGCATTCATCACCGGACGGGCGGCGTTCCGGCCGCCACATGGACTCTTCGCCGGCCGTCTGCTGTGTGCGGATTATCGCCTGCGGGATTGCGTCTGAGTGATCTGGAATGCCGGTTGACGCGCACTATGATGAACGGCCGAGGCGATTCTGTGCGGACAGGCCGCCGCAGCCTGCTGCGGCCGTTCCGGCAGCCGCATCACGATGGAAAACCGTTCCCTGAACTGGTCTTGCATCGTGCCGGCAGGTCCGTTTCTCCAGCGAACTGCGGAACATCCGAAACACACTGGATATCCATGTTTGGCGACTTCGAACGCGAACAACTCTTTCATGCCATGTGGGATTCCGTCCGGATCGAACGCGGCGTATCGCGTTCGCTGTTCACGTTCGGCGATACCGACCTGCCCTATTTTCTCGTGACGCCTGCCGACAGCGAAAGCGGCACCGTGGCCGTCCGGCAGGGGCAGGTGACGATCACCCGGGCGAAGATCATCACGCCCGACAGCATGCACCCGGAATTTCGCAACTTCTTTGAAAACTCCGAGGAATTCGGAGCCGCGGAATTCCTCCTGTCGCGAACGGCCGCGTTTTCCAACCTGAAACTGTCCAACCAGCAGGGCAGCGAACGGATCGTGACCGACACCGTCGCCGAAGCCGTGGAACGACTCGACCGTCAGCTCGACCGTGAAGAGGAAGAAGACACGGCCATTCTGAGTGCTCCGGCCGGACTGGCGGGACTGGCCCTGTTCAAGTACGCCTCCCAGCGTGTTCTGGCCAGTGCTTCCGACAACCTCCAGGAACTGCGGGAACGCGGCTTTCTGCCATAACCGCCCATTCGTTGCCCTGTCGGTTCTGCTCCAGAAGCACAAATGGACCAGTTTTTTGGGAGCACGCCACCTGGATCCGGCCTACTGGCTTCCGCTGCCTGTAGTTCGCCGTGCGCATACCCAGTAGAATGGCCATTCCGACGTCGTCCCTACGCGCGCTCCGTGGTCACGTGGCCAGAACATTTCGCGGGCAATTCACGATGGTTCTGTTATCAACGTCACTCCGCCCGCAATCGAATGGGCAGTCAAGGCTGCGAAAAAGCAGAATGTCCCCTTATTGCCATTCCCTTATTGACTTCCCCCTCCTTTTATGCTTTCCGCCAAACGCATTGCATCCAGTAATGTTGATATCCTTTGATGGTCTACACCATAGCTCACACCGATCGGCCGCACCAGAAGTATCGCCTCATCCTCACGCAACTGGAGGATAGTTTCGACTTCGGACTCAAAATCAATCTGTACACGGCGTTCGATCTTTTCTCTATCGCGTGGCCACGACAGGTGTCCGGCGCCACGTCGGAGCTCAACTTCTGCGAGGTCATTCCACGAGCGAGGCCAAGGCTGGCGGGGGTGCGACTCCGCGTACTTTGTTAGCACATCGATACAAAGCGCGTATGCTTGATGTGTCCGTTCCGCGTCCAACGCTCGCTTAGCCATACAGGCTATTGCAGCTACGCAAGCGAACGCACACGCCAACATCAGCAATAACAGCCATCGAGTTCTCGACATCTAGAAGATCCCCGGTGGAATTCCATTTATGATGTTCGGGCCAGATAGTCCTAGAAAACCATCGACGCAACATCCCTTTGCTGCATCTTCCACATCGCTCTGGCAGTTGTACATGATAGATGCATCTCCCGGTGGTGCTGGATGGGTAACCATTCAGCCTGGTGGGGATCGGTATTGGCGGATTCGGGGAAACTGGTTCTACTGGATGCATCATGGACGGTGCAGCCGGGATTGTCGAGAGCACGGAAGTCGACACAACGTTTGTCGAACGATTTCTGGCTGCGCGGGTCACCGAAGAGGAGTCCCGCAGGTTTGCCCGGCAGCCGGCTGAA
>WFTL01000135.1 GCA_015485495.1 Planctomycetaceae bacterium
GCGATGGCATCGCGGTCGTCTGCAAGTGCGGCCGCATCGAGATTCCGATGCACAGCCAGGGCGGCGGCCGTGCCGACTCCCTGACCGACCGCTGCGCAGGTGGCCATGACACGTGTGGAAGAAAATGCCACATGAGTGGCCGACATGTTTCTTCCGGCGAACATCAAATTGCGAACATCCCGTGCCACGCAGCAGCGCAGCGGGATGTCATAGAGAAACGGAACCGGGTGCTGGACGCAGGGTGGTTCTTCAGTTGCATCAATTCCTGCGGGAGGATGGAGATCCAGAGGCCAGCCGCCGCAGGCAATCGCATCTTCGAACGGTCGCGAAGTCAGCACATCGTCCTGCGTCAGCACATGCCGTCCGATGAACCGGCGGCTTTCACGTTTCCCGGGCAGAAAACCGAACCAGTCGAGTGCCCAGCAGGAGCTTTCAGACGGATCGGCATCGGGGGCCGTCCCTGGCGGAACGTTTCGGATGTGATCCCAGATACCCATCACCACAGCCAGCAGCTCATCCCGAATGGCCTCATTGTCTTTAATGGTATCCAGCGTGCCGCCCCACTCCGCCCACCAGTAACCGTATTCATGGGATGGCGTTTCTTCTCCGGGACTGCTGTACAGCCGCAGCCGCAGATCGTCGCGGCTGAATGTTCTGGCCCACTCCGGCGCCGTGAAAGGCACGGGGTGATCGTGTCGACGCGCCTGCATCAGGATCGTCGACCCCAGCCGCCCTGAATCCGGCATCTCCGGCGCCAGCGATTCTCCGAACTGTTTCCGCCCTTCCCGACCTTCCATATATGCGGCGCCTGCTTCGGCTGCCAGACGGCCGTCACCGGTGCAGTCGACGAAAATCTTCGCCCCGATGAGAAACCGGTCTTCTGTGCTCTGGCGTTCGGCGATGGCCCGGTCGATCCGGTCGCCGCACATCTCCACGCCGGTGACCGTAGTGTTCAGCATGAGTGTCAGGTTCGGTTCGGCCCGGCATTTTTCGTACAGGATCAGATCGAACATCGAAGCGGACCGCTGCGGATTGCGCACGCAGTTTTCCAGCCGAATCTCCTCAATAATGCCCCCTTCCCGCGCTTCCGTCTCCAGTTCTCGTCCGCGATCCGTTTTTCCGGTTCCGTTCGCACCGACGATGTGCATTCGTACTTCACTGGAAGCGTTGCCGCCCAGAACAGGGCGGTCCTGGCACAGAACCACTCGGGCACCGTTCCGTGCCGCGGCCAGACCACAGGGAACCCCCGCCGCTCCGCCTCCTGCAACCAGCACATCGCATGTCAGTTCATGCGTTTCCAGAACGGATGACATGGACAATACCCTCATGCCAGGATAAACGGGTCGGACTGTCCGCGGGCAGACGGCCGTGAATCGAATGACCTGATTTCGAAAATGAGGTGAGCATGCAGAACATTCGGCAGTCAGTGGCCGCCGTCATTTCCGGACTGTTCTTCATGCTGCTGCAGCCGGCAGCAGCAGAACGACCGATTGTGACCGTCACACACACGACCGGACGGATTCAGACGGCGGCGTTCCACAGCCGGATCCTTGACCGTGAGAAGACGTTCTGTGTTATCCTGCCGGAAACGTCTCAGAAGAACCACCGTCACGGCCGCATTCTGTTCCTGCTGCACGGCCGCGGGCGGACCGATCGCTCGCTCATCGATGATGCCGTCTGTCGGGAGGTTCTGCTGTCGGCGCAGATGACCACGGTGCTGCCGGACGGGGACGACGGCTGGTACATCGATTCTCCGGTTCGCTGTCAGGATCGGTATGAAGCGTATCTCCAGGAGGTCATCGACGTGGCCACGGAACACTGGCGGCTGAATCCGCGTCGCAGGGCACGTGGTCTGAGCGGATGGTCGATGGGCGGTTACGGATGCATGCGGTTTGCGGAACAGCACGCAGATGAATTCGCTGCGGTCGCTTCCGTGATCGGACTGCTCGATTTTCCCCGAGAGGGTCTTCCGGAAGGTCGCCGGTACCCGGTTCCGACTGAACGATTCGGGCACAGCGACCGACTGTGGACGGACCTGAATCCCATCACTCACGCAGCCCGGCTTCGGAACACGTCGATTCTGATCGTGTCGGCCGATCGGGCTTTTGATCGCACGATGAATGAAAACTTCGTCGCCCGCCTGAGACAGCTCAGAATTCCCTGCGAATGGCACCTGCTGGAAGGCGCGCACACCTTCGACACCGTACGGCGGGCCCTCCCGCTGGTCGTTGATTTCATGGAACGCACGCTGACGCCGGTCCCCCGGTGATACTCGGATCTGCCGGCCGGAGACAGAATGCCGGTCGTTTTACTCCGGGTGCCACGGACCGCAGCGCTGCAGCCGGACGCATGGATGGTCTGCAGAGTCCGTCATGTCCGCGACGGGTTTCGGGGACAGCGTGTGGACGTGATGGATCCTGTGGAC
>WFTL01000136.1 GCA_015485495.1 Planctomycetaceae bacterium
CACCGGACTGACTACCACCGGACTGACTACCACCGGACTGACTACCACCGGACTGACTGCCACCGGACTGACTACCACCCGATTGACTACCACCCGATTGACTACCACCCGATTGACTACCACCGGATTGACTGCCGCCGGACTGACTGCCACCCGATTGACTGCCACCGGAAGAGCTGCCCCCGGACTGTTCCGCAGCATCCTGCTGTCCAGCTTCCACCTCACCGCCCGCATCCGGCTCATCGGCGGGCGCCATGCGTTCAAGAATTTTCTCGAGAGCTTCTTCTTCCGACAAAGGAGCCGGTGAATCCCCCGTCGAATCACGTGGATCTGTTCCGGCTGCCTCCTTCGCAGAATCCTTCGGCGACTTTTCCATCGGTTCCTGTTCAGGAGCCCGGTCGGCACCAGGCGTGTCCGTATCATCCGACTCCGGAGCCGCGTCGTCCGTATCGATCGATCCAGCGTCTGTTCCTCGGTCCGGTTCCTGCCGATCGGCGGTCGAAGTCTCGGTCGATTCGTTCAAACCGGCTTCTTCACCGGACTGCCTCTCCGCCTGCAATCGTTCCAGAGTGTGCTGCCGGATTTCTTCTTCACGAGCCAGACTGGCATCGACCTGCGACTGAGAAACCGGTTCGGCGATGAGGATTTCTCGACGTTCCGATTCCCCCCGTGCTCCTCGGGGAGGCCGGTTATCCCGGGCTTCAACCCAGTACCGCACCACATCTCCAGGCTGCAGGTCCAGCGGACGCAGATGAAACCGCCATGTTCCGGTCCATTCCTTTTGAAAACCGGATTCCACGTAATCGAACAGTGTTTCCCCCGGCTCGATGAGTGTTCCGTTCACCTGATAATGGAGACTCACCGAACGCAGCAGAAAATCGGGGTCTCTGGCGCGGATGATCAGGGGAAGCACGGCATTGGCCGGCTGGATGCGATCGTGTTCCGGTCCTGGAAGTTCCACAACAGGCGGACGATCCGGACGAATCGTCATCGGGTGGACCGTGGGCGAGGGATTCGTGTTGCCATCAGCGTCCGTCACACAGATCCGATAAAACTGCGGCGGCCGGCTGTCTTCCGTCAGCCGCAGCTTCCAGTGAGCCGACACCTGGCGGCCGTCCACAGCGGCGTCGATCGATTCCACATCGGCGAGAAACGCTTCATCCGGACAGGTTTCCACTCGGGCTGCGGCCACCGGAGCGGTGGCCGTGGCTTCCAGAGCCACTTCCGTTCCTTCCCACGCATCGATCTGGCTGCTGATCGACGTGGATTTCGGAAGCTGCATCCAGTTCGGGTAGTTGTAGGCGACCTGATCGATCCGGACAGCCAGCGGCACATCCACCTGAATCGTGTAGGTTTCCGAGAACGCGTCGCCGGCTTCGATGCGATACGTGGTCGTCTGCCGGATTCCGCGTTCGCCATCGCCCAGAAGCACCTGAAAACGCCCGTGGTCGCTGCCGGGCTCCATGTCGATCGCGGCATCCACGAACTGACGGTCCTGAGTCGTGTACAGAAGCCGCACCTTCTCCGGGATGGCTCCCGACACATCCACAGTGACTTCCAGATGGTGGCCGGACGGAATCTTCGTGTTTCCCGGCACCACGGCCGTGATGCGTGTCTGAGTGGCGACGGGCCAGTCGAACAGCGTGAGAGGGCGGACGAAGCTGACCGGTTTCGGACTGAGCACCGAATAGATGCAGATCAGCAGCACCACGACGAACAGCACACCGGCCAGGCGGACCAGCCGGCTGCGATCGACCATCTGCTCCGGATCTGCGGCGCGCAGCGACCGAACGGCCCGCTGCACAATGGTTTCCTGAACCGGTCGGGGAACGGGTGCTTCGGAAAGTTCGAGGCCGACCAGAGTTTCCACGGCTCCCTGCGACTGTGTCCCGCGGTCCAGCACGCGGGCGGCGAAAACCGGCGTGACGGTTCCGGTCAACGGCTTCAGAAGCCGGCGCCGGACGATGAATCCCAGAATCGTCAGCAGTCCGGCCAGCCCTGCGGCGCGGGATGCGATCGACAATCCGCCCGGCACCAGCCACTGATCGGCCACCGTGAACACCAGCACGTATCCGACCGTCACCACCAGGCAGGCAATGACGGCCGTCACCAGATCGGTGGAGCGGATCCGATTCCGGACCTCGCGCATCTGCTCAGCGATCAATCCGGCCTGATCTGCTGCGGACACTTCAGAAGAAGAAGCCATGCACACCTGCTGCAGCCGAGGAAGAAGAACCCGTCAGATATTTTCCGCGATATCCCTCGTCGGGGCAAACCCGGATGACACCCAGCCCCCTTTCAGATTCGTTCCACCGGAAGGCCGCAGTTCCCGCAGTCGCCGGGCGTGGTGTCCGTCAGGACGGTGTTATTCGTCGAGCGGCCCGTCGTCCGGATCCTCGTCGCGGTCGGCTTCCTCATCCGTGGCCGGAACATCGACTTCCAGAGGTTCGCGGGCAGGATTCTGCAGAAACGTGGCAAAGCGGGTTCCCCGAGGCTTCAGACACAGAACGTCTCCGGACGGAGAACACACATACAGCCGATCGGTGATGGCATTGGCGATCGACATGGTGAAATCGCCCAGGTCGACCGCTCCCTGAACGTCGGCCGTTTCCGCGTCCACGGCGATGAGCCGTCGGTTGCTGTCGATGGCGTACACGCGATCGACGCCCGCCCCCACCATCGACCGAACTCCTCGCAGCAGCCAGCGGCGCACACCACCGGCGGCGTCAGCCGTTTCCAGATACTTACCCGACACCGTGGACACGGCCGCCATCCCGGTCGCCCTCATCACGAAATACACCCGGTTGTGCAGCACCAGAGGAGCCTGTTCGATGTTGCGTTCCAGCGGCACATACCACAGCAGCGTGCCGTTCTTCAGATCGAAGGAATACAGATTGCGGTCTGAGGTCGCCACGAGAATGGCGAAACGGTCATCGTGGAGATCCAGAACGGGAGGAGCCGTGACTTCAGCTCTCAGGAACTGCTGATAAACCGTTCGCCCGGCCGTGGAAATGGAAAACAGGCTGCGGTTCTTCGTCGTGAAGGCAATGACGTCTTCGGTGGTTACCGGAGGATACTCGATGCGCTCGTTCAGATTGAAATGCCACAGCCAGGGCTGCGACACGCCCGGAGGCAGTGTGTCGTAGCGTTCCAGATGAATCAGAGTCTGCAGAGCGAAACCATGAAGCGATCCGTCCATGACGGGAAAATACACGGCCGCCGGTCCCAGTGCGGGGCCGGCTGAAGCGGGAACCCGCATGCGGTATCGAAACAGAACGTCACCGGAAAACTTGTTCAGCCCCCATGCTTCCGGACCGGTCGGAATCACCACGACATCTTCGTTGGATTCCGCCCGCATCGACACCGCATCGCTCCGCCCCACCTGACGCGCCCACAACTGCCGTCCGTCCTCGGCGTTGAACGCGGTCACCGTGCCCGACGTGGACTGCACATACACGATCTCTTCGTCGTTCGTCAGGTGAGCCACCGTGTCGCGGCGGGGATCGAGAATCGCCTGACTCCGCCAGGCGAATTCGAGATTCAGCGGACGCAGCTGAGCATCCGCCGGCACCGCCCCGGCCGGAGCCGGGCGGATCTGCACCACACCGAAAAGAACGGCGCAGAAAACGAAAAAGCACTTCACAGGACGCGGCATGGAACAGGAATCCGGCAGACAGAGAATCCGAACGGCCGCTGCCTGGTCTCTGTCAGGACCGCACAGCCGCCTTTCGATATTTCGGCTGCCGACCACTCTAACCACTGGCAAAACGCGAACTCCAGACCGGAACAGACGGAATCGGGCTCCTGCTGAAAAAACTCCCCCGCTGCCCCGAAAAATCGCCCGCTTCCCGGGCGGCTGAAAGGCCCGGCGGACCGGCACGGCCTGCGCATGCCCGGGAATACGAGACGGGCACGGACGGTTCCGGTCTCAGATCTCCTCGGACGGTTCGTCCACATCGGCACCGGAAGCAATGCCGCTGGTGTGGAACCCCAGACCGTGTTCCGACAGGCGTCCGGTTTCCACGGTGCCATCCGAAATTTCAAACAGACCGGGATACAGCCTGGCCCAGCGCGTGCCGGCTGTCGGACAGTACTGCCGGGCGTTGCCTTCGACCGCGGCGATGCCCGGAATCCGCGCCGCCAGACTGCACGAATGCAGCCACGATGCCCCGGGACAGGTCAGATCCTGCACACACAGGAACATGCCGAATTTCTGAGCCGCCGCAGCGGCCAGCAGCGATTCGGACTGGCCCTTGCATGCTTTCAGTGCGACTCCGGAATATCCCAGTTCCCGACAGCACAAAAGGGCTTCGTAGTCGACCAGTGCTTCATCGATGACCACCGGCTTCCGCTTCGCCACTTCGTGCATGGAAACCGCTGAAGCGGCCTTCAGGTCGCGGCTGGTCGGCTGTTCGATGTACTGAATGCGACCGAAGGCCGCCGGGCGCTGTTCCTGCACCCGCTGCAGAAATTCCAGAACGTAATCGGCCGACCCGCATTTCTCATTGAAATCGCAGCTGTAGAACCAGTGATCCTGTTTTCGTTCTTTCTGGATCGGTGCGGTCACGTCTTCCACGGACACCACCCGATCGACATCCCAGCACAGATCCTCCCCGCTCAGCTTGATCTTCAGGTGCGTCAGGCCGTCCGATCGAATCCAGTCGCCCAGGACGTGGGGCAGACCATCGTCCGGAAGTCCCTTCGCTTCCGCATCCGTCAAAGGATCCAGAGCCCCCACCAGATGGTACAGCGGCAGACGCGGCGCCGGTTCGCGGCGTGTATACCGGTCGGCATATTCCCCCGCAAACTGCTCATCGAGAAACTCGCTCAGATCCACATTACAGAATTCGGCCGACAGCACATCGAAACTGCTGCGTTTGTGAACCCGCCCGTACGCATCGTGCAGCGCCGCATCGATCGGACTGACCGCAACGAGCTGAGCCAGATGCGGCAACGCCTCTGCCAGTTCCAGATCGCGGGCCGTCCGTTCCGCCAGATGCTGAAATTCCGCGCCAATCGTATACTGCAGCTCCAGCGGATGGCCGAAGTCCGGACAACTGGCAAACAGATCGGCCGCGGCCTGGGCATACTTCCGCATGGCCCGTTCGGCATCGTCCGCGTCCACAACCTTCGAAGGCCACGCCCAGACATTGCCGATCGGCATGCTGCCGCAGCCGCTGGCCGTTCGGCCATCGCGTGTTTCCACTGTCACGCGGGCATTGATCAGGTCCGTGCGGTCGACGACCCGTCCGCCGAACTTCAGCGGCATGCGAAATGCCACCGGCTCGAACCAGACGCGAGCGTCAAGAATCTGCACATCCGTGGTTTTGGCAGCCATGATGCCAGGATCCTGGTGGCGGGAACGCGGCGGGAAGACCGTACGCAACGACCGGTCGCAGCGGCCGCCGATTATCGCGGCTGTCTGTCAGTCTGAAAAGGGATCGGCCGACGAATCGATCACCGACTGCACCTGTTCGGCACGCAGGCCCGTGTACGCGGCCGCCACACGCAGCAGCTCCGACAGATCCCGGAATGCTCCGGCCGGACTGAAACCGCCGCCAGGGGAATCCACCACGTAGATCGAACAGAACGGCTGACCTGCCGCGATTCGACCCGGCCGCGGAATGTCGGCCAGCCAGCCTGTCCGGCCGCCCGCCGCGATCCCTGTGTGGTTCGGTGAGCGGCGGAACGTCAGCAGCCGGTCCACATCGCCTTCCGTCAGAACGAACGACCTGCGTGCGTAAAGAATCAGACGCGTCAGGCACCCAGCCGCCTCCTCCGGCAGAACCGGTGCCCGGACGCCCTGTCTCTGGATCTGCAGATCGATCGTCGACGTCGCTGTCTGCAGCAGATCGTACTGTTCGTGAGAAGCCGTGATGCGGGGATTGATTTCGATCAGCCAGACATCACTGCCGCGCACGATGCAGTCCATCCCGAAAACCCCCTGAAGGCCGGCTGCCGCAGCGCGACAGGCCACAGCTTCCAGCGCCGTCCGCACCGGTGTCGGAAGACAGATCGGTCCCCGGTTACCGCAGAATGCAAAAGGAGATCCCCCCAGAGAAGACAGACCGACCAGTTGCCGCGACGCCGTCAGAAGCCGGACCGCGCCGCTGGCGGCCGGAGCATAAAAGAGGGCGGAAATCGGCGTGCCCGAAACATGCTTCTGCAGAAACACGTCAGCGGTCGGATGATCGCCGCTGCGGGCATCGCGAATGCCGGATCCGCCGCAGCCCGCGACGGGTTTCACAAGCCAGCGGTCCCCGGAACGGCGAAACAGACGGCCCGATCGCGAAAACCGTCCCTCTGGAATACGCATTCCCGTTCCTGCTGTCAGCCGGGCCAGTTTTTCGGGTGTCACCGCGCTGAGGCAGGATGGCGGTGTCCCGCACACACGGCGACGGATGGTCAGGTGCGTCAGAAGATGGGGATGATTTTCCAGACCGCCGCACCACACCAGCGGAATCGTTTCGTCGATGTCCTTCACTCGTGAAGGGATTTCCGTACAGCTCCTGATCTGCACGGGCTTCGTCCCGCCGCATTCCGCCAGCAGTGTCTGCAGATCCGCATCGCAGAACAGGTCGAAACAACGAGGGCGCAGGCCGCGTCGCACGCTCACTTCCGCCAGGCTCCGGACCGATGCCCCCACGAGTATCACGCCGTCAGACACGCCGCCTGTCCCGACATGCCGGAGCCATTCTGGTCGTCCCTGCCTGCTCGACAGACAGAAACCGTTCCGGCGGATTTCGACGGAAAAGACGGCACCGGCCGGACCGTTCTGTCGTTCGGCAGACACCGGGCAGCCCGATTTCCGACAGTTCTGCGAAAATTTGAAACGTCCGATCAGTTGCACCCGACAGACAAACCCGCGATGCTCTCTCCCCGGCCCGGCCGCCCCTGAGGATGTCCGGCGCCAGCCTGCCCGCTGAAACGGAACGGCGATGTCCTGCCGGTGTTTCGTATTCCTCGACAGCACACACCGAAACACCCCCGGACATGTCCGTCGCCGCTGTCGCGGCCGGCATCCCTATCGCGATCATTTTCAACGGAAGGAACTCACGCATGTCGATGTATGTTGGTGAATCGCTGGTTGGCGAAGGCAATGAAGTGGCTCATATCGATCTGCTGATCGGAGACAAGTCCGGTCCTGTGGGAACAGCCTTCGCCAACGCCCTGGCTGACCAGAAAATGGGACACAGCAACCTGCTGGCCGTCCTGGCCCCCAATGTGGCCGTGAAACCGTCTACCGTGATGATCACCAAGGTCACGATCAAAGGCGCCCGCCAGGCCGTGCAGATGTTCGGGCCCGCCCAGAAAGCCGTCGCCGATGCCGTTGCCGACTGTGTGAAATCCGGAGTGATCCCCAAAGATCAGTGCGACAGTCTGTGCATCGTATGCGGAGTCTTCATCCACTGGCAGGCCGAAGACGATCGCAAAATCTACGAATACAACTACGCCGCCACCAAAGAAGCCATCGAACGGGCCCTGAAAAACGAACCGTCTGCGGACGACATGCTCTCTCAGAGAGATTCCGCAGAACACCCGTTCTATCAGGGCTGATCGCAGCCCGCCCGGACCGTCGACCGTCCGGAAAAACGTCGCCGCTTCCTGTTCCGTTCGACGGCTGATCCCGACATGCTGCACCTGCTGTTTCAGAATCTGAAACACCGGTCTGCACGGCCGATTTCGCTGATGGCCGCCGCAGCCGCGCTCTGCGCTGCCGCGGCGCCGTCGAGCGGTCGGGCCGAATCCGGTCTGCAGCCGGGCGACACCTGCCCCCCGTTTTCAGAACTTGCGTCCACCGACGACGTTCCCATCGGACTGGATACCTTTTCGTCAGCTGACGTCCTCATCGTGGTGTTCACCAGCAACCGCTGCCCGTATGCCATCGACTACGAAGAACGCCTGGCGGCACTCGGACAGTTCTGCGAACGGTCCGAAGGGAAAGTCGCCCTGCTGGCGATCAACAGCAACCCCGGCCGTGAGGAATCTCTGGAAATCTTCCGCCAGCGGGCCCGGGAAGCACACTTCACATTCCCCTGCGTGAAAGATGCCGACCAGTCCGTCGCCCGATCCTTCGGTGCGGTCTACACGCCCGAATTTTTCGTGTTCGATCGCCAGCGGCGGCTCATGTACCGCGGCGCCCTGGACGATGCCACCGATCCATCCCAGGCCACCGTGAACTACGTGCGGCAGGCCGTCACGGCCATCCTGGACGGCAGAACACCGGATGTCCGCCAGGTGGGGGCCCGAGGCTGCACGATCCGCTTTCGCCGCCGCCGAGCCCGCTGACAACCCCGCCCCGCCGCCTGTTTTTCGAACGCTCAGTTCCCGGCCGACAGGACGTTCGATTCCATGCCGCTGCGCACAGCCGAAAACCGCTGCCGATACCGCAGAAGTTCCCACCACGACGGCCGCCGCAGCCGAGGATCGTTCGGATCGACGGTGTGGATTTTGCCCCGCCGCGTCCGCAGGACGAGCCGACCGTCTTCCAGAATGTCCTGGACGACCCAGCATTTGTCGACCGTGTAACGATACGTGTCTCCAAAACGAGCCGGACGGACATTGCGCGCACGGGGCCCCGGATGCACACTCGTCTTGGGCATCCGAAAAATCACACAGTCGCCCGGCTGGAACGTTGTCTGCTGAGTCACCATCGATTCATTCCTGCTGACATTCCCTTGTTTTCAGCCGCAGCATCTTATCACGAAGACCTTTTCAGTTTCCAGACTTTTCTTTTCTTCGACAGCGACCATCGCTGCAGACATCCTCCACCACGGCCGGCGTCACCACCCGGCTTCCGTTGCTCTCCAGGAACAGGCCTGCCACCTGTCCCCTTCTCCCTCCGGGAGAGGGTCGGGGTGAGGGGCGAAAGTGAGCGTCTCTAAGACTTCACCGAAGACCAGAGACATGAGAAAACGACGGACGCCACAGACCGATCACATGAAAAACCGGGCCCGCCGTCTTCGACGGGATTCGACGTTTCCCGAGCGGCTGCTGTGGAGTCGCTTACGCGGTCGCAGACTGGCCGGTCTGAAGTTTCGGCGCCAGCATCCGGTCGGCCGGTTCATCATCGATTTCTACTGTGATGAGCATCGCCTGGCCGTGGAACTGGATGGCCAGAGCCACAACGACCGAGCTGCACACGATGCAGCCCGCAGCGCGTGGCTGGAACAGCAGGGCGTTCGCGTGCTGCGTTTTCACAACGATGATGTGCTGGAAGATGTCGAGCCGGTGCTGGCCGCTATTGCGAAGGCAGCGGAAATCGACGTGTTTGCTCCAGATACGCAACCGCCCTCACCCCAGCCCTCTCCCAAAGGGAGAGGGAGCCATCGATCCTGATTCTTCACGCCGCCGCTGACACGGCAGCACGCGACCAGTTCAGGCAACGCCCTCAGTGCGGCAGCACACTGCGGAATCCCTTACCCAACCCGCACTCTCATAACACCTGGTACAGAAAATGGGGGCACCTCACTGCGAACGGAACGAAACACACCACGCCCCGCAGAGGACCGGGCGCACCTCCTGTCCCCCTCTCCCTCCGGCAGAACCAC
This sequence comes from Planctomycetaceae bacterium, assembly GCA_015485495.1. Lineage (GTDB taxonomy): Bacteria > Planctomycetota > Planctomycetia > Planctomycetales > Planctomycetaceae > S139-18. The sequence goes on from WFTL01000136.1 coordinate 9,552, forward strand.
GGGTACCACCTGTCCCCCTCTCCCTCCGGGAGAGGGGCGGGGTGAGGGACACGCGGG
>WFTL01000137.1 GCA_015485495.1 Planctomycetaceae bacterium
CTTCCGTTGAGGAGCCCGCTTCATCATCGGTTCGCTCCTGCCAGACGATTGCGGTTCGTGATGTTGTCGCCGATGCGTTCGATCAGAGCGTCCAGACCGAGTGTCAGATCGTACTGGGCCAGATTGCCCAGATTGGGCGTGTCGGCCGCGTGATACAGGCCCAGATCGCCGTCCGGACCGGCTGAAACAATCAGCGGCGTGTGGTACGTGTCCGGCGTGTGGTACCACGTTTCATTGAATTCATCCGCGAACCGCGGCAGGTTGTTCGAACCGTCCAGCACCTCCATGATCGAATACAGGCGGCCGATGGGATCGTCCGGATCGATGAGCAGCAAGTCCCGCGGCAGCACACCATTCGGAAGCTGCACGGTCGACGGCGGCAGTCCCTTGAACAGCAGATTTGCGATTGTTCGTTCCTGAGCTGTCACCGTGCGCACTCCCACAGTGACGAAGGTGCCGGATCCGGGCGGTGATTCCACGGTCTGCAGGACGTCGGTCGGATCGTTCAGATTGGCCAGATTCGGCTGAAAGGGAACGGGCGGATCCGTGTCCATCAGCCGTGTGGGCCAGCGGTAAAACTGCAGCGGATTTCCCCACGCATCGATGAATTCCAGAAGGCCGTCGTTGTCCGTGTCGGCGACTTCCTGGGGACCGAACTGTCCGGCCACTGAACCGGACGAACCGAAATTGCCGTAATGCACCAGTGTGAAATACAGCAGTTCGGAACTGACGGTTTCGTCGCGAACCGGAACATCGGCCGTCGGCAGCAGGCTGGGATCCGTCGCGGTTGCCTCCACGATGTCGGCGATCTGATTGTCGTTCGTGTCCAGGCTGCGGCTGCCGGCCGGCAGCAGCGTGTCATCCGGCTGGTAGTCGGTCAGCGGTGTGAGTCCGTCGGCGGCGAAACCCATTTTCAGCAGGTCTTCATGGCGCTGAGGAAACTGGTGGCGGAAGGCGATCTTCCGGGCCAGAACCTCCACGACATCCTGTCGACCGGTATAGATTCCCTTCTGCTCCAGCAGTACGTGCGCCACTTCGATATAACGCCGTCGAAATGCTCCGTCCCGCCGGAATGCCCGGTCGAATGCTTCGGCCCGTTTCTGAATGAGACCGTCCAGTTTCCGGATGGTGGCGGTGGTCGCCTGCTGATCGCTGGAATCCAGAATTCCCCGCATGCCAAACGCCAGCAGCCCCATCAGCATCGTGATGATGGCGATCACTATGAGCAGCTCCAGAAGCGTGAAGCCCCGAGACTGCCCCTGTTTTCGGCGGGAATGATTCATGCGTCACATCCGGTGGAAACGCCGTTTCTGTGTTTCAGGCAGCCGGCCGCTTCAGTTGAGTGTGGCGCTGCCGCTGAAATTCGTGATGTTGTCCGCTTCGTTACTCCGTGCATCGGGCAGCGGCGTTCCCGACTGCCAGACGCCTCCCGTTCCGTACTCGCCGTCCGGGCCGGGATAAATGAGCTGGAAACTGTCGGCTCGGTAGGGCTGATTGTCAGACAGACCCGAACCGGAATCCGTTCCGTCGCTTTTCAGATAACACATCTGCATGTTCCTGGATGCATCCGGCCCAAGAGGATCGAAAACGTCGTAGTCATCATCGATCGTAGTGAATGTCGCCCCCCCCAGACTGCGAATGTAGTTGTCGTTGTCGCGGTTCATCTTCTTTCCGGCGGCACAGATGAACAGATAGGGCGTGTCCACCCCCTCAAGCGGCCCCAGATACTCGAACAACTGGTCGCCATCGACATCCGACAGCCGCCCCATCGAAAACTCCATGAACGGTCCGTCCGGGTTGGCAGATGGCGTCCACGGTGTCTGTGGATTCTTCGAAAAACCGCTCAATGCCGCACTGCTGCCCGCCGTTCCCGACTCGATGCCTCCCAGAAAAAACACGAGGCATTCGGCTCCGCTGAGTTTCAGGGCTACTGTGTTTCCCAGCCCGCCGTTGGTGGTGAAATCGAATTCCGGCCAGATGGCCCGCACTTTTGCCCGGTCTTCCGCGGACCAGGATCCGCCCATGGCCGGTATCACGAGACTGCTGGGAGGGTACTCACCGAACCGCTGCTGAAACGCCAGAAGCGCCTGTTCCAGTTGTGTGATTTCCGCGACCACCCGTGCCGTGTCTCCCCGGCCAAAGATATTCTGCATTGTGGGGAGCAGCAGCGAGACGAGAATTCCGATGATGACGATGACGATCAGCAGTTCGAGCATCGTGAAGCCCGGGCGGGCCGGCCGTAAGGTGCCGGAAGAATGCATCGGATTCCGGAAAGGACCGGCCGGCTGGCGCTGCTTCTGATTGGTCCGCGTTGTCTGCATACGTCGGCTCCGTTCTGGTCTGTCGCGAAACCACATGGTCCCGCCGTCTTCATGGCCCTGGCGAATCGTTTCAGGCCGGTTCATTCGGTCTGCCGCACGGACGTGACCGGTTCCTGTCTGTGTTCCTCTGACGATTGCCGTATTTCTGTCTTCTGTCTTCGAGTCGGTCTTCTGTCTTCGAGTCGGTGAGCCCCTCCGGCTGACGGATTGTCTGAATCAGGTGAGATCGTTGAGCAGTTCCACCAGCGGCAGAAACAGGGCGATCACGATGAAGCCCACAATGAGCCCCAGGACGACCACCATGATCGGTTCCAGAAGACTCACGAGGCTTTCCACCCGCACTTCCACTTCTTCGTCGTAGACGTCGGCCACCTTGTAGAGCA
>WFTL01000138.1 GCA_015485495.1 Planctomycetaceae bacterium
AAGCAACTGCGTCCCGAACGCTCGAACGCCCAGCACGTGCGTCACGGTATTCGCATCCCAGCCTTCCGTGAGCATCGACACGGACACGACGCACCGGATTGATCCGCCAAGCTGATCCGGCTTGCCGACCGTGTTCATGACCTCGCGGAGCAGTTCCTGATCGGTGATGTTCTCGCCAGCGCGGACGTCGCCGGTTCGTTCCACAATTTCACGGCGAAACCGTTCGATCTCGTCGGCGGCCATCGCGCGGAAGTTTTTGTCGAGCGCGTCACCGGCTTCGAGCTGCTCGCTGTCGATCAGCAGCGTGTTTGGACGCGGCAGCGGGTTGTTGTGCTCGTCGAAGTTGCGGAACAGCGCGAGCCGTCCGTTTTCGATGCGGGTCGAGCCATCGGCGTTGGTGACCTGAAATCCGGAGATGTAGTCGTAGATCAGCTTCGAAATCGCCGTGTTCTGGCAGACGATGATGAAGCAGGGTGGCACGCTGATGCCGGCGTCCTGCCAGAGCTGGAAGGTTTTTTCGTAGTGGCCATAGAGCGCCTGCAGGGCGGTTTGCAGGCGGGTGGGGAGTTTGAGCGGGTCGAGGAAGTCTGCGGTGTCGCTTGCGTTTTCGCGCGTACGCCTGCGGCTGACGGTTAAACGGCGGCCCTTCTTCGGCATGTCTTTGCGGATGTTTTCCCACAGGTTGCGGTACATGGGCATTTCGTTGCCCGGGATGTTTTCGGCAACCGGCACGCGGGGAAGTTTGACGATGCCGCATTCGATGGCGTCCATCAGCGAGAAGTCGCTCATCGTCCAGGGGAACAGCGTGCCTTCGGCGTATCCGGACCCACGCAGAAAGAACGGTGTGGCCGACAGGTCGAAGACGCGGGCCAGCCCCAGTTTCCGGTTCACCGCCTCGAGGCCGGAGATCCACAGCCGAGCGGCTTCGTTGTTCTTTTCGGCTTCCTTTCGGTCTTCGCCCTTCAGATCTGCGTCGTCGGGTTCTTTGGCTTTCTCGCGGTAGCAGTGATGTGCTTCGTCGTTGATCGCGAGAATGTTCTTCATGCCCATCAGATCGGGCATGACCCGCTGGAGCATCTGGCCTTCGGTTTCCAGTGTGTCCAGTTCGTTGCCCAGCCGCCCCTGCAGAAGCTGGCGGCCTCCCTTCGACAGTGCGATTCGCTCCCGCCGTTTGAACGTGTGATAGTTGGTGATGACGATTTTGGCTCGCTGCAGGTCTTCGAGCATGTCGCTCGGAACCAGTTCGCGGTCTTTGTAATAGCTGTCGGGGTCGTTGGGCTGGAGCACGCGAAGGCGGTCTTTGATGGTGAGTCCGGGCGTGACGATCAGGAATCCGCGGGTGAACTTCTTGCTGCCGGGACGGCGCACCGCGTTGATCGTCTGCCATGCGATCAGCATCGCCATGACCGTGGTCTTGCCCGCGCCGGTCGCCAGTTTCAAGGCGATCCGGGACAACTCCGGGTTCGCATCGCGATTGGCGTTGTCGAGATGCTCCAGCAGTCGCTTTCCGGCCTTTGAGTTGGGTGCGACCTCGGTGAGCCAGATGGCCGTCTCGACGGCCTCGACCTGACAGAAGAACGGTCGGACACCCGCGAATTCGTGGTGTCGCCAGTGCTGCAGCAACCGGGCCGTTTCCGGAGTGACCTGCCAGTGGCTCGGATTCGGGATCGATCGCCACTTGTCGACTTCGCCGCGCACCTGATTGATGATCGATGTCGGGTCGTACTGCTGCTCCTGCGTGGAAAGCCCCGCGCCCTCGTCGAACACAAGTTCTTGCTGCTGCGATCCCTTCTTCCGTTTCTTCGGTTTCGGAATAGGCGTGATGAATTCGGCTTTCCGGCGCGTCTCAATGATGCGTTGCGTCGGCTGCCCCTGTGCATCGAGTTCCCAGTGTCGCCTGGGATATTCGTACGGCGAGTTCAGGATCGGTTGTTCAAAGAACGGGTTGGCCATGCGTTGTCTCGAATTGCTCTAGCGGGCTTTCTTCCGCGTCGTTCGTTTCACCGGTTGTTCGATCGATTTCAAAAACCTGTCGAGGTCGCTCCGCCTGAACAGCCGGTAACCGTTCGCCGGGTTCCGACGCATCGGGATCTTCCCCTGTTCGGCCCATTTGCGAAGCGTGTTCTGGGCAACGCCAAGAATCTCCGCTGCCTCAGCTATCTTTACGTACTCACTGAGTTTCGTCATCCGCGTGTTCCCCATGCGCGATCGACCAAATCCGAAGTCTATCAAAGTCTGCACACTCGGAACAGCAGGCGGGCACATGCAGATTGTGTCCGGATGAGGTGCCCCATTTTCTGTACCAGGCGTTATGAGAGTGCAGGCTGGGTAAGAGATTCCGCAGTGTGCTGCCGCAGCGAGGGCGTTTCCCGGACGGAGCCCGTCCTTCCATCGGACAGCGGAGGGCCCCGCTCCGTCGGGGCCGCCGATGACACGGACGCGACAGAGCGCGTCCTTCCATAGAACGTAACCGTGCAGCCTTTTGCTGGCGGGTCAGGTGGCGTGCTCCTGCCTCTGAGTCTGACGAGACGACGCATGAGGTCGCGGCCCCCGCGTTCGATTTCGTACAGACGATGGATCCCCCCCAGTACATGATGGGCGCGCTGCCAGTCGTTGTCACGCCCCCGGTAACAGCGTTTCCCGGACGGAGCCCGTCGCTCCATCGGACAGCGGATGGCCCCGCTCCGTCGGGGCCGTCGATGACTGCGGCCCCGCTCGATCCCGGGTGTCCGTGAAGTCGTGTACGACGAACGGATTTGGGATACCCCGACTTCCGCCGTGAGCGTCAACGGCACGTTGCACGACACGTTTCTCCGCAGTGCCACGCTACCTGAACCATGAGCAGAGTGCCTGTAAATTAGGCACTTATGCGCGATATCTGTTCTTCTTCGTCTCTGCAACGCTGACAGGAGAAATCTGTGCGCAGCGTGTTTCGCGGAAGAATACGGGAACGGGCAGTGTGCTGACATCGATGGCACGCGCATTGCTTATGTGGCAGGCACAGGTTTCTGCGAGTGGGGGATCCCCTCTGCCGGAGACCGTGGAGCACAGGCTGACTGTTTTCCTGTTTCGGTCTGAATTCACAGCTGTCAGAGTGATGGAACTGAAAAACAAATCGACCCGGCTTCGGCTTCTGGACTTTCGTTCGCCGCAGATGCGTGCATTCCACATGACGTGGTTTGCGTTTTTTCTGTGCTTCTTTGCCTGGTTCGGCGTGGCTCCTCTGATGAAGGTCATTCGGGAGGAGATGCATCTGACGCGGGACCAGATCGGGTGGTGTGTGATCGGTTCCGTATCGATCACGGTTCTGGCCCGTCTGGTGATCGGCTGGGTGTGTGACCGAATCGGTCCTCGGTACGCGTACACGGGGCTGCTTCTTGTGGGATCGATTCCTGTGATGGGGATTGGTCTGGCGGAATCGTTCGAGGCATTTCTCGCGTTTCGCGTGATGATCGGCATGATCGGCGCGGCCTTTGTCATCACACAGTATCACACGTCTCTGATGTTTGCTCCCAACTGCGTGGGAACTGCCAATGCCACATCGGCCGGCTGGGGCAACATGGGGGGCGGGGTGACGCAGCTGGTCATGCCGCTGCTGCTGGCCGGTTTCGTGAGTGTTCCGGGGCTGAGTGCCGAAGCGGGCTGGCGGGCCTGTATGGTGGCAGCCGGAGTTGTGTGTGCTCTGATGGGCGTGGCCTACTTCCTGCTGACTCAGGACACTCCGGATGGAAACTTTTCCGATCTGCGGGCCCGTGGTCTGCTGCCTGGCAGGTCGGCAGTTCGCGGGACATTTCTGGAAGCAGCCCGGGATTCCCGGGTCTGGATTCTGTTCATCGTCTATGCGGCCTGTTTCGGCATCGAACTGACAGTGAACGGAGTGGCCGCACTCTATTTCGCGGACGGGTTCGAATACTTCCGGTCTCTGGACGGCATTCAGGCCATGAAAACGGCCGGCATGATCGCCTCGGTCTTTGGTCTCATGAATCTGTTTGCGCGCACGCTGGGAGGCTGGTTCGGCGATCGCTTCGGGAGCGTGTGGGGGCTGAGTGGTCGGACGCGCTGGCTGTTTCTGACGCTGTTCTGCGAGGGACTGGCGCTGATGGTCTTTTCACAGATGAGCGTCCTGACCACGGCGATTCCCGCACTGATTGTGTTCAGCCTGTTTGTCCAGATGAGTGAAGGAGCGACGTTTTCGGTGGTGCCGTTCATCAGTCAGCGGGCCCTGGGTTCGGTGTCGGGCATCGTGGGAGCCGGCGGAAACGCGGGCGCCGTGGCGGCCGGTTTCCTGTTCAAAACCGAAGCGATCACATGGTCGACCGCCTTTTTCATTCTGGGAGCTCTGGTGACCTGCTGTTCGTTTCTGACCTTTGCGATTCACTTCAGTGAAGCGGCGGAAACGGATGCGCGCCGGGCGATTCAGTCGGCGGTGGACATGAGGAATGCGGAACCGGAACTGGTGAGCGCATGAACTGTCCCGAACGGCGGGTGTGAGCGGCCGGAGGAAACGCACATGGCAGGTGAGAATCGACAGACGATCGTTGTGATCGGTAACGGGATGGTCGGGCTGCGGTTTTGCGAGCAGCTCACAGCTTTCGATGAAAGCAGGCGGTATCGCATTGTGACATTCTGTGAAGAACCACGGGCCGCCTACGACCGTGTGGGGCTGACCACGTTCTTTGCCCACCGCGATGCGGAAAAACTCATGCTGGCCCGGATGGACTGGTATGAGCAGGTGGGGATCGAGCTGCATGTAGGAGATCGGGCGACGGGAATCGATCGGAAGCGCCGGATCGTCCGATCTTCGCGGGGACGGGAAGTGCCCTATGATCGGGTGGTGATCGCCACCGGCTCCTATCCGTTCGTGCCTCCGGTTCCGGGTATCGACAGTCAGGGCGTTTTCGTTTACCGCACGATCGAAGATCTGGAACACATCATCGATTATTCGAAGCGGGTGCGTTGCTGTGCCGTCATCGGTGGCGGTCTGCTGGGTCTGGAAGCGGCCAAAGCCGCCTGTGATCTGGGCCTGGACACTCATGTGATCGAATTCGCATCACGGCTCATGCCGCGGCAGATCGATGATGCCGGCTCGCGCATTCTGGTCCGGCAGATCGAGCAGCTGGGGGTCCATGTTCATCTGAACCGCGCCACGAAGGCCATTCACGGTGATTCCCGCGTGGAATCGATGGAATTCACAGATGGAACAACGCTCGACTGCGAAATGATCATCGTATCCGCCGGGATTCGGCCACGGGACGATCTGGCCCGGGACTGCGGTCTGGCTGTCGGCGAGCGGGGCGGCATCCTGGTCAACAATCGTCTGGAAACCAGCGATCCGGACATTTTCGCCATCGGAGAATGTGCGGTCCACGGCGGCATGGTGTACGGCCTGATCGCTCCCGGCCGGGAAATGGCGGAGATTGTCGCAGCCAATCTGTGCGGGGATGACCGGGAGTTTCGCGGCACGAGTCTGTCCACGAAACTCAAGCTGATGGGAATCGATGTGGCCAGTTTCGGTCAGCACGAAGCAGAGAGCCGGCAGGGAACCCATCCGCTGTTCTTCGAAGACCCGTTTCGGGGTGTGTACAGAAAACTGCTGTTCAGCAGCGACGGAAAAAAACTGCTTGGCGGCATTCTCATCGGCGACGCATCCGATTACAGCATGCTCAACCTGCTGGCGGAATCTCAGGAAGATCTGCCCTGTGAGCCGCATGAGCTGATCGCCGGAGCTTCGGCGCTGTCCGCCGGAACACTCGGCGGTGCCGACAGTCTGCCGGATGATGCTCAGGTCTGTTCCTGCAACAGCGTAACCAAAAAACAGATCTGTGCGGCCATCGCGGAACACGACCTGGATTCCCCGGCGGCCGTGCGGCAGTGTACGAAGGCCGGTGCCGGCTGCGGTGGCTGCATGCCGCTGGTGACCGATCTGTTCGAAGCACAGATGAAGGCAGCCGGGAAGGAGGTTCGGAATCACCTGTGCGAGCATTTCGAGTATTCACGAACGGAACTGTTCGCCATCGTGCGAACGCGCGGACTGCGGACCTTTCAGGACGTCATGAAGGAATGCGGACGTGGGGGTTCCGGATGCGAGCTGTGCAAACCGGCCGTGGCTTCAATTCTGGCCGGGGTGTGGAACGACTACATTCTGAAGCCGGAACATCAGTGCCTGCAGGACAGCAATGATCGTTTTCTGGCGAATACGCAGCGCAACGGAACGTATTCTGTGGTGCCGCGTGTGCCAGGAGGCGAAATCACACCGGAAAAGCTGATCGCTCTGGGGAATGTGGCCCGCAGGTACGGGCTGTATACCAAGATCACCGGCGGGCAGCGGGTCGATCTGTTCGGAGCACAGCTTCAGGACCTGCCGTCGATCTGGGAAGAACTCATCGAGGCCGGATTCGAAAGCGGTCATGCTTACGGAAAGGCGCTGCGGACCGTGAAAAGCTGCGTCGGGACAACCTGGTGCCGCTACGGTGTTCAGGATTCCGTGGGTTTCGCCATTCGGCTGGAACACCGCTACAAGGGCATTCGGTCGCCGCACAAGATCAAGATGGCCGTCAGCGGCTGCACGCGGGAATGTGCGGAAGCTCAGAGCAAGGATGTGGGGCTGATTGCCACGGAGAACGGCTACAACATTTATGTCTGCGGGAACGGCGGAGCCAGCCCGCGGCATGCGGAGCTTCTGGCCGCAGATGTCGATGAGGATACGGCTGTGCGGTACATCGATCGGTTCCTCGCGTATTACATCATGTCGGCCGATCGGCTCACGCGCACGTCCGTCTGGTGCGAAAAACTGGAAGGCGGAATCCGTCACATCCGGGAGGTCGTCGTGGACGATCGTCTGGGAATCGCCGAAGAACTCGAACAGATGATTCAGCACCTGGTGGACACGTACCAGTGCGAATGGAAAGCCACGGTTCAGGATCCACAGCGCCGCCGCTGGTTCCGGCAGTTCATGAACACCGATGACACGGAACCGACCATTGAAATCGTGTCGGAACGAGGTCAGTGCCGACCGGGAGACTGGCCGGACGAACGGGTGTCTCTGGGACAGTTCGAATCGCTGGAACAGCGCCGAGCGAAACTGGAAACGCGCCATGCGGATGATCTGCAGGCCGTGCGCTGGGTGCCGGTCGGTACGGTCGATGACTTTCCAGTCGACGGCGGGGCGGCCATTCGGTACGGACAAACACAGATCGCCGTCTTCAATTTCTCCAGCCGCGGCGAATGGTACGCCACTCAGAACATGTGCCCTCACCGAAAAGCGTTCGTGCTGTCGCGGGGAATCATCGGAGATGCATCCGGAGAACCGAAAATCGCCTGTCCGCTGCACAAGAAAACATTTTCTCTGCAGTCCGGGCAGTCACTGCAGAATGAGGCTTACCGGATTCGGACCTTCCCCGTGAAGGTCGAAGAGGGACGCGTGTATCTGGAACTGCCGCCCGCTGATGTGCTTGATCGTCTTCTGGCCACGTCCATCGGCTGCCATCTGGCGACATCCTGTTCGACCGATGTTCCGGACATCGACGACACGGCGGAAACAGTCCCGGTGAGTCTCTGTCGTCCGGCGGAATCGTAATGGGTGCATCGTCTCACGTTTCACCATCACCGTTGCCACCGGATTCCGCCGTCGATTCTTCCGGTGCCCCGGCGCTGCCTCTGCTGGACGAACTGCTGCACGAACAGGCCACGCTGTCGGCCGTGGAACAGTTCTCCCGGGCATACGAGAGCGGCGTGCCCGATCAGGCGAAGTACTATTCGCGTCTTCTGCCGTCAGCGCCGCCGCAGGAAGGCCAGCAGTACGCTTTTGCCGTCGATCTGGATCGGTGTTCCGGATGCAAGGCCTGCGTGACCGCCTGTCACTCTCTGAACGGGCTCGATGATGAGGAAACCTGGCGGGATGTGGGACTGCTGATTGGTGGTTCCGTATCGGCTCCCGTCATCCAGCATGTGACCACGTCCTGCCATCACTGTCTGGAACCGGCCTGTGCCTCCGCCTGTCCGGTCGATGCCTACGACAAGGATCCGGTGACGGGAATCGTGCGGCATCGCGATGACCAGTGTTTCGGCTGTCAGTACTGCACGCTGGCCTGTCCGTACGATGTGCCGCAGTATCATGCGGGAAAAGGCATCGTTCGCAAATGCGACATGTGTCGTGATCGACTGGCAGCCAATGAAGCGCCCGCCTGTGTCCAGGCCTGTCCCCACGAAGCCATCGCCATCACGGTCGTGGACCGGCAGCAGGTCGTGGAAGATGCGGAAACGGACTTCTTCCTGCCGGCCGCTCCGGATCCTCAGTTCACTCTGCCCACAACGCAGTACACCACCCGGCGTGTGTTTCCCCGCAATACGCTGCCGGCCGACTATCGGTCGGTCAGTCCTCAGCACCCGCACTGGCCGCTGATCATCATGCTGGTTCTGACGCAGTTGTCCGTGGGAGCCTTCATTGTGGGGCTGGTGCTGGAAACCCGGTTCGATGCGTCTTTGCTGAATGCGTTTCGCCGGCAGCACGCCACCACGGCTCTGATTTTCGGCCTGCTGGCTCTGGGCGCCAGCACGCTGCATCTGGGGCGGCCGCAGTACGCCTTCCGCGCGGTGATCGGCCTGCGCCATTCCTGGCTCAGCCGGGAAATCGTGGCGTTCGGCGTGTTTGCGGCCGCAGCCGTTCTGTACGCCCTGGTCTGCTGGATGCAGCCATCCGGAGCCGTTGTTCGTGCTGCCGGATGGATGGTGGCTGTTTCCGGCAGTCTGGGAATTTTCTGTTCAGTCATGATCTACGTCGTCACCGGGCGGGATCTGTGGCGATTCGGCCCGACGATGGTTCGCTTTGTTCTGACGGCCGCCGTTCTGGGCATTGCCACGACCTGGCTGAGTCTGCTGCTGTTCGGCCTGTTCGTGGACGCGGAAACGGCTGTTCGGCTGTCGGCGGAAGCCGGCCCGATTCTGGTGCGGGCGCTGCTTCCGGCCGCCGGTCTGAAACTGCTTCTGGAGGCGTCCGTGTTCCGTCATCTGCTGTTTCGCCGGGAATCACCTCTGAAACGATCGGCCCGTCTGATGGCGGTGCCGCTGTCGGCGTCCACATTTGCAAGGTTTTCCACGGGACTGCTGGGGGGAATCGTGATGCCCCTGTTCCTGTGGACAGAACTGTCCGCTCCGTCACCACGCAGTCTGCTGATCACCATCATTGTCAGCATGCTGGTGCTGTCGTGCCTGGCGGGTGAGCTGCTGGCGCGGTTTCAGTTCTTTGCCGCCTGCGTTGCGCCGCGCATGCCCGGACGTGTGTAAAGAACCGGAAACATGAAGGCATCTCCGGCAGGTCATTCGATGATTCGTTTGCGAACCGGGGCACAGCGGAAGTCTGCGTCCCTGGTCCGCCCCTGTTCGTGCTGCGGAAAGCGTACGCATGTCTCTTGCTGAACTGTTCCATCAGGAAACCGGGCCGCTGACGCGTGAACTGCTGCGGCAGCCCGGACGATTCGGACTTGGACAGGTGCCGGCCGATCTGCGTCCGGATGCTGTGACCGATATGGTGTGCGGATTCTGCGCCACCGGATGCGGTCTCCGCGTCCATCTGCAGGACGGGCAGGCCGTGAATCTGACTCCGACCACGGACTACCCGGTCAATCTGGGAATGGCCTGTCCCAAAGGGTGGGAAGCTCTGCGTGTTCTGGATTCCCCGGAACGGGCTGCTGTTCCGCTGCTGCGCGATGCCCAGGGCCGGCAGCGTCCGGTTGACTGGGACACGGCGCTGACACAGTTCGTCCGCCGGTTTCAGGCCATCCAGCAGGAGCACGGGCCGGAAGCTGTGGCCTTTCTGAGCACCGGGCAGATGGTGACGGAGGAACTGGCGTTTCTGGGGGCGCTGGCGAAATTCGGCATGGGGATGCGGCACGGCGACGGGAACACACGGCAGTGCATGGCGTCGGCCGTGACGGCTTACAAGGAATCGTTTGGGTTCGATGCCCCTCCTTACACCTATGCCGATCTGGAAGAATCCGACGTGATCGTGCTGGTGGGCAGCAACCTGTGCATCGCTCACCCGATTCTCTGGGAACGCGTGATGCGAAACCGGCATCAGCCTCAGATCATCGTGGTGGATCCTCGAATGACGGAAACCGCCATGAACGCGACGCTGCACGTTCGGCCGAAACCGAAATCCGATCTGGCACTGTTTTACGGAATCGCCCGTATCCTCATCGAAACCGGACGGGTGGACCGGGAATTCATCGCAGCGTCCACCCGTGATTTCGAAGCCTTTGCTGAATTCACGGCGGAGTTTTCCGAAGAACGGGTGGTGGAAGAAACCGGAGTGGACGCGGATGTTCTGCACCGGATGGCTGACATGATCTGTCCGGGGCAGCGCGTTTCGTTCTGGTGGACGATGGGAGTCAATCAGAGTCACCAGGGGGTGCGGACCGCTCAGGCCCTCATCAATCTGGCTCTGATGACCGGCAGCATCGGGCGTCCCGGAACGGGAGCCAACAGCATCACCGGCCAGTGCAATGCCATGGGCAGCCGCCTGTTCAGCAACACCACCGCGCTGCCGGGCGGACACGATTTCCGGAATCCCCGGCACCGTCAGAAAATCGCCGACATCCTGGGCATCGATGTGAAACGGATTCCCGAAGACAGCGGTCTTCCGTATCACCGCATTCTCGAGGAAATTCTGCGGGGGCGCATTCGCGGGCTGTGGGTCGTCTGTACCAACCCCGCTCATTCCTGGATCAATCAGATGCAGTGCCGCGACATTCTGGATCGCCTGGATTTTCTGGTGGTGCAGGACATGTACCACACGACCGAAACGGCCCGCCTGGCGCATCTTGTCCTGCCGGCCGCCGGCTGGGGAGAGAAAGACGGAACGTTCATCAATTCCGAACGCCGCGTGGGTGTCGTTCGGCAGGTACGGAGGGCTCCTGGACAGGCTCTGTCCGATTTCCGCATTTTCCGTCTGATCGCGCAGCGCTGGGGCTGTGCCGATCTGTTTTCTTCCTGGACGTCGCCGGCTGCCGTTTTCGAAATTCTGAAGCGCTGCACGCAGGGACAGCCGTGCGACATCACCGGAATCGGCACCTACGACGACCTGGAGGCGGCCGGGGGCATCCAGTGGCCTGCTCCCGAAGCATCCGGCCGGCCGGAAAGGGAACGCCGGCTGTATACGGACGGGCGTTTTTTTCACGACGACCGTCGGGCCCGGTTCGTGTGGGCCCGGCCGGAACCACTGCCGGAACGTCCGGGGGGGCGGTTCCCGCTGCTGCTGATGACAGGCCGCGGTTCGGCCGCTCAGTGGCACACGCAGACACGGACCCGTCAGTCATCGGTGCTGAGGCGACTGGCGCTGCGGGACAGTGTCGTGGAGGTCAGTCCGACCGATGCGGCTGCTTTGAACATTGCCACGGGAGACCAGATCGAGGTGATTTCGCAGCGCGGCCGTGTACGGGCCCGCGCCGTGCTGACTCATGCGGTGCGGCCCGGGGAGGTGTTCATGCCGATGCACGATGAAGGTGTCAATCGGCTGACCTATGCCGCCTTCGATCCTCATTCTTCACAGCCGGCTTACAAGGCCTGCGCCGTACGCATCGCACGGATGACCTGAACCAGGCGGCTCGGAAGCGACCGGCCCGCCGACTGTCTCCCCAAACCGTCTGTCCGCCGCCGCACGGGCAGGATGATCAGTCGGAACGGCCACCGGGATTCGGACAGAAGGCTTTCATGACTGCCAGCAGTTCCTGTTTGCGAAACGGTTTGGAAATGTAGCCGTCCATGCCGGCTGCGAGACATTCTTCGCGGTCTCCGGGCATGGCGTTGGCCGTCATGGCGATGATGGGAACCCGGCGGTCGGAATTCTGTTCCCGTTCACGGATCTGCTGAGTGGCCTGGATGCCGTCCATTTCCGGCATCTGCACATCCATGAGGATCAGGTCGAAGTCATTCCGAGCCGACAGGTCGACGGCCTGAACGCCGTTTTCGGCCACTTCGATCTGATGGCCCCACTGCCCGAGAACACCGATCGCCAGGGTCTGGTTCACGATGCTGTCTTCAGCAAGAAGAATGCGGAGCGGCCGGATGCAGTCCGATTCATCGTCATCGGTTCCCGGGGTTTCATCGGATGCCTGAAGGGCTCCCAGTTCCCGGGCCACCACATTGAACAGCTCGGACTGCTTGACCGGCTTGAAAATGTGGGCATTGGTTCGAAGCTGTTCGCAGCGGCGGACGTCTTCAACGCGGTCTCCCGATGTGAGCATGACGATGACGGTATCCGCCAGCCGGGAGTCGCTGCGGATTTCCGCCGCCAGTTCGAAACCGTCGCGTTCAGGCATGTTCACGTCGGAAATCACGATGCGAAACTGGTCGGGAGTTCCGGCCGCCGCCCGCAGCGCGGCGATGCCTTCATCGACTCCCCGCACACAGCGCGGCTTCATGCCCCAGCCGCGGAGGATTTCATTGAGGATCAGGCGGTTTGTTGCGTTGTCGTCCACAACGAGCACCCGGGTGCCGCTGACCTGCCCCGGCAGGCGGGTCCGGGCGTCTTCCGGTACATCGACGACTTCCAGGAAGACGTCGAACCGGAACGTGCTCCCCTTTCCGGGTTCGCTGTCCAGTTCCATCTGGCCGCCCATCATTTCCACGAGACGTCGGGAAATGGCCAGCCCCAGACCGGTGCCGCCGTAGCGCCGGGTGGTGGAACTGTCGGCCTGTTCGAACTTGCCGAAAATGGTCTGCTGTTTTTCGAGAGGAATTCCGATGCCCGTGTCCCGCACGGCGATCTTCAGCTGAGCGATGTTGCTGCTGCGGATCGGACAGGTGACATCGATGACGATTTCCCCCTCATCCGTGAATTTGATCGCGTTGCCGACCAGATTGATGACGATCTGCCTCAGCCGGCCGGCGTCGCCGCTGAAATGAGTCGGCACATCGGGACTGACCCGGTAGGCCAGTTCCAGCCCTTTTCGGTGCGCTCGCAGAGCCAGCGAACGGACGGCGTCTCCGAGACTGTCCCGCAGACAGAACGTGACGGGAGACAGTTCCAGCTTTCCGGCTTCGATTTTGGAAAAATCCAGAATGTCGTTCAGCAGGGTGAGCAGCGCGTCTCCGGAATCCCGCACGATGGACAGGTATTCTCTCTGCGTGCGGGTCAGTTCAGTATCCAGGACCAGTTCGGTCATTCCGATGATGGCGTTCATCGGCGTGCGGATCTCATGGCTCATATTGGCCAGAAAATCACTCTTGGCACGGTTGGCGGCTTCGGCCTGTTCCTTGGCCTGCAGAAGGTTTCGTTCCATTTCCTTGCGTTCGGTGATGTCGATTCCCGTGCCCAGCACGGCCGGCCGGCCATCGTATTCCACGGCCGCTCCGGCGAAGTCCACCCACCGCGATTCTCCGTGTTTGGTGACGATGCGAATTTCATAACGGTCGACCACGTTTTCTCCGCGCTGGCGCGCCAGACTCCGCTGGCGGACCAGATCGATGAAGTCCGGGTGGACGTACTCCGTGAACGGAAGATGCCGCAGTTCTTCTGTGGAATAGCCGGTGATGCGCGTCGCCGCCGGGTTGGCGTAGCTGTGGCCGGTTCCCTGAAAGATGGCGATCATAGCGGGCAGCATTTCGGCCATCGTGCGGAATCGGGCCTCGCTTTCCTGAAGCGAATCCTGCATGCGCCGCCGTTCGGCGCCTTCGGCTTCCAGCGAACGATTCCGCTCTTCCAGTTCCTGAACGGACTTCTTCAGGTCGGCGTTGGCCTGTCGGAGCTGTTCGATGGTGCGGGCCAGTTCCTGTTCGGCGGCCTGGGCACGAGCATGGGCGCCTTCCGCATCCTGTTTCAGCAGCTTCTCGGATGCCGCCTTCTGCTGAAGCTGACGATCCACTTCCTGCAGTTCCAGCATGGGGGCCAGCAGCACGGCCAGGTGGTGCAGGTTCTCCAGATCGACGGACGTGAAGTCCCCCTCGAAACGGTCGGATGCCTGGAGCACACCCATGAAGCATCCGCTGCGGCTGAAAATGGGGACCGCCAGCCATCCGCGCATCGGCGGATGCTCCAGCCCCCGCTCGTCGCGCCGTCCGCTGAAGTCCTTCCAGGCCGGATGGCGGACCAGTTCATCGTGCGTCAGGCAGAATCCCTGAGGATGATCAGCCAGCCGACTCCAGATGCCCTCCCCGGTGGGCATGACATCGTACGTTCGGTACTTCGCGTATTTGTCCGACAGCGACACCGCGTGGACGGCGTCTGCGAAATCGCCGTTCGGCAGATAACTGACAGCCGCCTGGTGTGCTCCGGCAATCAGCCGCACTTCCCGAACGTAGACTTCCAGAGCCTGCTCGAACGATCCCGTGGCGCCGGCGGCCGCCACGGTTCGGCCAAACTGCCGGATGATCGACGAACGATCCGTCGATTCGAATGCATCCGATGTCTGACTCATCGATCTGCTCTGCGTGTCTGCTGTCAGGGGGCGGTTCGCAGGGACACCGCACGAACAACGGCCTTCCGCCCGATCTCCGCATGGGCCTGGGTTCTGCGAAGGAATGCGGAAGGGCGGATTCACCGAAAACCACCGATACCGGTCCGGCGGGCTTCCCCCAGTCTACACGCTGCGACGCTGTCTGCGAACAATCGTTTTTGGAACCCGGCCTGTCGAAGATCGCTGACTGATGGACGATCCGTCAGGGCCGTCACAATCGGGCCTGTCTTTCGGACTGCCCGGCATGGCCCGTTTTCTCAGGTTCTCTGGGGCGTTCTCAGGTTCTCTGGGACGGCCGAAACGGTCACGGTGACTCGAATGCAGGCCTGACGACGCTTGTGGAGACGGCGCAGGGGCGTGCGACGGATCCGCTGCGCCTGTCCCGACACATGGGAACGCCGGCGTTGCCGGTCATCAGTCGGGCATGCGTCCTCAGAAATCCCGACAGATGAGCGGCGTGAGCCGGATGTCCGCTGAAGTGCCTGTGACAGGCCGGAAGTTTCCGCGATGGCCGGTTTCCAGAGCCTGTTTTCACGCGGTCCACTGCCGCGTGCATCTGCTGTTTCCGGATCGGCGTCGCTCTGATCCTGGATCCGGCCTGCGGGCCGGTTCGGTTGTGATGAGGGCCGGGGGGCACAGGGCGTCTGCTGTCGGCGTGAGGAGCCGGCTGAGCGGAATCAGTGAGCGGTCACGCGAACGCCACGGGCAATGCCGGATGCTTCCAGGCTGCCGTCGTACCGTGTTACCTCAGCCACAGCCAGTACGAAACGGGCGGCATCAGACAGAGACATTCCAGAACCACCAGGGACCACTTTTTCAGACGCACTCCGACGTATATGAACAACGGACCGAGAAGTGCAGATGCACTGAAGGACATGGTGCCGAGAAAAACTCCGCACCACCACACGAATGTTCCCCGGCTCCCCGCAGCACGGCCTGCTTCGTATCCGACGATTCCGAGATACGCAGTCACCGGAATCGCAACAGCGAGGCGAGGCAGATTCCGCCTGAGCGAGCTTTCAGTTTCATCCGTCATCGCCCGGAACGCCTCCCGTTCGCACATCGACCGCTGCCGGCCGCAGCACATGCCGGATGCCGCCGGCGCTCCGTGTGCAGGCAGGTCGAATCGGCGAGCCCGGTGATGCAGGTCTGCCGTGACGAACACGGCTGGCGCAGAAAACGGGACGGAGATCTGACTGGATCTCCGTCCCGTTGTGATGGGAAGGCGGAGAGGGTGGGATTCGAACCCACGGTAGGTGTGACCCTACGCCGGTTTTCAAGACCGGTGCATTCGGCCGCTCTGCCACCTCTCCGAAAAATCCGGCTCCAGGCCGGACGCCGCGCACTTTACCGGGCGTCCTGTCGGAACACAAGAGCCGCCCTGCATCGTTGGCGGCCTCGGCGGCCCTGGCAGGTGCCGCCTGCTGGCCGGTCCGGCGCAGCAGGAGAAACTGCCCGGGGACCTCACGCGGCCCGGCGGTCTCCATCTGCCGTTCCCGGGAACGAAAGCGTGGATTCGGCCTGGACGGCTTCGGCCAGTTTTCGGACCACGCGCTGCTGGTGTTCTTCGGGGAGTTCCGCATAGATCGGCAGCGACAGAACTTCCCGGCAGGCGCGTTCGGATTCCGGGAAATCGCCTTCGCGGTATCCCAGGTGAGCAAAACAGGTCTGCAGGTGCAGAGGAATCGGATAGTAAACGGCGCAGCCGATGCCGGACTGCCGCAGAAACTGCATCACCTCATCACGCCGGCCGCCGCGTATGCGAATGGTGAACTGATTGAACACGTGCCGGCGGTCCGGAAGGGTGGCCGGTTCTTCGATTCCCGAACGCACATTGTGTTCCCGAAACAGTTCCTGGTAACGCTTTGCGTTGGTCCGCCGGGCGGCTGACCAGTTGTCCAGGTGCTTCAGCTTGACACTCAGGACCGCCGCCTGCAGGGCATCCAGACGGCTGTTGAAACCGACTTCCGCGTGGTTGTAGCCGCCCAGGTCGCCATGCACGCGCAGGCGCCGGAGGCGATCAGCGATTTCCGTGTCGTCAGTGACCACCATGCCTCCATCGCCGGCTCCGCCCAGATTCTTTGTGGGAAAGAAACTGAAACAGCCGACCGTTCCCAGAACTCCGGCCCGGCGGCCACGGTATTCTGCTCCAATCGCCTGGCAGGCATCTTCGATGATGGGGATCTTGTGGCGGGTGGCGATGCGCCACAGAGGTTCCATTTCGGCACACTGTCCGAACAGATGCACCGGCATGATGGCCCGGGTCCGGTCCGTCACGGCCTGTTCGACGTGGTTCGGACACAGGTTGAAGCTGTGGGGTTCGATGTCCACGAACACCGGCCGGGCGCCCACCCGATGGATGGCTCCGGCTGTCGCGAAGAAGGTGAAGGGACTGGTGATGACTTCATCACCAGGCTCCACTCCGGCAGCCAGCAGCGACAGAATGAGAGCGTCCGTTCCGGATGCACAGCCGACCGCATACCGAGAATCGCAGTAAGCGGCAATGTCCGCCTCCAGCCGCTCCACGGCCTCACCCAGCACAAACGCCTGGGATTCAAAAACCTGCTCCACGGCTTCGCGGACGTCCGAGCGGATCGTACGGTACTGAGCAGTCAGGTCGATGAACGGCACGGGCCCGGGCACTCCGGCACCCGGGTTCTCATCCTGAAAGGACATGAAGCGACTCCATTCGCAATGCAACGGCCGTCCGTTTCGACAGCTTCGTCGAGATTACGGCAGTTCAGGAACTCTGTCAATATGAGCAAAACAGGACAGAACCGGCAGTAACCCGCAGCAACAAAACGACTTACTCATTCGCCCCAGAGGCCGAATCACCTGACCGGTCCTGTCGGATTTATCGTCTTTGCAAAAGGTGCAACCGCACTCGACCGACCAATTTTTCTGAATGTCGGGAGCAGACTGCCGCGAATGGGGCTTGTCCTGCATTCCAGAGTTGCCTGGATTTCCTGAAGGTGCCAGACTGCCGGACGTCACGGCGATGTGCCGTCGGCCGATTGCGTCTTCCTGGTTTCCGCCCGCCTGTGTAGTTCGGAATCCGATCGATCATGAGAGTCAGTCAGTTTCTTGACCACTATGGGGTCCGTCTCAATCCGTTCAGTCAGGAAGATGCGGCGTCGGACCACATTTTTCAGAATCATTGTGCAGAAACGATCCACCATCCTGCCTGGGACAAGGTTCTGGGAGACTGCGGAAGCCCCAGCACGTCCGTGGTCTTCGGCGAAAAAGGGGCCGGCAAGACGGCTCTGCGCATCCAGCTTCTCAACGAGATCCGAAAATGGAATGAGCAGCACCCTGCGGAACGCGTGTTCGTCATCAGTTATGACGATCTGAATCCGTTTCTGGATACGTTTCGAGATCGTCTTCGGGGGCGGCGACGGCATCCGGATCACTGTCTTCGGCAGTGGCGTCTGTGGGACCACATGGACGCTCTGCTGACTCTGTCCACCCGTCGGCTGTGCGATGCCGCAGCGGACGACGATACGGATGATCCGGATCTGACGCTGAAGCAGATGCGGGAACTGCCTCGGGTGCGCAAACGCGATCTGCTCATGCTGGCCGCCTTCTACGATCAGTCGTCCGATCAGTCCCACCTGCGCAGATGGAAACGCATCAGAAAGAACCTGGGATTTCTGACGCTGGGAGCATCGTGGCGTCTGGGTCTGGGTCTGGTCGTCACGGCGGCCACTCTGGCATTCGTCCTCCGGGATCTCCCTGCTCAGGGCATATCGACTCTGGCCGGCCTGAAAGCCTGGTGGGTCTGGGTGATCGTGGCGGCCGGCTGGCTGCCCTGGCTGCAGCGCCGCGTGTCGCTGTGGTGGAAAGCGCGGCAGATCGCGTCTCAGGTGCGTATTCTGGAACACGGGGTGAGTACGCTGAGAAAGATTCTGTCATCGTTCTATCCCCGGGAAATCGACGGTCAGCCGATGCCGTCGCGCGATCGCAGCGACGACCGGTATGAACTGCTGGCGAAACTGCAGCGCATTCTGAAGCCTCTGGGGTTCTCCAGTATCGTGGTGCTGGTGGACCGGGTGGATGAACCGCACCTGATCAATGGGGCTCCCGAACGCATCCGCGATTTTCTGTGGTCCATGTTCGACAACAAGTTCCTCAAACATCCAGGCATCGCCTTCAAGATGCTGCTTCCCAGAGAAGTGGTCTATTACCTGGACCGCGAAAAACGGGAATTCTACGAACGGTCCCGGCTCGACAAACAGAACCTCATCCGAAGTCTCGAATGGACCGGCGAATCGCTGTACGACATGGCGACCAGCCGTCTGCGGGCCTGCCGGCATGACGACGCCGACTCCACGGTGTCCATCGGCAGCCTTTTCGAAGACGATGTCACGACCGCGGATCTGATCCGGCACTTCAGCCGCCTGCGCGTGCCGCGACACCTGTTCCGGTTTCTGTTCCGTCTGCTGACCGCTCACTGCGACAGCTGCACAGAAGACAACCCCCGCTGGAAAATCAGCGGCGCCCTGCTGCACAGCACCATGGAGGTCTATCAGCGGGAGCTGGACGCTCTGGATCGGGGACTGGGGACCGGCTGAATGTTTCAGTCGGATGCCGGATCCGATTCCGGAACGCGGTCCGATTCCAGAACACGGGCCACGCATTCCCGGGCCCGTTCGGAACTCAGTTCGGCCTTCCCAAAGCCCGGTACGGCTCCGGCTTCCACAGCTTCCTTCTGGGCGTCTTCGAAATTCGAAATGAGCATGACGGGAGTCGCGGCCAGTTTCGGATCTGCCTTCAGCGTGCGAATGATGTCCATGCCGTCGCTGTAGTCTGCATCCAGTTTGCGGTTGATCAGGACCAGGTCGACCGATTCGCGCCGCAGAATGTCGAGCGTGTCGTCAGGCAGATCGGCCGTCAGAATGGTCACGTCGAAATGCTGATTCAGAAAACGGGACAGAGCCATGTGGTCCGGACCGCACTGACCGACACTCAGAATCGTTTTCGCTGCCATCAGGATGTATCCGAAATTGGGGAGGGGAACAGTGACGCGGCCGCTATATTGGCAGTATGTTCCCGTCCGTCAACGGTCATCGAAACTCCGTCCCCGCGGCATCCGGTCGGCATCTGATGGTGCGGCTGTGCCCTGTGCTGTCCTGTGCGGCTGTCTTCACTGTGGTCACATCAGTGATCGGGTCGTCAGCCGGAGACGTGATCCTGCCGTCCGGGACGGATGATTCAGAACGCCGGTTTCTCGAGGCTCTGACCGACCGCACGCTGTTCGTCGCTGCCGAAGACTACTGCGACAGCCGAATTCGCAGCCGTCCGGATCCGGTATCGCAGGCGTTCTGGATGCATCAGTTGTCGGAGGTGCGGCGTGCGCATGTGTGGGCGGAAGGACCGGACAACCGCCAGGCGCTGACGCAGCAGATCATCGATGAAATCGCCGATTTTCTGAACCGGACCGACGTGCCTCCGGAAGCGGAACTGACGCTGCTGCTCGATCAGATCGACGCGGTCCGCACTCTGGCGGAAACGGCCGTTCGGCTGTCCTGGACGGGCTGTCGCGGCCCGGACATGCGGCAGCCGGTTTTTTCGGAACGCGCCCGGTCTCTGGTGTCTGCGGCTCGAAAACGGCTGATCGCATTCCGGCGGGATCTGGACCGCGTGAAGCGGCGTCTTTCCGGACGACAGGCCGGGCTGCTGCGAGAACGGACGCGCCGCATCGAGGCGGAACTGGATGCGGTCGATGTTCTGGCCGGACAGGGGGATCTGCAGACAGCCATGCGCCATCTGCAGGAACTGCACAGGGCAGCTCGCACAGAAGCCGTTCGCTGGACCGCTCTGACACGCCTCCTGGAACTGCAGCTTCTGTCGGGCGATGCGCAGGCAGCGCGGCTGACACTGCGGCGTCTGCAGTCGCAGTTTCCCGGCCGCGGGTCCGAGCTGACGTACTTCGCCGCACTGAGGCGACTGAGTCTGGGCGAAGCGGCGGCTGCGGCCGGACTGCTGGAGGATACGGTGGAGGAGACTTCGCTGTGCGGCAGTGCGGGAGCCGTCCTGTACCTGGAATCTCTGCTGCTTCTGCGAATGCATGCTGATCGGCTGCACGATGCAGACCGGGTGCGGCAGACGAATGCTCGTTTTTTCTCCGCGTACGAACTGGCCCGACAGTGGAAGCCGTCTGTCTGGCGGGACGCGGCCGCGGAACTGGAACGCCAGTATCGACTGGTCGAAACGGTGGGCGCCGATCTTCCGGAACTGATCGATGAGGTCGACCGCCTGCGTCAGGCCGGGAATCCTGAAGAAGCTCTGCGCGTTCTGCAGCGAGCGATGCGTCTGGCACCTCCGGACATACCGGCCCGGTCGATGGCTGCGCTGCAGGTCACCGCCGGCGAGCTGAGGATGCAGCAGCGGCAGTGGCTTCCCGCAGTGCAGATGCTGGCGGATGCGGCCCGGACCTGTGCCGGTGCCGGTCTGGAAGAAGAAGCCGCCCGCACCGATCTGCTCCGCATCTTTTGCCTGGGGCAGGACTGGAAGAACGATCCGGCCGATGAGACGAAATATCAGGCCTACCGCGAAGCACTGCTCCGTCATCGAGAACGCTGGCGGCATCAGGCATCATGGGCGACCTGCCAGGAATGGCTCATTCAACTGACAGAACCGGTGGATCCGCTGCAGGCCGTGCGGTTTCTGATGGAACTGGCCGAGTACGAAAAGGCCGCAGGGGATTCCTGTTCCCGGCTGGTGCGGCTGGGAACCATGCTGGAACGCCTGCGGTCTCGGGCGGACGGAGCCGGCGCGGCAACGTCCTGGCAGCAGCTCGTGGATCGATACGCCCGTCTGTGCGGGACACCGCAGGCGACGCAGGCGGCCTGTTCCGAATCGGCCGGGATCCGAGTGCTTGTTCTGATGCTGACGTGCAGTGCGGAGACGTCCTGGGACGGCTGGGTGGCCGTGCATGACGAAATACGCATGCTGCACTCGAGCCTGCCTGCCGACGATGTTTCGGGCCGACGGCGGCTCAACGAACTGGAATTTCTCGCTGCCGCCCGCACCTCGACCGATGGAGACGCTCTGCGGCGTCGCAGCCGGCTGATTGTGGAGCAGGCCGCTTCAGACCCGCTGGTGACCGCCTGGCGACTGCACCCGTTCCTCAGTCGATCCGGACTGATTCAGCCAGGGGATGCGTTCGTTGCACGCACTATCAACGAACTGGTTCGGCGGCATCTGGAAACCGCGGATTCTGAAATGACGGCTGAACATCTGCTGGACCTGCTTCGTCTGACAGGTGCGACCCGGCGGCTGACGTCCGACGATCGGCTGCACCGGGAACTGCAGAACCGCATCCTGAGTGCGTCTCTGACAGAAACACAGGTCAGAACGGTGGCGGAGCTGCTGATGAAATCCGCGGCCGGAAACAGCGACGTGCCGTCCGGGGAACTGCGGGAGTTCTGGAGGAGCGTGCGGGATGGTCAGACGCCGGGCAGCGCGTTGTGGCTGGAAGCCGGTCTGCAGCTTGCCGGTATCCGTATGCAGCAGGGTCAGGCCGCCGCGGCGGCTCGTGACCTGGACGTGCTGTCTGTTCTGTATCCGGACTGGGGATCGGCGGAGCGGCGGTGGCGTGCTGAGCAGCTTCGGAAGCAGGTGGAATCCCGATTGTCTTCCGGTTCCCGGTAGGCCGCTTCTACAGGAAAGTCCATGGTGCCGGTGTCCGATTCGTCCGTTCCGAACCGTTCCGCCCTGCTGAATGCGGCGGGTCCGGCCGGCGTCGTCTGCTGCATCGGGTCGAATGCGCTGCGGGCTGTTTCGGCCAAACGGACTGTATCGGCGGAGCGGTCCCGGGCGGAGGCCGTGTTTTCTCTGACAACTGCGAATCGGCTTCTGCGTTCGGGCCTGCCACCGCAATCTGTTCTTGTGCTCCGGCCCCAGACGATTTCAGAACTGCAGACGCCTCTGCCCGGTTCCACAGCCGTGTGGTTCACCGTCGATCATTATGTGCATGGCGAACAGCTGCGTGCTGCGATTCCTGCCGGACGCATCACCGTGCTGCTGCATCTTCAGGGAACCGGACCTGGCGGTGGCGTGCGGCCCGGCAGGGATGCCGTGAGGCTGGCGGCCGGACTGTCCGGGATTCCCGGTCTCTGCGTAACCGGTCTTCTGACGGACGTGCAGACGAATGGGGAACTGGACGACGCGATCGCAGCCGCACGTCATACCCGGCGGCTGCTGCAAAGAGAAATCGGCGTGGCATGCGAATGCATGTGTGTGCGGATGACCGCTCAGATGGCCGCTGAAGGCCACAGGGTCCTGTGTGATGAAACCTGGCGAGTCATTCCCGTGGCGGTGGACCGGGACGATTCAGACGGTCCGCGGATTCCCGGTTCGGCAGACGATATTCCGTCCGGCGGAACCGGACATGTCGTGTCGCGCCCGTCTCTGGAACAGGTGGTGGTGCATGTCGACTGCCCTGCGGCGCTGAGACCTGAGGTGGTGATCTGCGAACCGGAAGGAGCCGGCATCATCGGGTGGCGATTCGACTGCTGCGTCGCCGCCTGCCAGGGAGACGCCGTGAATCTGACGATTGGCGATACCGTGACGTGGTGCGTTCCTCAGAGAAACCGGTAAGCGGCGGTTCCCGTTCGGTCGGGTGCCGGATCGGTTTCTATGCGGCCCGGGCCAGACGCCGTTTTTCCCGTCGTGTGAGCGGTCGGGTGGCCTGATCCGGATCGTCATGATCGTCGCTTCCAGGTTCGCTGTCGGCGGATGCTGAACGTTTTTCCGACCGACGTTTTGGCGAAACGACCGGATCGGTCCGGGCCGGCTGATATCGGGCGACCAGGGTCAGCAGTGCCGGCAGAAGGACGACCGCGACCAGTAGACTGCCGGCTGTACCGATCACCATCACCATCCCCATGCCGACCAGTCCCTGATGACCGGCAATGAGCAGACTGCCGAAGCCGACGATGGTCGTGAGCGAGGTGAGGATAACAGCGATGAGCGTATCGCCGGAGGGAGAGTAATCCTGTTTTCCCCGAGCTGTCTGACGGCGGCAGTCATGCACCATGTGAACGCCGTCATCGACACCAATCCCCAGGACAAGTGGCAGCATGACAAGATTCAGTGGTGTCAGGCTGATCTGCAGCAACGACATGACACCGGCCATCAGAACGGCGCCGCCCAGAGCCGGCAGCAGGGCGATCAGGGTGTCTCGCAGGTTTCGGAAATCGACCACCAGAGCGATGAAGGCCACCATGGCCAGGTACACCGTCAGCAGCAGCGGGATATTCAGGGTGTCCGTCCGGGCCCGCATCATGTAACCGATGAAGCCGGTGATCATCAGCGGAGAGATCAGGGTGAGCAGTTTCTGTCCAGGCCTCAGAAAGTCGAACAGCAGCAGCAGGCCGATGGCCGCCAGCGAGTACACGGCGATGTCCGACCAGGATTCTCGAAGCTGCCGCGACGATTCGTAGTTCTGAATCGGAATGCCGGTGACGTTCGGCACCACGGTTCGGATGTCTTCGACGAAGGCGGCCAGAGCCGCACCGTCCCAGATGTCGTCTCGCGGATAGATCTTCAGCAGCCACTGTTCCCGGCCGTCTGTCTTCCGATACAGCCGATGGCGCCAGGCGGCCGGCAGTTCGGCGACCTGCACCTGATCGAGGCCGGCGGCGCGGCCCACACGCTGAAACTGGTACAGCAGAGATCCGGCCAGCAGGTCCTGGTAGGCCGCCAGGATGTCCTGACGGACCGACGGAGGCAGCGCTTCCATGCGATCGAGGAACCGGTTGAGCCGTTCTGCCGGTGCGGCGGCGCGCGGGTGATGAGACGCTTTGACAGTACGATACAGACGATCCAGTTCCGTACCGATCTGCCTGGCCGGAACCCGTCGGAATGTCGGGACTTCGGTCGACACGCCGCGAACCAGCTCCCGAATCTGTCGGATGCCGGCCGCTCGCCGGGCATCCGGCGGATCGGGAAGATAACTGGCCAGTTCCTTGACGTGACTGACGGACGGAAGCCGGGTGAGCTGTTCGGCAAGATTCAGAGCCTGACTGCGTGATTCGGCAACAGCCACCGCGTACAGCAGAGATTCTCCCGTCTGTTCCCGGATGCGCTGCTGAGCCTGCACACTGTCCAGTTCGGTGTTCTGCAGGTGCAGCAGATTGTCGTCCCAGGTCAGCAGGATTTCCGGGTGACCGTCGGTCCAGCGAACCGCCCGGCTGCCGACCGCCAGAATTCCGGCTGCCGACAGTCCCACGACAACCAGCGGCACTGCAGCAATGACCTTACGAAACACCCGGCCGAGCAGCGGCTGCGTCAGCGGTGGCATGTCGCCGCCGGAATCCGAAGCGGCCATCAGAGCCGGCAGAAACAGGAAGGTACACAGGGCACTGATGAGGATTCCGGAGGCTGCCACGATGCCCAGCTCCGCGATTCCCGGAAACCCCGTCAGCGCGGCACTGCCGAATGCCAGAGCGGTCGTCAGGGCAGAGGTAAAGATCCCGCTTCCGGCTCTGAGGCCGGTGCGCTGCAGTGCGGCCGCCACATCGGATTCCTGCTGCCGCACATGCAGGTACTGACTGACGAAATGGATTCCGAAATCGACCCCCAGTCCCGCCAGAACGGCTGTGAAGCAGACGCTCAGAATGTTCAGGTGGCCGATGACCAGAGTGGTCACGCCGAAGGTGCAGGCCAGCGACACGATCAGCGTCAGCACGATGAGCATGGGATACCGGATGCTGCGCAGTCCGAACGTCAGCAGCACGGTCACGGCAGCCACAGCCAGCAGGGAGGCCATCGTCATGTCCGACCACGCGCCGGCCAGCTCATCATGTTCCAGAACGGGAATGCCGGTGACCAGGATGTTCAGTCCGCTGCCGGTTTCGGCATAAGATGCTTCGACTTCCCGACAGATTTCCCGCAGCTTCGAAATGCTGGCGGCCGCCGGATTGAAATCGTTTTCACGCGGAATGAAGGCAGCTTTGAGCAGCCCCTGAGTTCCTTCGGCATTCATCAGCCAGGCGATGTCCGCGTCGTCGGCCGCACGTTCCATGCGCACCGTGACGACTTCCTGCCACGGCGAAGGGAAGCTGGCCGAATCGTAGCGGACGCCGTTCAGAGTACCGTCGAGGAAACGGTCGAGGCTGCGGGCCAGACGGTCTGTCTGTTCGATCAGCGATTCTTCGGAACGGCCGCTGTGTCGAACGGATGCGAAGGCGCGGCGGAGACGTTCGGAAATCGCCTCCAGACGCAGCTGATCCCACCGCCGCTGCTGCACAGCCGACACGTAGCGTTCCAGACGGCGGCCGGCGGTGCGCAGTTCGTCGGCTGACAGAAGCTGCAGTTCTTTTCGCCGCAGAGTCCGCCGATCGATTCGGTACAGGACATCGCGGAACAGATCCGATTCGCGTTCCAGACGTTCGCCAATGCGGTTCAGAGCGGCCTGGATCAGAGGGCGGTCGGGAACGTCGGATTCCACAACGACGATCAGATCGCCGTGTCCGCCGAAATCCTCCACGTACTGCTTCCAGGTTTTCGCGTATTCGGCGGCCGGATCGACCAGAGCATGTCGGCCCGTACTGAGCTGCAGTTCCAGAACACTGATTCCGACGGCAGCACACGACAGCAGCAGCATCGGCCACAGAAACAGACGCGGCCGCCTGGCCACCATGCCCGTTGCGCGTGCCGTGATCCGCGACAGCAGACTGACCGATTGAGAAGAGGTGTCCGGCACGATCGATCCGTCAATCGTTCGGGAAGGCGACAGAAAAGGCCCGAAAACGCCGCGCGCAGCGGGCCGTCAGAAGGATCTTCGTCACACGTCCCGGGCGGTCACCAGCCGAATCCCGGCTCCCGACGGCAGAAACTGCGGACTAAGAATGCAGGAGAACCGGGGCAGGAAATTCCAGGGGCTGCCCATCTGCTGACCGGCAGTTTGTGCCGGTCCGTCCTCGCTGAATCCCGCTGCTACAGCCGGGGCATGGTGGTCTGCTTCAGCCGGGCCCGTCGCCGCCGCTGTTCCTGTCGCCGGGCTTCTTCCGCAGCGAACTGAGGCGTGTTGCGGTCCGGACGCTGTTCCGGACGAGCGATCCGGCGCATCCCTTCGCTCCATTCCCAGCCCAGAGGCGTTTCCAGTTCCACCTGAGCCAGCAGGGCCCAGGGCGTCCCCGGATGCTCGTCGATGACACGGTTCAGGTACTCCAGGGCCCGATCATGCATTTTTCGCACGGCCGCACCCGCATCACTCACATCCGCCGGACTCAGGATCCATTCGTTGGATCCTTCCTGTTCGAACGGACGGGGACTCGATTTCATCTGGGCCAGCATCGTGTTGTAGCCGAAGGCCCGCACCCGCATGGCCAGAATCCGCCCCATCGCCAGATCGAAGCTGGCTCGCCAGCGGTTCGTGTCCAGGGCGTCCCGATCGGGTTCTCCGCTTTCGAGAATCCGGTGGACCTCCTGCAGATAATAATCCAGGACCGCCAGCGGTTTCTGAGCTTCGGTGATCTGCTGCCGCAGGACCGTATCGCTGGTCGCCAGGAACCGTCGCTGCGGCTGAGGGATGGCTTCCTGGGGGACGGCGTACTGAGCCGCCTGCACCAGGGCTCCCTTGGCGCGGTTGGACGCCAGTTCCTGTTCGTACTGCCGCTGCGGTCGGTAGTCGGGGGAATACTGCCGCATCACAGCCGGATCGAAACGCGGACCGCTCGTATCATCCGCAATGAAGTAGATGCCTCCGGTTTCCGCGCAGAGACGCGACAGCGCATACGGCCCGAATCCGGCCGACATCCGGGACAGTTCCACATGGCGATCTGTCCAGAACGGCAGCTGCAGGCCTTCCACCATCGCGGTTTCCGGCCCCTGGTCCACGGGCAGGTCGGCGGCGAACTGTTCGCCGTCCGCTTCCCATCGGAAGAACACGAACCCCTTTTCCCGACCGAAGACCGCGGAATTGCCGATGCAGTACACACGGGTTCCGGTTCGGGCGCATTTGCGAATGACCGATTCCAGCCGGTCGTAATCATCGCCGCGTTCATCCGTGACCACGATCAGCATGAGAGCGGCCTGCTGTTTCTTTTTGTCGGGCACAAAAGCCCGCAGTGCCCGATCCACGGCCGTGAACACACGTTCTTCACCGCTCACGTCGTTTTCGATGTTCCGCACGATTTCAGAAAGACGATCCGTATCGGAGATCGGTTTTCCCTGAAGCAGGTGCACGTCCTTTCCGAAGCCCACGATTCCCGTGGTGAGATTCTCTTCGGCCCGTACATTCCTTTGCCTGAGCTGTTCGTAGATCGCATCAAACCGGTCGGCGATCTGCTCTCGGCGGTCCTGAAGCGACAGCGATTCGTCGAACAGCCACACGACGATCGTGCGGCGTTCCCGCAGTGCGGCGGCGATTTCCCAGGTGATGCGGTCGATTGCGCCGGATGTTCCGCCGGCGTATTCGGTGGTGCCGGTCAGATCGATGTCTTCCAGCAGTTCCGCTTCGCTGGGAACCGGGACAGCGGCGGCGACCGTCAGCGTGGGATCGACATTCAGATCCGGGTCGACGGAGATTTCTTCCGGATGATTCTCCAGACCGCGATGCTGAGCGGCCGCCAGAGACGCTCCGTCGATCTGCAGGAGGCTGTTGTTGCCGGCTTCCTGTGAGATCTTCGTGTCCAGAGCGTAGTCCACCGGAACAGGATCCGGTTCCGGAACCACTTCGGACTGAAGCTGAAAACGGCTTTCCGAAACGACGGCCCAGCTGATGCTCATCAGAACAAGAGCCACCGCCGCATGCAGCACCAGGCTCAGCGCCCACGCCGGAACATCATCCAGCCATGCGGTTGCCGGTGGCGGTTCGGCATCGTCTGATGCGTGCATGGTTCGAATCCGGATGCGAAACGAATCGAAAGCCGCTCTGGCCCCCCCCCAGGCAGCACCCCATCATACGTGCCGACCGGACGAATTCCAGTGCACAGCAGCGGCCGAAGCAGCGGGCAGACAGATCACGATTTCACAGAAACACGCCGGCGGACAGCCGCTGAAACGAAACGGAAGCGGATGGGAATCGAACCCACCAGACCAGCCAGGCTGGTCTCACCGGTTTTGAAGACCGGGACGGACACCAGTACCGCAGACGCTTCCCCCATGCACAAAGCCGGTGCATGTATCATAGCAGCCATCCTGGACCGATGTCAGAGTTTCCCATGGGAACACGCCGTGCACCGGTCCTCTGGCATTCCGTCTGCCGACCGTTACCATGACAGGACGATGTTTTCGGGCCAGCGGGCCAGGACCGGTGGCGTGGTTCCCGTTCGGGAACACGCGGTCTGTCGCCGGCGGCACGGATCGATGAAGGCCTTTTCGAAATGCGCGCTGTCTGCGTCATTCTGGTTCTGATGCCGGCTTTGACGAAGCCCGGGACCGCTGCACCCGCCCGCCCGCCGGTTCCGGACCGGCTGGTGGTGCTGACCTTCGACGATTCGCTCCAGTCGCATTTCACGGTCGTCCGGGAAATCCTTCTGAAGCACGGTTTCGGCGCCACGTTTTTCATTACGGAAGGGTTCGATTTTTCGTCGAACAAGCGCGACTACATGACGTGGGAACAGATCGCGCAGCTTCACCATGATGGATTCGAAATCGGCAACCACACGCGCGACCACTGGACCGTCGATGGCACCGCACCCGATCTGCAGGACCGGCTTCGCGAACAGATCGAAACGCTCAATGACCACTGTGAGCAGTACGGTATCCCCCGGCCCGTCAGTTTCGCCTGGCCGGGAAACGCAACGGCAGTCGAAGCTCTGCCGCTGCTCCGCGAACTGGGGATCCGCTTCGCCCGTCGCGGCGGATCTCCCGAATTTCCATACGACGAAGGCCAGGGATGTGCCTGGGAACCGGGACTCGATCATCCGCTGCTGATTCCGTCCGCCGGTGATGCGCGTCCGGACTGGACGCTGGACGATTTTCGTCGCGCCGTCGACCAGGCCCGGCACGGACGACTCGCCGTGCTGCAGTTTCACGGTGTTCCCGATACGGCCCATTCCTGGGTCAGCACACCGGCCGATCGGTTTCGGCTGTTCATGCAGTATCTGGCCGATCACGATTTCACGGTCATCGCTCTGAAAGACGCAGCTCGTTATGTGGATCCGAATGGGATGCCTCGTGATCCCGGCATGGTCATTCGGGATCGGCAGCGGCACCTGGCCGCCGGAGGGCTGCCTGACAACACCCGGAAGCCGGAGTCTCCTGAGGATCTGCGCCGCTGGCTGGAGAACATGGTCTGGTACCACCGCTATTCGCCGGCGGAAATCGGGGCGGCAACCGGACTGTCCCGGGATCAGATCGCCGCAGCTCTGA
The DNA here is from genome assembly GCA_015485495.1 of Planctomycetaceae bacterium. Classification (GTDB taxonomy): domain Bacteria; phylum Planctomycetota; class Planctomycetia; order Planctomycetales; family Planctomycetaceae; genus S139-18. The sequence goes on from WFTL01000138.1 coordinate 29,775, forward strand.
CAGAATTCGGTATCCGTCCGGACAATCGGCCGACATCCGACCGGCCGAACCGTCTGCTCGTGCTGCCCTATCCGGGAGGCCGTCACCCGCGGATCGGATTTCGGGACGGAGCCATCCGACCGCAGCGGGACACGAAACTCAGCGTGTTCTCTCCCTGGAACGATTCGGACTATTTCGTTCTCGATCTTCCGGAAGCCATTCGCCGGAACGATGAAGCCCGGCACGGACTGCTGTATCTGGCCCACACGCATGTGGACACCATGTGGACCAGACAGAACATCCGTCTGCAGCCGGTGGAATGGCAGCGCCGCGACAACGGAGATCTGGTTTCGGAACGCACTCTGCCGAACGGAGTGCGCTTCGGAACCCGTGTTTCGGTGACGCCTGACGGGCTGCAGATGAACATGTGGCTGCACAACGGGTCCGATGAATGGCTGCGGGATCTGCGGGTGCAGAACTGCGTTCTGCTGGGGGCCGCGCCGGAATTTGCCGGCCGCGAAGACGATGCGTCTGTACTGCGAAGGCCGCCGTACATCGCCCGAAAATCGCATTCCGCCGATCGGTGGATCATCACTGCCTGGTCACCATGCGAACGCACATGGTTCAATCCGCCCTGCCCCTGCCTGCACAGTGACGGACGGTTCCCGGACTGTCCTCCCGGGGAAACGCAGTTTTTGAGCGGATGGCTGTCGTTTTATGAAGGTGACCGAATCGATGAAGAACTCAGACGAATCGATGCCCGCCGATGGGACCGCGCCGCATCGGAGAACTGAGAACGGGTTACCTGGCCGGTCGCAGAAAGACCCTCATGACTGTTCTGACTCGACGACATATGCTGGCAGCTGCCGGCACGACGGCCGCCGGACTGTCGCTGGCCGGTGCCGATGACGGTGCCGGCCGGGCGGCATCGTTCGTCGATGCGCACGCCCACATCTGGACATCCGACACCCGGACGTTTCCTCTGCAGCCGGGAATCACGGCCGCCGATCTGGTGCCCCGCAGCTTCGATGAACGTGAACTGATGGAAGTGGCCGGACCGCAGGGTGTGCGGCGGGTTGTCCTCATCCAGCACACGGTGTTCCATGGTTTCGACAACAGCTATCTGATCCACGCCTGGCGGAAACATCCCGACCGGTTTCGCGTGGTCGGCATGATCGACGATCTGAGACCACACTGCGGCCGGGCCATGCGTCAGTTGAAATCGCAGGGAGTGACGGGATTCCGGATCACGCCGCGGCCTGGCATCCGCGACTGGCTGCGGACGGACGGCATGGAGGAAATGTGGGCCACGGCGGCTGAGACCCGACAGCCCATGTGCTGTCTGATCGATCCCGATCAGCTTCCGGCCGTTGATGCGGCCTGTCAGCGCCATCCGGACACACCCGTGGTGATCGATCACTTCGCCCGCATCGGAATCGACGGAGTGATTCGCGAAACAGACATTCGGCAGCTGTGTCGACTGGCCCGCCGGCCGCACGTCAAAGTCAAGATTTCCGCATACTATGCTCTGGGGAAGAAACGGGCCCCGCACACCGAACTGGTTCCCATGATCCGCCGTCTGTACGATGCTTTCGGACCGCACCGGCTCATGTGGGCCAGCGACAGCCCCTATCAGATCGGCGAATTCAGCACGTATGCCTCGTCGATCGCTCTGATTCGCGATCACATCGATTTCGTCACGGATGAAGAACGCACTCGCCTGCTGCGAACGACGGCCGAAGAAACCTTCTTTTTCATCTGAATCGGCACCAGGTGAATCCGGAATTTCTGCCGGAATGCGGTGATCGGCCGGCATTCGGGCCGTGATCGCTGCCGGTCAGCACTCATTGCAATTCCTGCCGGTGCGCGGGAAAATGGGTTCCTCTTCCTGATCCAGCCGCCCACCTTCCCAGGGAAACTCGAAAGCGTTTCTTGCATGGTCTCCGTGATCTCTTCCCGGCCTGTGGCTGTGGCCGTGTTTCTGGCTGCTGCGGCGGCTTCCCGTGTGCATCCGGCCGAATTCGAACGTCCTTTGTTTCAGCGCGATGTTCAGCCGCTGCTGCAGAAACACTGTGTGGTCTGTCACGGTCCCGATGAAGCGGAATCCGGCCTGCGACTCGATCTGGCCGATCGCGCCTATGCGCGTCTGGAATCCGGAACACGGGCCGTTGTCCCGGGAAATCCGGATGCCAGCGAACTGATGGTTCGCGTGACAGCCACGGATGATGCAGAACGCATGCCTCCGGAAGGCGATCCGCTGACGGACGAGGAAGTTTCGATCCTGCGGCGATGGATCGAAAACGGAGCCCGTTACGAAGAACACTGGGCCTGGCAGCCGGTTCGGCCGATATCACTGCCCGCCGTTCAGAACACGGACTGGGTGTCGCAGCCGATCGACCGTTTCGTCCTGGCACGTCTGGAAGCGGCCGGCCTGTCTCCGTCGCCGCGGGCCCGGCCGGAAACTCTGGTCAGACGCCTGGCGTACGACCTGACCGGTCTGCCGCCGCAGCCGGCCGACACGGCGGCGTTCCTGAACAGTCCCGACGAGGCACACTGGGAACAGCTTGTCGACCGCATGCTCGCGTCGCCGCATTTCGGAGAACGGTGGGGACGCCACTGGCTCGATGTGGCCCGCTATGCCGATTCGGACGGATACGAAAAGGATCGGCCCCGTCCGAACGCCTGGAGATATCGGGACTGGGTCATCCAGGCCATCAATGATGACATGCCGTTCGACCGGTTCACGGTGGAACAGCTGGCCGGCGATCTGCTCCCGCAGGCCACGCCGCTGCAGAAACTGGCCACGGCCTTCCATCGGCAGACTCTCACCAATACGGAAGGCGGAGTCGATCAGGAACAGTTTCGTGTCGAAGCCGTGTTCGATCGCACGGAAACAACCGCAGCCGTCTGGATGGCACTCACCCTGACATGCGCCCGCTGCCACAGTCACAAGTACGACCGCATTTCGCAGACGGAGTACTATCGTCTGTTTTCCTTCTTCAATGCGGCCGACGAAGCCACCACGGATGTCATCCGCAGCGAAGCCGATCAGCGTGACTACGAACGTCGGCGGAAGGAATACGACCGGAAACTGGCCGCTCTGACCACACAGTACAACACGGTTCTCGCATCGGTCGCTGATCAGGTCCGGAAGCAGCTCGAAGAACTGCAGGCCCGCATCCGACAGCCGTCCAGACCGCTCACCGTGCGGTCTCCCGCCATTGTTCAGGCTGCTGCGGACAACGGTGTGCGTCTTCAGATCTCTGATGCCGGAGACATTCGGGCGGCCGGTGCCCGTCCGGACAAAACGACCTGCACGATCACCCTGCAGTCGGACGGGAAGCCGTTTTTCGGATTCCGACTGTCGGCACTGGCCGGTGAAGATCTGCCATCCGGAGGGCCGGGGCGGGCGGACAACGGGAACTTCGTTCTGACCGGCGTGGAGGCCTTCGTGTCAGACACGGACGATTTCGCTCAGGCAGTGTCCGTGCCGCTGGTTCTGGCCGAATCGACGTATTCTCAGAAGAATTTCGACGCCGCCGACGTGCTTTCAGAAGGATCACGGACCGGCTGGGCCGTCGGCGGGCGGACCGGTCAGGACCATCGGCTGACCGTCTATGCGGCCGGAAACTTCGATTCCCGGTCGGCCCGTTTCTGCCGAATCGTTCTCAGACAGGAATACGGCGGCCGCCATACGATCGGCCGGTTTCGCATTGAGCTGCTGAACGAGCCGCATCCGCTCAAATTCCTGCCGGAGCCCGTGCGGGCGGCCGTTGTACGGCCCGCACAGGACCGTACGCCGGCCGATCAGCGTGCCCTCACCGATTATGCCGCATCGTTGCTGCCGCAGACGGGCCGGCTGCTGCAGCAGCTTGAGAAGCTGAAACGGCAGGCTCCGAAGCCTCCGTTCATGTCGGTTCGAATCATGACAACAGCCGATCGGGAAACCCGGGTGCTGCATCGCGGGGATTTTCTGCAGCCGGACGAACAGGTGCATCCGGGAGTTCCGGAAATCCTGGGCCGCCATCACCCGCTCACATCGCGGAATCCGGATCGGCCCCCGGACCGTCTGGATTTCGCACGCTGGCTGGTGCATCCGGATCACCCGCTGACCGCACGAGTGACGGTCAATCGGATCTGGGCACATCTGTTCGGACGGGGAATCGTTCCAACCCTCAACGATTTCGGTGTGCGGGGCGAACTGCCGTCGCATCCGGAGCTTCTCGACTGGCTGGCCGGACAGTTTTCCGGGGAGCTGAAGTGGAGCCGCCGCCGGCTCATCCGCATGATTGTGCTCAGTTCGACCTGGCGACAGGCCTCGGATCATCGCCCGGAACTGTTCGATACGGATCCTGGAAACCGTCTGCTGGCCCGGCAGAATCGATTTCGGGTGGAAGCCGAAATTGTGCGGGATCTGTACCTGGCGGCCGGAGGTCTGCTGAGGCGGCAGGTGGGTGGTCCCAGCGTGTTTCCGCCGCTGCCTCCGGGCGTCGCGGAACTCAGCTACGCGGGAAATTTCAAATGGAAAACCAGTCCTGGCGACCAGGCGTGGCGCCGGGGGATGTATACGTTTTTCAAAAGAACGGCCCCGCATCCCACGCTCATCAGTTTCGACTGCCCGGATTCCAATACGACGCGTCTGCAGCGGGAAATCAGCAACACCCCCCTGCAGGCTCTGATCACGCTGAACAACGAAGTGTTCGTGCAGGCCGCCCGGGGACTGGCCCGTCTGGCACGGGGGGCCGGAGTCGGTTCAGATGAGGATCGTGTGCGATGGACCCTGCAGCGCTGTCTGGTTCGTGTGCCCGAATCGCAGGAGATCGCTCGTTTCGTCGATCTGCTGCAGACGGCCCGGCTGTGGTATCAGCAGCATCCGGACCAGGCGAAAAAGCTGGTCGGTTCAGACGGGGATGAAGAACAGATTGTCGACCAGGCCGCATGGATCATCGTGGCGCGGATGATTCTGAATCTGGATGAATTCATCGTCCGGGACTGATCACGCGGCCGGCCGGGCTGTCAGGATGTATCGGACAGCCCGACCGGACGCGGTTCCATGCATCACGATTCGATGCATCATGAGATGAAAACCGAGGCACCATCATGAATCAGCCTGAACAGCCTGTCCGGCACGGTATCGACGTGATTCGCCGTGACTTTCTCACCACGACGGCCAGCGGCCTGGGAATGGCTGCTGTGGGATCCATGCTGACCGCTGATGGCGTGCTGTCTCCGGCTTCTGCAGCGACCGCGCAGCCGGCCGGTTCGGCGCATGTGCGGCCGCCTCACTTCGAACCGAAGGCGAAATCCTGCATTTTCGTGTTCATGGCCGGAGCACCGTCGCATATCGATCTGTTCGATGACAAGCCTGTCCTGAAACAGCGGCACGGTCAGCCGGTTCCGGAATCGCTTCTGGAAAACGTGCGATTCGCTTTCATCAACAAGAAAACGGCTTTGCTTCAGGGATCGCCCTGGAAATTTCGAAAGCATGGCGAATGCGGAATGCCCCTGGGAGAACTGCTGCCGCATCTGGGATCCGTGGCCGATGAACTGCTGCTGGTCCGTTCTCTGCATACCGATCAGTTCAATCATCATCCGGGACAGCTTCTGATGCAGTGCGGCCGGGCCACGTTCGGTCTGCCGAGCATGGGGTCATGGATCACGTGGGGGCTGGGCAGTGAAACTCAGAATCTGCCGGGATACGTCGTGCTGACCAGCGGACGAGGGTCTTCCGGCGGTGCGACGCTGTGGCAGTCCGGGTTTCTGCCGTCGTCTTACGCAGGCGTTCTGTTTCGCAGTCAGGGGGAACCGGTTCTGAATCTCAGCAGTCCTCCCGGCATTCCCGCCCGTCTGCAGCGGGCCGGACTGGACACGCTGCGGGCTGCCAACAGGCAGCGCTATGCCCAGGTGCACGATCCGGACATCGCTTCCCGCATCGCGTCCTATGAACTGGCATTCCGGATGCAGACAGCCGCTCCGGAACTGATCGATCTGTCAACGGAATCCCGGTCAACTCTGGAAGCGTACGGCGTGGATCGTTCGGAACCGAAGAATTTCAAAGGGCGCGGCAAGTCAGGAAACACCTGGCAGAGTTTCGCGCGAAACTGTCTGCTGGCCCGCCGCATGGTCGAACGCGGTGTGCGGTTCGTCAACATCATTTACGCATCGTGGGATCATCACAGCAACATTCCTCAGGAACTGCCCTACAATGCCGGCTGCGTCGACCAGCCTCTGGCGGCTCTGATTCGGGACCTGCGTGAACGCGGGCTTCTGGATTCCACCATGGTGGTCTGGGGCTCGGAATTCGGCCGCACGCCTCTGGGTGAAAACCGCAGCGGAAAGCGGGAAATCGGCACCGGACGCGATCATCATCCCTGGTCGTTCAGCATGCTTCTGGCCGGAGGAGGACTGAAAGGGGGCATGGTGTACGGAGCCACGGACGAGATCGGCTGGCACGCCGTGGAAGATCGCGTGCACATCAACGATCTGCATGCGACGCTTCTGCACCAGTTTGGTCTGGATCACCTGCGCCTGACACACCGCTGGCAGGGCCGCGACTTCCGCCTGACGGACGTCGGCGGCAGCGTGATCCACGACTGGATCGCCTGACGAACCGATCACGGAACCGCCGGTGAGACGGACTGTCAGCCGGGCATACCAGCGGCGGAAGACGCCGCGCCGCTCCTGCAGAAATCTGCGGTTCCATCACTGAACGGGGTATGATGTTTCACAACCGGCGTCCCGGCAGACGACATGCTGCTGACCGGGAGCGACAGGAGCCGGTTCATGAACATACGGTTCGTCAGGCGTTCCGGTCGGGCAGCCGTTTGGTCCGGAAGGCAGGCCGTTGGCGACTCAGCTTCGGCTCTGTAGAATTCGTTGACCACATCTGTGCATCTTTTTCGTCAGGTCGGTCATTTTCACATCGACATCTGGTGGAAGAGTGCGAACAATCGCCGGGTCGCGGGTCTGCAGCGAACTGCTGCAGACGGCGGCTCCTGCCCTGACGGTCCCCGCAGCCGGGGATCCCCCCTGTTCATTCTGAGGAGCACATTGATGAAGTGGATCTCTGTATCGGCGGTTCTGTCCGTGATGACACTGGCATCGTGGAGCGACGCCGCAGAACTCAAGTCCGGTCTGGATGTCGGCGATTTTCCGGATGCCTTTTATGTGACGGACGTCACCGGTCCATCGGCCGGTCAGACGCTCTGCTACCGCTGCCAGTACGGGTCGCGGCCGGTGGTGGCCGTTTTCACGCGAACGATGAGTCCGCCCGTTCGGGAACTCATTGCGAAAATCGACGAGGTGGTCGGTCAGCATCAGGATGAGCAGATGGCTGCTTTTGTCGTTCTGCTGACGGATGATCCGCAGGAACAGGCGGCCGGCCTGACGGCATTCGCCAAAGAACGGTCGATTCGTCACACACCGCTGACAACCTACAAATCAGCGGCGGGTCCGCGCAAATATCGGATTCACGAAGACGCGGAAGTGACGGTGATCATGTGGGTGGACAACGACGTCCGGGTGAATCATTCGTTCGCCGCCGGCGAGCTGACAGCAGAGAACAGCGCCCGCGTTGTTGAAGACACGCAGAAGATCCTTCCCTGAATCCGGACGGGTCTGCCGTCGGCCGAAAACGGAACGACACATGCACGCGGCAGGAGCAGCGGTGATGCCGCATCTTCTGCCGCGTGTCGTTTTCCTGCGGAAGGCCGAACCGGCGGTCGTTTTCAGCCGCGGACGTTCGGTCGTCTGATCCGGACGAAATACCATCGGGTTCCGTCGGGTGCGTCCAGAATGTACAGATCCCGGGCCCGTGATTCGGCCGATTCGTCACGGTCGATCGTGACCTGGAATGTTTCCCCTGTGTCACTCACTGCTCTGTAGACGCCGCGGGCCAGGCTGACTTCGCGGGTGTCCGGTCGCCGGACCGGAGTCTGCCGGGAAACTCCGCCTGTGTTCCTGAGTGGCGTTGCAGGAGGAGCGGCTGACTGCCGGACCAGGTGCCGGGCGGCCCGCATGCGGGCGCGTTCGGCGAGAAACGCCTGTTCGGCTGCCTGGTCGGATGACCAGACCGCCATCAACAGTCCGCTGGTCAGCAGAATCAGAAAAACACGGACGTTCATGAATCCAGGATCCCTCGATCGATTCGACCGGCTGCCTGCCGGTCGCTGTGATGCCCCGGGGTTCGTTTCCCCTGCGGCTGCCTGAAAATCTGTATCGTCGCAATGAGGGCGGCGATTCGGTGTATTCGTGGCCGGACAGGCGATCTGCAGGTGAGCGCACGGGCTGTAACGGCCGGCGCGGCTGTAGTGTCTGGGACAGCGGCCGGGGCCTGCATGAGGGCCTCCGGTCCGGCCGAAGAAACGTTCCGGTTTCCCTGGAAAAAACGTCTTTCCGGAAGCGGAGGCTCCCTTAGAATGACCAGTGGCAGGTGGCCGGGTGTTCGCTGCGTTCGGTGAACCAGGTGTTCGGCGAATGCAGAGGAAAGTCCGGGCTCCGCTGAGCACGATGGTGGATAACGTCCACCGTCCGCAAGGACCGGGCAAGTGCAACAGAAAGCAGACCGCCTGAGAAGTTCGCTTCGAAGCAAAGCCTCCGTGGCTTTCCAGGTAAGGGTGAAACGGTGCGGTAAGAGCGCACCAGCGGTTCGGGTGACCGGACCGGCTGGGTAAACCCCATCGGGAGCAAGGCCGGACAGACGGGATGGTTTTTTCGGAAACCAGCGGGTGCTCAGACCGTTCGACCGTCGGGTGGGCCGCTGGAGGCGTCGGGTGACCGGCGTCCTGGAGAAATGAACACCGGCGGTGCTTCGGCACCGTTACAGAACCCGGCTTACAGGCCGCCTGCCTTTTCGGAATCCGCTGAACCGGCAGCCTGCTCCGGAGCTGCCGGTCGGGAATCCGGCGGTCGCGGACCGGGGTACTGGTAGTACTGGCATTCCAGCCGTCCGTTGTACAGTTTGCGCCGGCGGGCGGCGCGGCGGCCGAACTGCTTTTCGAACCAGCGGCACGCTGTGAGAACATAAATGCTCCAGGTGGTCAGCGGTTCGAAGACGCGCCCCATCTCACGGTAAACCGCTTCAATTTCCGCGTTGTCTCCCAGACGTTCTCCCCAGGGGGGATTGGTGATGATGCAGCCGTATTCTTTTCGCGTTGTGAGGTCACTGATTTCCTGCCGGCGGACGCGGATGTCGGCGGCCACCCCGGCCTGCGTGGCATTGCGTTCCGTGAGACGCACGGCAGCCGGATCGTGATCGTATCCGAGAAGCGGTTCGACCGGTCCGGGCAGCCGTTCCGCCCGGGCTGCCTCCCGCGCTTCCCGAAAAACGCGGCGATCCATCCATTCCCAGTCTTCGCACAAAAAGGACCGACCCAGTCCTGGAGCGATTCGGCGACCCAGCAGAGCTGCTTCGATGAGGATGGTGCCGCTGCCGCAGAACGGGTCCATCAGGGGCCGTTCCCGATTCCAGTAACTCAGCTGAACCAGTCCGGCCGCCATCGTTTCCCTCAGCGGAGCCCGCCCGGCCGTCTTCCGATACCCCCGTCGGTGCAGTCCGGGGCCGGTGGTGTCGACAGTCAGAGTGGCCACATCCTTCAGGAGCGATATTTCGATCGGGTACAGGCGTCCCGATTCTTCGAACCGGAAGCGGGGATGGCGCCGTTTGAGATTTTCCACGATGGCTTTTTTCACCGCGGCCTGGACCCGGGGGACGCTCTTCAGCTGTGATCTCACCGATCGTCCGCTGACGGGGAACCGGGCATCCACCGGGAGCAGTTCATTCCAGGGAAGTTCCATCGTCTGATCGAACAGAGCGCCGAAATCCGGAGCCGGAAATTCTCCCACGCGAATCAGAAGGCGGTCCGCACTCCGCAGCCACAGACTGCAGCGGGCGATATCGTGTTCCGTCCCGGAAAACAGGACGCGGCCATCGGACACGACGGTATCCTGATATCCCAGGTCGGACAGTTCCCGGGCCACGACGTTTTCCAGTCCGAAAGTGGCGGTGGCAATGAGGTCGAAGAGCGGCATGGCAGAGATTGTCGGTGCTTCGTCCATCAAAGAGAACCGATGTTCGGCAGGAAAACGACTTTGCCGAAATTCGGTATCGGCCGACACGATCGAATGAAGCGTGAGCGACCTGCTGACGGGTGGACGGACATCAGATCGTAGAAGCCCCTTCTTCCCTGCAGGAACGGTCAGAGCCCGCTTTCCTTCCGTAATGGCCCCGACTAGAATCACGCCCCGATCGGTCGGGGCCGGAGACTCCCGTACGGGAACATCCGGCCGATCCGGCGGCAGTGATCATTCCGTCCAGGGGATATCAGAGCGGAAATTCGCGAGAAAGATTTCAGATGCAGGTTGCGATTACTGCCCGGCACGGCAATATCAGGCCGGAACTTCGCGAGTACATCACTCGCAAATCTGAAAAACTGGTCCGCTACCTGGACCAGGTCAGCGAAATCGACGTGACTCTGGAATTCGAAGGCGAACGGGTCACCGTCGAAATGCTGGTCGAAATCGAAGGATATCACACGATTGTGGCTCAGGTCGAAGGGGAAGATGCCGGAGCCACCTTCGACCGGACGCTGCACAAGATGGAACATCAGGTGCATCGCTATAAAGAAAAAATCAGGGATCATCGTCGTGACCGACCGGTCGGCGAGATCGCTCAGGTCGCCGAACCGGACGAATCGGACAGCAGTGAACCGGCCTCCTGACGCCGATGGTTCTTCAGAGTGCCGCGGGCTGAAAACTTCTTTCTCCACTCGCTTCTTCAGGAAGCTCGAACAACATGAAACTGACTGAATTCGTTGTCAAAGAAGCCATCCTTGCCGACCTGTCTCCCACCGACAAAGAAGAGGTGATCCGGGAAATGGTGGGCAGCCTGAAAACTCACGGAGCCATCCGTGCGGAAGATGAACAGGAAGTCATCAGCGCCATTCTGAAACGTGAAGAACTGGGATCCACGGGGATCGGCAATGGTGTGGCTGTTCCCCATGCGAAGCACCCGGCCGTCGACGAACTCGTCGCCACTGTGGCCATCAGCAGAAACGGAGTGGATTTTTCCAGTCTCGATGGCGAGCCTGTTTTCATCCTGTTCCTGCTGATTTCTCCGCTGGACCGGCCCGGTGACCATCTGCGGGGACTCGAGAACATCTCCCGGCACCTGCGGGGACAGGACTTCTGCAGTTTTCTCCGTCAGGCGGATTCTGCGGATGCGATCTGGAACGTTCTTCAGGAAGCTGATGCAGACGACGGCGACGAAGAAGAGTAGCGGAGAACATGCTTCCGGCCGGTATTCGAGCGGGCGGAGCTGACGGGAAAACCGTCGGCCGTCGCAGCGGGTGCGGCTTCACCGATCTGTTCCCCGTACTTCCGGCTGTCGACGTCCCAGGATGAAATGCCGTGCCGGATGTCACCCGCGACGTCATTCTGAAGATCGAAAATGGTCTGCATCTGCGGCCCATTTCGGCCATCGTTGGGTCTCTGGGAGATCTGACATGCGATGTTCGCATCCGGTTCGGCGACCGGACTGCGGATGCCCGTTCCGCGTCCGACCTGATGCTTCTGGCAGCCACCTGCGGATCACCGCTGACCGTGTCTGCAGACGGCCCCGATGCTGCGGCTGCCGTCGCCGCGGTGGTCCGGGTTCTCGAATCGCGGGAATCTCCGGACGCATCTGAGCCGAATCAGGACTGACCTGCCGACCGCCCCCGTCCGAACAGGAATCCGGGCATTGCGAGTCCGGTGCGCCCGTACGGCCGCTCAGCCGGTCCCCAGAGTGAAATCCGGAAGCCGCACGATTTCCCCGCCGCGCACCGCCGATTCATGAGCGCAGATTCCCACGCATGTCCAGTTGGCGCTGGTGACGGCATTCGGCCAGGGATCCCGACCTTCCGTCAGGGCGGACACGAATTCATGGACCAGATGAGGATGTGAACCGCCGTGGCCGCCTCCCTGAACAAAGGAGAGGTGTTCCGCGTCGTGGATTTCATGCGGCTGAGTGAAGCGTCGGATCGGTTCCGGAAGCAGGTGAGCAAAATCGGGAACTTCGATGAATTCCGGAATCTCGGGTTCCGGTTTCCCGGCCGTGTGCAGCACATGCGGACCGTTTTCCGTCAGTGTCCATTCGAAACTCTTCTTCGTCCCGTACACATCGAAACTTTCCCGGTACTGTCGGGCCACGTCGTACAGAAAACGCCAGATGTGGGCTGTCAGATCGGAATCCTTCAGCCGTATGTGACAGGTTTCCACGGCGAACCGATTGCCCGACTTTTCGGCGATGTCATCGCGCACCGTTCCCGAACCAAAACAGCTTACGTATTCCGCGAGAGTGTCCGTGAGTCCCAGGCAGGGACTCACGACATGCGTCGCGTAATGCATGGGAATCATTTCTTCCCAGTACGACGGCCAGCCGTTCATATCCTGCGGGTGGGATGCCGCCAGATACTGGATCTTTCCCAGTTCTCCCTGTTCATAAAGCTGCCGAAGATAAAGGAACTCCCGGCTGTACACGACGGTTTCCGCCATCATATAACGCAGTCCGGTCTCCGACACACGTTCCACGATCCGTCGGCAGTCGTCCACGGTCGTCGCCATGGGGACCGTACACATGACGTGCTTGCCGGCATCCAGAGCCTGCAGCGTCATTTCTGCGTGATTCGGTATCGGACTGTTGATGTGGACGAAATCGACAGCCGGGTCGGTCAGCACGTCTTCGTATCGAGTGTAGCGGGACGCAATTCCAAACTGGTCTCCGACACGATTCAGCTCCCTTTCATCGCGCCGGCAGATCGCCGCCACTTCTGCCTGAGGATGCGCCTGGTAAATCGGAATGAATTCCGCTCCAAACCCCAGTCCGACAATGGCCACTTTGACCTGTTCCATCGATGCTGTCCTTCCTGTACCCTGGATCTCTGTTGCGGCTGACGACCGAATGATCCGCAGATCCTGAACGGCCGCCGGCTGACAGACAGTTTATCAGGAGTGAACGGATTGGCGAGTCCGGCCGGGACGCCGGCCGTCGGTGTTCTGTGCGTCGAACCTCCGGGGGGACATGTTCTTCCGGGACCGATGCGGATGCCAGTCCGGCCGGTTTCCTGCAGACGGTGTTGTGTCGGAGATCATCGCGGCATGTCAAAAACGGTCCGTGCAGCACACGCAGCGCACACTCCCGACGGCCCCCGGCGGGTTCTGATCGTTGGCTGCGGGTATCTCGGTCGCCGGGCAGCCGACGCCTGGATTCAGTCCGGTGTGCGGGTCTGGGCACTGACCCGCAGCCCCGATCGTGCCCGGGCATTTCGAAACGGCGGCATTCACAGCCTCGTCGGCAGTGTGACGGCCGATCTGCCGAAGCTGCCGGACGTGGACACGGTTCTGTGGTGCGTGGGGTTCGACCGGGGGGCCGGGGCATCGCGAGAAGCCGTATGGCTGAACGGACTGCAGAATCTTCTCAACAGCCTGCCGGATACTGTCCGCCGGGTGCTGTACACATCCAGCACGGCCGTTTACGGGCAGACGGAAGGTGAAACCGTCACGGAATGTTCGCAGACAGAACCGCTGACAGAGGGCGGCCGGTGCTGCCTGCAGGCGGAACAGCTTCTGTCCGCCGCGGCCGGGTGCGATGTGAGCATTCTGCGGCTGGGAGGAATCTATGGACCGGACCGACTGCTGCGACGCATCGATGCTCTCAGACAGTCTCAGCCCGTTCCCGGGTCACCCGCCAGCCGGCTCAACCTGATCCACGTGGACGATGCGGTCACAGCCATCATGCATGTGGCCGGCCGCCGCGACGTTCCACTGATCAACGTCGTGGCAGCCGAAGCGGTCACACGTGGAGAGTACTACAGAGAACTGGCCAGGCTGACGCAGTCTCCCCTTCCGGTCTTTGCGGAACACGACATCCGGGAACGCGGCGGAAACAAGCGGGTAGTCAGCGTGGTCCGACCGGAAATCGGTCTGTCGTATCGTTTCGACGATGTCGCAGCCGGACTGTGCGATGCTGTGAATCGTTCACATCACGGACCGGACACGGATTCATCGGTCGCCGGCTGAGCTTCGCTGTGCCAGTGTCTGCAGCAGTTCCAGCAGCGTGCGGCGGATGACAGGTTCAGCATCGACCTCCAGATAACTGGATTTCGCCCGCCAGGTTTCGTAGCCACCCAGAGCATGCTGTTCGGGGGTCGGCAGGTAGCCGTTGTACCCGTTGGCCAGTTCGATGACGAACGTGGGACGGAAGGGACTGGCCTGCCGAACGGCCAGACCGGTTTCCACAAACGTTTCGCAGGGAGACGTGGCGATGGCCAGATCGCCGATCCGCAAAGCCTGCAGCTTCATACGCACGGTCGGCGGATACTCGGCCAGATGGACGGTTTCGTTCGCGTAAACAGTTCGCCGGTCGCGCCAGGGACCCGGTCCGGCTTCGGTCAGGATGTTTCTCGCCTGTGCGAGTTCAGCGGCGTCGGGCCGCCGGACGGCTGCTTCCACTTCTGTTTCGACCATGTCCAGCGGCACCCAGTCGTGGTACGGCACGCGGCGGATGGCCTGAACGGCCGAACGGGCCACATCGGCAGCGACCAGACGGATCTGATCGAAGGGCTGCCGCGTCACGGCCGGTTCGGAAAAGTTGATGTTGTTGATATCACCGCTGGTTCCATTGGCCATGATGCCTACGAACGGTGGATCCGTACCGGCCGCATCCATCAGCACGGTGAGCTGCCTGGCGAATTCACCGAAATAGTCGGCCGACAGGGAGCGCGGCGGGACACCGCCGACGTAGTGCAGGGAATACGCGGCCAGAACGGCCAGCGGCCTTCCATCCCGGGCCTGAACAGAAATGACCGGGATCTCCGGATCGATCGGTCCGGCCGGCCGGAGCAGATCGGAATGGGCCCGCGGCGGATTCATTCGGACCTGATCGGAGCCGGCCCCGAACGGATCCGGCATCTGTGCACCCGGACGCATGTACCAGCGGCGATTGAAGACCTGTCGAGGATTGTAACCAACGGCCCAGCCGATGCGGGCCGGTTCACGCTGTCGGTGCGCCTGAACAATGGCCGCAGCAATCCGCTCTGTCAGAAAACGGCAGTAATCGGTTTCCACGGTGCTTTGAAACACGGGCGTGACGGTGACGGCCGTGTGCGTGTGTGTGGCTGAACACAGCACATGGTCGGTCGGGATTCCGGTCGCGCGGGAGGCCTGATCCTTGGCCTGGTCGAAGATCTCCCGCGGAATCATGCAGCTGTCGCAGACGGCGATGGCCACTTTCGATCGGCCGTCGTCCAGGACCAGACAGCGGACCTGCAGCGGGTCGTGAACCTGGTCGGCCATTCGCGGTGTCATGCTGCCGGCGGAACTGACCGGCAGTTTCTCGGGCGTGATGTCGACGGTGACCGCACCGGCCTGAAACACCGGGCCGGCCGGGCTGTCCGGCCCGGCGGCAGTCGCCGGTCGGCTCCAGGCCAGACACAGCCAGGCCAGAAAAAGGCACCGTGCCCATCTGACGGCCGGGAGCAGAATCTGTCGTCTGAAGGGATTCATTCTGGTCATTTTTCGGAGGAAGCTGAGGAATTCGGAAAATCGCCGGCCGCGACGATCTGAAGACGAGACGGATCGAGATGTTTCTTCAGGGCCGCATGGACGTCATCGACCGTCAGGTTCCGGATTCGTTCGTCGAGATCTGCGGTGAACTGCATCGTCCGTCCGGCCCGGGCCAGTGTGGTCAAAGTGCGGGTCAGATCACTGTCCTTCGTGCGGCTCAGCTCACGATTCCTTAGCAGGCCGTCTCGCTGTTCCTGCAGCTCTGTTTCGGTGATGCCTTCTTCCAGAATCTTCTGCAGTTCTTCCTGAATGACAGCGTGAACGCGGTCGATGTTCTGCGGATTGCAGATGGCATACACATAAAACACGGTGCGTTCGTCGATGGGAGACGCCTGGATCGCTGACGCCACTCCGTAGGACAGACCTTCCTCCCGGCGCACCCGGTTGCCCAGCCGGGACGAGAGGGCTCCGCCACCGAGGATGTGGTTGCCGACCAGCAGGGCTGCATAGTCAGGATGGTCGTCCCGCATCGGCAGAGTCAGGGCCGCGAAATACATCGCATTGGCTTTGTCGGGGATGACGATTTTTTCGAACCGGCCTTTCGGCAGCGGAACCGCGTCTTCAGGAATCCATTCCCAGGGAGAAGCTGTCGTCCAGTCCGCGGTGATCTGCTTCACAGCCTCCAGGGCGGCCGCTTCATCGAAATCGCCGACGATGGTCAGTTCCCCCACGCTGCCGCTGAGCAGTTCTTCGTACAGGAAGCGCAGTTCGGAAACGGTCAGGGAACGCAGTCGTTCAGCGATTTCGTCCGGAGTCGGGTGATAGCGCGGATCTTCCGGAGGCCAGGGGCTGATCTTCTGCTGCACGGCCGCCACAGCCACGGCACTCGGTTCGGTGCGGTTCTGTTCGGCCGTGGCCAGCCGGGCCTCCCGGACGAGTTCCAGTTCATCTTCGGGCAGTGTCGAATGACGCAGCATGTCGCCGACGATGTCCAGGACTGCCGGCAGGTTGTCGCGGGTCGTCTGCAGAGCGATGGTGACGCGCCCGGGTTCTCCCAGAAGCTGCAGTTGCGCCCGATGCCGGTCCAGTGCGTCCTGAATCTGCTGATGAGTCCGCGTTTCGGTTCCGCGGCGCAGCATTTCCGGAAGCACTTCCGCGGCCATCGCCCGGTTCTGCAGGTCCCGCAGGTTTCCGTAGCGCAGCGTCAGGCGAAGATGCACCGTCTGCCCGCGGGTCTTCTTCGGAAGCAGCGTGACGCGGAGGTCTGAATGGAGTGTCGTTCGATGAATGCGGGATTCGATCGCCGCGGGATCCGGATCGAAAACTTCTCCCTGAGCGATCTGTTCGCGTCCCTGGTAGTCGCCGATCATTTCCGCCAGATCCGGACTGAGCGGAATCGGGACGCGGTCCGGCGCCGTGGTCGGTTCGAACAGACCGGCTGTGCGGTTGGAACGTTTCAGGTAAGCAGCTGCCACGCGCTGAACGTCTTCGGTGGTCACGGCTTCCAGACGATCGCGGTGCAGCAGAAACAGACGCCAGTCTCCCTGAGCCGCCCAGTCGCTGAGAGAGATCGCGATTCCCTGAGAATTGGCGACACTCAGTTCCCGGCGTTTCAGCAGTTCCTGGCGGGCCCGTTCGACTTCTTCATCCGTCAGCGGGGTTTCTGACGTTGTTTCCAGAGTTTCGGCCATAGCCTCAAGCAGATCGGCTCCATCGACGCCCTGAGCGGCTTCGGCAAGGAACAGGGCCATGCCGGGATCATGCAGGGCAAACCGGGTTCCGTAAACGCTCGCGGCCAGCCCGCGTCTGACGAGCTGCCGGTACAGGCGGCCGGCCGGTTCACTGGCCATCACGGTGGTCAGCACGTCAACTGCTGCGAAATCCGGATGGCTGCCGGCGGGAATGTGGTACACAAGCCCGGCCAGAGGCACCTCCCCGACGCGCCGCACGGTGACCAGACGCTCTCCGTCCTGGGGCGGTTCTTCGGTCCAGGTGGTGTTGAGCCGCCGTTCGGGCCGCGGAATGGGACCGAAGTATTTTCCGACAAGTTCCAGTGCCCGCTCGGCATCGAACTGTCCGGCCACGATCAGCACCGCGTTGTCCGGCTGATAAAAGCGGCGGTAGAACTGTCGCAGATTTTCGATGGGGACCCGTTCGATGTCAGCGCGGTTGCCAATGGTCGATTTCCCGTAATTGTGCCATTCGAACGCGGCGCTCACCATCCGCTGCATGAGCACACGGAACGGACTGTTCTCCCCGCGTTCGAATTCGTTGCGAACGACCGTCATTTCGGAATCGAGATCTTCGCGGCGGATGCTGCTGTTGATCATGCGGTCGGCTTCCAGCCGGATGGCGAATTCCAGATTGTCCGGATCGGCCGGCATCGTTTCGTAGTAATTCGTGCGGTCCAGCCAGGTGGTTCCGTTGAATTCGGCGCCGCGTTCCTTCAGCAGGCGGGGGATGTCCTGGTGAGTCGGCGTACCGCGAAACAGCATGTGTTCCAGCAGATGGGCCATGCCGGCCTCGCCATAGCCTTCATGCCGCGAACCGACCAGCACGGTCAGATTGACCGTGACAGTCGGCCGGGATACGTCGGGCAGCAGCAGGATCTGCAGCCCGTTGTCCAGACGGTATTCACTGATCCCTTCCACGGAGCGGACAAACTGAGGCATGGGCTGAGCATTCACGGCAGAAACGGCACTGAGCAGGCCGCAGGACAGAAAACAGATTCGAACGCACCACATCACCCAGGCAGCTCCTCGAACAGGAAGATCAGGGGTCTTGACCGAAACAGAGGCCGGGACGAAATCACTGCAGCAGGCTTTTTTCCAGGACAGCGCGGGCCGCTTCGTAGTAATCCTGCCAGACGATTTCCGGCTGGCCGTCCCGCAGACAGTTGCGGACTTTCTGCAGCGTATTGCGTTCCATGTGGGGACAGCGGTTGCAGGCACACGTTTCTCCGGACGAGGTCATGATGCCGGGCACCGGAATGAAGGTGTGCTGCGGAGCCGATTTCTGAAGTGCGTGAATCATGGTGGCTTCGGTGGCCACCAGAAACGTGGTTGGTTCCGCAGTGGACATGACGTGGCGTCGCATTTTCTCCGTTCCGCCGACAAAATCACTGAGTTCCAGGATATTCTGCGGACATTCCGGGTGAGCGATCACCTGGCTGCCGGGATTGCTGCGGCGGGCGCGCAGGAGATCCTGGACGCTGAAAATTTCGTGGACCATGCAGGAACCCGGCCACAGAATCATCGGCCGGCCGGTCACTTCCGACAGGTACCGCCCCAGATGGCGGTCGGGTACGAACAGAATTTCCCGGTCGGCCGGAATGCGGTCGATGATTTCCTGCGCATTGCCGCTGGTGACGATCCAGTCGCACAGGCTTTTGACGGCCGCGGATGTGTTGATGTAGGCCACGGTTTCGAAGCGGCGGCCATCGGCACGCAGCCCGTCCTGAAAGGCCTTCAGCTCATCGGCCTGGCAGCTTTCGGCCAGAGAACAGCCGGCCAGGGGATCCGGAATGAGGACCGTTTTTTCCGGATTCATGATCTTGGCCGATTCCCCCATGAAATGCACACCGCAGAAAACGATCGTCGATGTCGTCACACGGGTGGCATCGCGGGCCAGCTTCAGGCTGTCTCCGGTGAAATCGGCAATGTCCTGGATCTCTCCGTCCACATAGAAATGAGCCAGAATGGTCGCGTCTTTCTCCCGGCGCAGCTGATCGATTTCATCCATCAGATCCAGCGGATCTTCGTAATCGGTCTCCGTGTCGGCGGCAAAAGGCTGGGACATCGCGGGAACATTCATCGAAACTGAGGAAACAACGGGTCGTCCATTGAAATTATGGCGACCAGACCGGGTGTCGTCGACCGGGGAACGGCAAACATCTTTTCGCTGACAACACTTCGTGACCGCTCGCGGAGTGTCGGCGCGTCTATCGGTCGTTTTCGTCGGAAGCAGCCGGAGGATGGACGGCCGCATATTCCGCCCGAACATGCTTCCCGGGCGTGGTACCGAAGCGCCACCACAACGACAGATAGATTCCGGCAATGATGGCGGTGAGCACGATTCCTGCCGGGACGGCAAAACGCCAGGGACGGACATCCACGTCTCCCGAACAGGGAGTGTCTCCTGGATCTTCCCGCGGCATCAGCACCCGAAAGGCCAGGACCACCAGCAGAATGAACACGAAATTGACGCCCGCCACGTGCAGTCCCTGAACCCCGTAGAACGCATCCCCCACCGTGAGACCGAACCGGTCGCCGCTCAGGATTCCGAAGACGAACTGGAAGATCATGCCGGCGATCAGCCCGGCATGGATCCCGATCGGCGGTGTGCGGCGGCTGCAGAAGGCCACCAGCATGATGGTGATCAGCGGCACGTTGGTGACGGACGAAAACTGAATGAGAACGCCGAACAGGTTGTCGCTGGTAAAAAACTTGAAGTACAGAACCAGAAGCACACTCAGAGGGATCAGCACCAGCCCGAAAATCTGTCCGGCCCGGACCGCTTCCCGATCGGTGGCCGTCGGCCGCAGGAATCCCCGATAAATGTCCATTCCGAACAGCGTGCTGCCGCTGTTGAGGAAGCTGTTGAATGAACTGAGAATGGCTCCGAAGATCGTTGCCGCGAAAAATCCCACGGCCCAGTCCGGAAGAACCAGCCGCACCAGAAACCCGTACGATGCGTTGGCGTCCTGGGGCAGGGGGACATCGGACGGAATCGCGTAGCGGCCGCTGGCGACAATGTGCCAGGCGATGATGCCCGGCAGCACCAGGTACAGCGGCCCCAGAAGTTTGATCAGAGCGGCGAACAGTGTGCCCTTCTGGCCTTCGGCCAGATTGCGGGCGGCGAACGTTCGCTGCACGATTCCCTGATTGGTGCACCAGTAAAACGTCGTCAGAAGCGTCACGCCGGTGAACAGCGTGTGCCAGGGCATGGGAGAATCCGAATCACCGACCGGAGCCAGACGTTCCGGATGCTGTTCAGCAAGAACCGACAGACCGGCCGGAATGCTGCCCTGCCCAATGAAACTCAGACCGAACAGAGGGATGAGCAGCCCGCCGACGGCCAGCCCCAGGGCATTGACCGTGTCCGATACCGCAACCGCACTCAGACCGCCGAAAACCGCATAACAGCCTCCGATGAACGCCATCAGACCGCTGACCACAAGCAGATTCACACGCGTGTCCGAACCGAGAACGGACGGAACATCGAACACGGGAATCATGAATTCCGCTCCG
Organism: Planctomycetaceae bacterium; assembly: GCA_015485495.1. Classification (GTDB taxonomy): domain Bacteria; phylum Planctomycetota; class Planctomycetia; order Planctomycetales; family Planctomycetaceae; genus S139-18. Next base: position 50,543 of record WFTL01000138.1, read on the forward strand.
GAAAACAGGATGAACGGCAGCAGAATGAAACTGATGAGCACCACGGAAATGCAGGATGTCAGCAGGCGGACGCTGCGGTCGAAACGCAATTCCAGAAATTCCGGGATCGTCGTGATGCCGCTGCGCAGATACCGCGGCAGAAAAATGAGGGCCATGGCCACGATGGACAGCGACGACCAGACCTCCCACGTCATCAGCAGCATGCCATGCTGGTAGCCGCCCGCATTGATGCCCACAAGCTGTTCCGTCGACAGGTTCGTCAGCAGCAGGGATCCACCGATCACCGGCCACACCAGTCCCCGTCCGGCCAGGAAATACCCCGTGGCCGACTCATGGTCGTCGTTTCTGGTACGCCACCATGAAACGACAGCTACCAGACCCGTGAAACCGACGAAGGAAAAAAACGTGAGCATCGAAAGGCCGGCCGCAGAAGCGAGTCTCGAAAATCCCCTGAACGAAGGCCCGTCATTGTGGCCGTCGATCTTCCGACATGCCACTCCGATGATTCGTTCCTGTGCGGTTCTTTTCTCAATGACGACCGTCTGCTTGACGCCGGACCGGACCGACGGCAGGGTAGACAGCCTCTGACAACCGGCGGGCGGGCAATCGGCAGCAGCACCGGGCCGGTATGCCGTAAAGACGTGTTCGTCCCGGACGGGCCGGACGAGCAGCCGGTCGGCCGACAGGCAGACAGACACAACTCCATCCGGTCGCGGTCCCGCGATCACTGTCATGCAGCCACTGTGCGAAAAAGGGAAAGTGTATCTGGTCGGAGCCGGTCCGGGAGACCCGGATCTGCTCACGCTGCGCGGTGCGGAACTGCTGAAAAACGCCGATGTCGTGTTTTACGACGGACTGGTGAATCCACTGCTGATGCGTCTGGCGTCCGGACGCACAGAACGCACGGCCCGGACGCGAACGGACGGTCGGCTGCCGGTGGTGCCACAGGCAGACGTCAACGATCGCCTCATTCAGGAAGCCCGCCAGGGCCGGTCCGTCGTTCGGCTCAAAGGCGGCGATCCGTACATTTTCGGTCGCGGCAGCGAAGAGGCGCAGGCGCTGGAAAGTGCGGGAATTCCTTACGAAGTGGTCCCTGGAATCACGGCGGCGACCGCGGCCGGTGTGTATGCCGGATTTTCCTTCACGCATCGCGACCATGCATCGGCCGTTGCCTTCATCACCGGTCAGGAAACACCGGACAGGCCCGATCGGCGCCTGGACTATGATGCTCTGGCCCGCTTTCCCGGAACGCTGGTCTTCTACATGGGACTCGCCCGGCTGGAAACGATCTGCCGAAGTCTCATGGAAAACGGCCGTCCGGCCGATACACCGGCGGCTGTCATCTCACGAGCGTCCCTGGCTGCGCAGCGCGTGGTCACCGGTCCGCTGAGCGACCTGGCCGATCGGGTGGCCGCTGCCGACATGAAAGCTCCGTCTCTGATCGTTATCGGGGAATGCGTGAATCAGCGGAAGACGATTTCCTGGTTCGAACAGCTTCCGCTGTTTGGGCAGCGCATCGGCATCACTCGTTCTGAACATCAGATGGACGATGTGATCCGATCCGTCGTGCGGCAGGGAGGACAGCCGATCCCGCTGCCTCTGATTCGCATCCTGCCGCCCGATTCCGAGCGGCTGGCCCTGCTGGATGAAGCCGTTCGAAACTGTCACACGGCAGACTGGCTGCTGTTCACCAGCGCCAACGGCGTGCGGAGTTTCATGGAACGGCTGAGACATCTGGGGCTGGACGGCCGGCATCTGGGATCCGTGCGGATCGCGGCTGTTGGTCCGTCCACCTCCGCGGCTCTGGAATCCTGGCACCTGTCGCCGGATGTGACGGCCGCCTCACCCGGCGGGGAAGCTCTGGCCGAAGCACTGCTGCCGGCGATCGCCGGAACGCGATGTGTGTGGCCGTCGGCTGATCGAGCGAGACCGGAACTATATGAACGGCTGACGGCGGCAGGAGCCGTCGTCGATAGGGTCGTGGCCTATCGGCACTGTGACACCGAGTCAGACGAGCGGCTGCGAGAACGTTTTCGGTCCGATGGGCCGGACTGGATCTGTCTGAGCAGTCCGGTGATCGCTCAGCGGGCCGCCGATGTGTTTCCGGAACTGACGGATCCGGAATGCCCGGTTCGGGTGGCTTCCATCAGTCCGCGGACAACGCAGGCCGCGGAACAGGCCGGCCTGCCGGTGCACGCAGAAGCCCGTCTGGCCGAGTGGGACGGCCTGCTGGCAGCGATCGCGGAGGCCGTGCGGTCGCAGGACGCCTGGACAGATCGACCGGCCATGCCGGAATCGCGCGACGGTTGACAAAGGGCATCCGGCACAGGACGTTAGCGGCTGACCGATCGCCGTTTCGGTCGGCGGCAGAAAGGAACACTTTGGTCGGTATGGCCCTGATCCTGTCGCCGGATGCCGTTCGGGGACCGAATGCGGACTGTCTGTCGGATCTGAGCGGCGTGTTGTCCTGTTGCCCTGGAATGAATGGCTGCCATGAAGTGTCTCGTCCTGCGCGAAGTCCACGGATCTTTGGTTCTCGAAGAACGGCCCGACCTGCAGCCAGGACCGGGAGAGGTAGTTGTGCGGCTGCACGCGGCGGCTCTGAATCGGCGCGACTGGTGGATCACGCAGGGAATGTATCCGGGCATCGAACTCCCGTGCGTTCTGGGTTCCGATGGAGCCGGCATCGTGACTCAGTGCGGAGACGGCGTGTCCGATGAACTGGCAGGACAGGAAGTGGTGCTGAATCCCGGACTGGACTGGGGAGACAACCCGGCCGTTCAGGACGCGCAGTTTACGATTCTGGGCCTGCCGGCCGACGGAACGTTTGCCACGGAAATCGTCATCGATGCGGCTCAGGTGTTTCCGCGTCCCGGGCATCTGGACTGGAATGAATCGGCGGCCCTGCCGCTGGGCGGCGTGACCGCGTACCGCGCGGTGTTTGCTCAGGGACGTCTGCAGGCCGGTGAACGGGTTCTGATTACGGGAATCGGCGGCGGCGTGGCCACGTTTGCTCTGCAGTTCGCCGTGGCTGCCGGGGCGGAAGTCTGGGTGACGTCGTCTTCTGAAGAAAAAATCCATCGGGCCGGGAAGCTGGGGGCCCGGGGCGGTTTCCTGTACACAGACGACACCTGGTGGAAAACGATGGTGCAGGAAGCCGGCGCTCCGCAGCTCATTATCGACAGCGCGGGCGGGCCGGGTTACCGGGCACTGCTGAATGCCGTTGACAACGGCGGGCGAATCGTCAGTTACGGAGCCACCGCAGGTCCGCCCGATCGGCTGGATCTGTTCAAACTGTTCTGGAAACAGCTCCATCTGATCGGATCCACGATGGGATCTCCGACGGATTTTCAGGAGATGCTGGACCTGGTGAACCGGCATGAGATTCATCCGGTGATCGATGGCGTGTTTCCTCTGGAAGACGGCGATCAGGCTGTGAGGAAGATGGCCGATTCGCCCCAGTTCGGAAAGTACGTGCTTTCCATCGACTGAATGCGCACGTTCCGTTTTTTCAATGAGCAGGGGGGCCGTGATGAAACGTCGACAGTTCCTGAAAACCGCCGGTCTGACATCCCTGTCTCTTACCGGTATGCGGAAATCCGCGGGAACAGACGTCGGACCGCGGCTGCGTCTGGATCTTCTGGAACACCGCAACCGGAACCGGTCGACGGTGGTCTGTCAGAGAGGACTTGTCTGCGCCAGTCAGCCTCTGGCCGCTCAGGTCGGAATCGATCTGCTTCAGGCCGGCGGCAACTGCGTGGATGCGGCGATCGGGACGAACGCCATGCTGGGGCTCACCGAAGCGGCGAGCAACGGGATCGGAGGAGACCTGTTTGCCATCGTCTGGATCGAGAAGGACCAGAAACTGTACGGACTGAACGCCAGCGGCCGATCACCGTGGAACTGGGATCTGAAGGCGGCCGAGAAGCTGGGACTGTCTTCGATCCCCCGGTTCAGCCCGCTGTCCTGGAGCGTTCCGGGATGTGTGAGCGGCTGGGGAGCGCTGAATGAACGGTTCGGCAGACTGTCTCTGGGACAGTGTCTGGAAGCGGCGATCGACTACGCCCGCAGCGGGTTTCCTCTGTCACCCATCATTTCGACATACTTTCGCTTCGATTCCCGCCAGGCGCCCAGTCTGGCACGCGTGTTCCATCCGGACGGACGGCCGCCGAAATACGGCGACGTGTTTCGGAATCCGGAACTTGCCCGCAGTTATGAAGCGATTGCGGAAGGCGGGCCGCGGGCCTTTTACGAAGGCGACATTGCCGAACGGATCGTGGCCATGTCCGATGCACTGGGCGGTCGGATGACCCGGAAGGATCTGCGCGACCACACGGCGACCTGGGTGGACCCGGTTTCCAGCAGTTATCGCGGCTGGGATGTCTGGGAAATTCCACCCAACGGACAGGGAATCGCAGCCCTGCAGATTCTCAACCTTCTGGAACAGTTCGACATTGGCAGCCTGCAGCCGAACTCGGCCGAACATCTGCATCTGTTCATCGAAGCCAAGAAGCTGGCATTCGAAGACCGGGCTCAGTACTACGCCGACATGGATTTCGCCGACGTACCGGTGGAACAGCTCATTTCCAAAGACTACGCCCGCCGCCGCGCCCGGCTGATCGACCCGGGTCGTGCCCGCCAGACCGTTCGTTACGGCGATCCCGAACTCGACTCGGACACCATCTATCTGACGGCTGCCGACGGCGAAGGAAACATGATTTCATTCATTCAGAGCAACTATGCGGGATACGGGTCGGCTCTGTGTCCCGAAGGCGTCGGATTCCCGATGCAGAATCGCGGTCAGGCCTTCTCGCTCGATCCGAATCATCGCAATCGGCTGGAACCCCATAAGCGTCCGTTTCACACGATCATTCCGGCGTTCATGACCCGTGAAGGCCGGCCGGTGATGTCGTTCGGGGTCATGGGAGGCGATTTTCAGCCTCAGGGACACGCTCAGGTGGTGATGAACATGATCGATTTCGGCATGTCGCCGCAGCAGGCCGGCGATCAGCCGCGTGTGTCGCATTCGGGCAGTTCCAGCCCCTGGGGAGCCCGATCGACAGACGGAGGACAGATCACGTTCGAA